>NZ_JBMFQK010000010.1:0-70639 GCF_049968615.1 Dictyoglomus sp. | reverse complement strand
GATGATTGAGGAGAAGATGAGTGAGATTCAAGTTCCAGATGTTGAAGATTTAACCAATAGAGTAACTGATCTTGAGGGGTTTGTAACTGATTTAGACTCCAGGCTTGCGGATGTTGAGGCAGCATTAGTAGATAAGCCATCCTTAGATGAAGTACAGGCGATGATTGAGGAGAAGATGAGTGAGATTCAAGTTCCAGATGTTGAAGATTTAACCAATAGAGTAACTGATCTTGAGGATAGAGTCTCAGCTGTAGAAACAAGACTTGATGATGTAGATAGTGCAATTTCTGATATTATGAGTTCTGTAGATGATCTTAATGCAAATCTTGTGGATCTTTCTGGAAAAGTTGACGAAGTGCTTGCACTGAAAGATCAACTTGATCAGTTGATTTTAAGGATTGAATCTATACAAGGCATAGAAGTTCCTGCAGAGCTTGATGAAATTAAATCATTCATAATGGATTTAGATTCAAGATTAAGTGAACTTTCTACTGCAATTGATGATGTTAACACTGTAGTAAGTGAATTGCAATCTCAAGTTGATGATGTTAATGCAAAAGTTGATGAGATTAATACTAATATTGAGAATATTAATTCTACTTTAGATGCTCTATCCACCAGTGTGGATGATCTATATCTACTAAATGATGGTGTATCCACAAGATTAGATGAGACAGTAGATAGATTATCTACTTTAGATGAGAGAGTAACAAATCTTGAGAAAGCTGTAGAAAAGAACTTTACAGTAACATTAGGGTTCGATACAAGTATAAATATAGCCACAAAAAAACCAGAAAATAGTAGTACTGTAGCAGTAACTTTAAATAATTTGAACTTAGGTTTCGGAACAACAAAACTTAATTTACAAGCCACAAATAAAGCGAGCGAAGTAGACTTAACTGTTACCCTTTCTGGTTCTATGGACAAAGTAGCCTATAGTGTATACGGAGTATTAACAGGTGATATAGGTCCATTAGGTATAGATTTAAGCATGCCAGTTAGCAAAGATATAGTAGGATTTGCAGGAGCTTCATATAATAATGCAAAATTCTCAGTATATGGTGGAGTAGAATTATCGATGTTAAAGAATACTGTAATTGATATTACAGTTGGAGTTCCTGATATTTCTGCACTTGGTACTGGAGAATTAAAGGATACAGTATCTTTAAAGCTTGGTGCATCCTTCAAGTTAAGTGATAAGGTTACCTTAACAGGCTATGCCACAAACCTTGAAAATGGAGCAGCAGCTGCTAAATTAGCAGTAGTTTACACTCCTGTTTCTAACGCTAATCTATCAGTTGGAGTATACTTATATGGATTAGGAAACCTTATTAGTGGTAACTTTGATGCTATTCGTAAATACCTAACATTCTCTACAGGAGTTTCCTTCTAATTGAATTTAAATAAGAAGTTTATGGGAGGAGAGAATTCTCTCCTCCCCTCTTTTATTTTTTAAAATAAAGAGTCTAAAAGTTTTGGTGTTAATTTCAATACTCTATAGAAATCTTTATTTTTAAGTAACTTAGGAACTATTTTCAATATTGATGTCTGATATGCAGTATCTCCAAAATTCTCAATGGTTCTTATAATTTCCTCAGAGTTAATTATCTTGTATATTTCGTTTAAATTCTCATCACTCAGTTGGTCTAAGAATTTTCTTGCTATTTTTGTAAATTTTAATTCTTTTCCAAATTTTTTATAAGTTAATTTAGGAAATACTTTTAGGTGATTAATATTGCTGTCTTTAAGGTATTTTTTTACCTGCTCTATAGCTATTTGAGCTCCATAAAGACCAAAATATATTCCTCCACCTGTGGTGGATTTGTTATAACCTGCAGCATCACCAATAATAATGATATTAGGGTATAAATATTCTTCGTAAGGACCAAGAATGGGTATAATTCCACCATAAGTTCTTAATATTTCAGGTTTTAAATTTCGAGTTTTTTTAAGAGTATTTATGAATTTGTCAAGATATATTTTAGGATTTTCAGAAGGTTTTACAGCAACTCCGATCTTGGCCATATCTCCATAGGGAGAGATCCAGAGAAAGAATCCTTTAGAATACTCTAATCCAAGATAAACTTCAACGCATTCATTATCGAGAAGTTCTAATCCTGTAACCTCGTATTGAAGGGATACTAAATAAGGGTTTATTCTAAGACCTAATTTTTTAGCAAATTGTCTTTTGGCTCCTTCAGCGTTAATTATTACTCTTGTTTCAATCTCTTTTCTTTTACCTTTTTCTTCTACAATTAATTTTGTCTTATTATTTTCTTTTTCAATTCCAATAGCTTTTGCTGACATTAAAAAGGTACAGCCATTTTTTTCAGCCATTTTTGCAAGCATTATATCAAAAAGAGATCGATCAAGAATATAAGAATCAGGATTTGCTTTTTTTAACTTTATAAAATTTCCATTAGGAAAGAAGAAATAGCCACCTTTTAAATTACTTCTTATAGGTTCGTGAGGAAGAGGAAATTCTTCAAAAGCATGTACACTTAATTTTCCTAAACAATGCAGAGGTTCACCTATCTTGTTATGTTCTTCTACTATAAGGGTTTTTAGATTATGATTTCCTGCTAAATACCCTGCAAAGCTTCCTACAGGTCCTCCACCAATAATTACCAGGTCCCAAATCATATAGTTATTTTCTCTTTTTCTTTCTCTTTATATTCCTCCCATGCTCTTATGAGTCTTTTGACGCCTTCTTCGACTTTATCTACCGGAACTTGAGAGAAAGATATTCGCGCAGTGTTTTTTCCCTCTTGAGATACAAAAAACTCTTCCCCAGGAACAAAACTTGTTTTGTTATTTAATGCATACTCTGCAAGTTTATATGCATCCACCCATTCTGGAAAAGTTAAGAAAAAGAAAAAGCCTCCCTGAGGATAGTTCCATTTGGCAATAGTTTTAAATGTATTCTCTAAAGCTGTTTTCAATGCATCTCTTTTTTCTTTATATGATTTTCTAAGTTTTTCCATATGTTTTTCAAGAAAGCCTAATCTCCAATATTGATATATCATTTTTTGATTTAAAGTACCAGAACAAAGGTCAGAGGCTTCTTTCAATCTTATAAGAGCATTAATTACTTCTCTATTAGCAATGATGAATCCTGTTCTAAGTCCTGGAGATAAGATTTTTGAAAAGCTTCCTATAGTAATGATTTTCTCACTCTTTGAAATAGTAATAAGGGGAGGAAGAGTATTAGTATCATATGAGAGCAAACTATATGCCAAGTCTTCTACTACAAAGAAGTCATATTTTTCAGAAAGCTCTAAGATTTTTTTCCTTCTTTCTATGACAAGGCATGTACCAGCAGGATTAGAAAAATCGGGAACTATGTAAAGTACTTTTACCCTTTCATCTAAGTTTCTCAGTACATCTTCTAAGTAGTCTGTATTGATACCATATTCATCTTGAGGAATTCCTATAAGTCTACTGGTAAACATGCTCCATGCCTGTATAGTACCAAGGTATCCTGGTTCTTCTATTAATGCAATATCATCTTCATCAAGGAATAATTTTCCAAATAAATCTAAGGCCTGCTGAGATCCTTCTGTTAAGATTATATTTTCAGGATTTATGGTCAAACCCCATTTGCTGAAAAATTGCTCTCCAATTAACCCTCTTAGTTTCAAATCCCCCATAGTTGAAGAATATTGGAAAGCACAGTTTCCTTCAGTTCTCAGTACTTCTTCATAAGCATATTTTAATTCTTCCACTGGGAAGAGATTGTTGTCTGGGAGACCCCCTGCAAAAGAAATAGTTTCAGGATCCTGGGCTAATACAAATTTAGACATAGCATCAGAGGTTCTTTGGGAGATTCTTTTTGAAAATTTTCTATATCCCATTTTCCCACTCTCCTTAACTTTTTCACAAAAATTAGCATAATTATTCCATTAAGTCAAGATTTATCTAAAAATTTTTTAACATAATCTTTTCACTTTTACTTTATCTTTTAAAATAAATATTTCCTTAATTTGTTGCTTATCTATTATCTCTGGATATTTTGTTTTTACATATCCTGAGGCACAAGCTAATTTTATTGCCTCAAAGGGATCTTGATAATTTTTCAGACCAAAGATAAATCCTGCTAAGAATGAGTCTCCTGTTCCCCATTGGATACCATCGTTAGGAGGCAGTGTGGCCTTATATATACCCTCTTCTATTCCAATCAAGGCTCCTTTTTTACTAAGAGAGAGAAGGGGATATTTTATATTGAAACTTCTGAGATAACGAATTGCATAAATATAATCATTTTTATTTTTTAATTTTTTGCTTAATAAATTTTCCATTTCTTCTTTATTTGGTTTTACAATATCTGGTGATTCTTTTAGAGCTTCTTTTAGTACGTTATCTCTTGCATCTAATACTCTAAGTATTTTGGGATTTTTAACCTCCTTTAACATTAAAGCATAAATTTCTGTGGGAGTTTCTGGAGGAATACTTCCTGAAATTATTACTATTTTAGCGTTTTCTAGATTTTCTTTGAAGATTTTAAAAAAACTATTCCATTCCTCTTCGTTTATCTTGTCTCCAGATCCATTTAAAACAGTGAATTCTTTCTTCTTATCTTCCTTTATTCCTATGGCAAATCTCGTTTTACCTTTGATCTCCACAAGTTCATAATCAATGTTTCTCTTTTTAAGTTCTTCTTTTAAGATTATTCCCGTTGATCCTCCGCAAAAACCAATTACTTTAACTTCTTCTCCAAAAGCCTTTAAAGTTTTTGCCACATTTATTCCCTTTCCGCCTGGAACAATTTCTTCCTTATAAGATCTGTTTACCTTACTTTTGTGAAAGCCTTTTGTGTAGAATATTACATCTAAACTGGGATTTATATTGACTATCAATATCATTTTTCGTCTCCTTATTTGATTTTAGTTTTAAATATATTATACTTTTAACTATGAAAAAAGACTTTACTGATTTGTTAAGAAAAGCAGATGACCTTAAACAAAGAGGTAAACTTTATAAAGCTATAACTCTCTATGAAGAGATTTTGTCAGCAATTGATGATAACGAACTCTTGGAATGGCTTAGGATAACCCTTGCAGATCTTTATTTCTGGGTGAAAGAGTTTGATAAAGCAAAAAACTTAGTAATGGATAATATTAATCAGAATCCTCAAGAAGCCTTTAACTATTACTTTATGGGGTTTCTTTTAATAGGAGAAGGTAAATTTTGTGAGGCTAAAGAATACTTTAATATGGCTTGTGAAATTGAACCTGAGAATCCTGAGTATTTAAGAGGATTGGGATTAGTTGAATTTTTATTAGACAATTTTGATACTGCTGAGAATATTTTAAGAGAGGTTTTGAAAAGAGATCCTGAAAATAGTGCTGCAAGAGATAATCTTATTGAGTTATTGATAAGAATTGGGAAAGTAGAAGAAGCAGAAAAAGAAATCTCCGAATTTAGGAGAAAGGATCCAAAGGATTGGCAAATTTTATATAGGGTTCAAGAATTGAGAAATAAGAAAGAGGAAATAAAAAAAGGAGGAAGCTCATAAAGCTTCCTCCACCTTTGAGGTATCTTTAAATAGATATTTATCAATTTCACTTCCATCAAGAGTTTCCTTTTCCATAAGGATTTTGGAAAGCTCTCTTAATGTGTCTTCATGATTTTTAAGTAAATCAAGGGCTTTATTGTACGTTTTATCTATTATGCTTTTTATCTCTTCATCAATAATCTTTGCTGTATCTTCAGAGTAGTTTTTGATTTGCATCAAATCTTTTCCTAAGAATATTTCTGAGTGGTTTTCTCCTAAGGAAAGGTTTCTTAATTTTTCACTCATTCCATATTCACAAACCATTTTTCTTGCAAGTTCGGTGGCTCTTCTTAAATCATCGGCAGCACCAGAAGTGGGTTGTCCGAAGATTAATTCTTCAGCAGCTCTTCCCCCAAGAAGTACTGTAATTTCTGCCTCTAATTCTTTTTTAGTTAGTAAGTATCTATCTTCCTCTGGTAGTTGAAGAGTATATCCTAAGGCAAGTCCTCTTGGAATAATAGTAACTTTATGGACAGGAGTGGCATCAGGAGTTAATTTTGCAACTAAAGCATGTCCTAATTCATGAAAAGCTACAAGTTCTTTTTCTTGAGGTCTCAAGAGCCTATTTTTCTTCTCCGGTCCTGCAATGACTTTTTCAATGGCTTCCTCAAATTCTTCCATATTGATTTCTCGCTTGTTTTTTCTCGCAGCTAAAATGGCTGCTTCATTTACTAAATTAGCAAGATCTGCTCCTACAAAACCAGGAGTACTTTTAGCAATTATATCAATGTTTACATCTTTCCCTGTAGGCTTTCCTCTTAAATGTACTTCTAATATCTTCTTTCTGCCCTCAAAGTCAGGTCTATCTACTATCACCCTTCGGTCAAAACGCCCTGGTCTTAATAGAGCAGGATCTAATATGTCAGGTCTATTTGTGGCTGCAAGTACTATAACATTAGTGTTTTCATCAAAGCCATCCATTTCTACAAGAAGTTGGTTCAATGTCTGTTCTCTCTCATCATGGCCTCCACCAAGTCCGGCCCCTCTATGTCTTCCCACAGCATCTAATTCATCAATAAAGATTATTGAAGGGCTTAATTTTTTGGCTTGAGTAAATAAATCTCTTACCCTTGCAGCTCCCACTCCAACAAACATCTCTACGAACTCTGAGCCACTTATGGAGAAGAATGGCACATTAGCCTCTCCGGCAACAGCCCTTGCAAGTAAAGTTTTTCCTGTTCCAGGAGGTCCTACGAGTAGTATTCCTCTTGGTATTCTTGCTCCTAATTGTCTATATTTTTGAGGAAACTTAAGAAAGTCAACCACTTCTTTAAGCTCTTGCTTAGCTTCGTCAGCTCCAGCCACATCTGCGAAAGTTACTTTTGGCCTGTTATCAAGAAATAGTCTTGCTCTGCTTCTTCCAAAGGAAAAAGCTTGGTTATTGCTACCTTGAACCTGCCTAAACATCATCCAGAAGAAGAATATAAGGATAAGGTAAGGTGCAAACCCCAAAAGAAAACTTATCCAAAAAGAAGTAGTCTCTGGTGGTCTAACTTCAACTTCCACGTCATTTTTTACAAGGATAGGTATAAGATTGGGATCTTGACTTGGAATATAAACCTTAAACTTGGTCCCATCTCTAAAAAGACCTGTAGCATCGTTTTCTCCTATCTCCACTTTATAAACTTCCTTGTTTTCAACATATTTCAGAAATTCTGAGTAAGAGATCTGTTTTTCCTTATTGTTAAGATTAAGAGAATTTGGATTTATAAAAGTATATATTAAAAATATAATTAGAAAAACTATTATAATTCTTTGTATCAGACTTTTCCAGTTCAATTATTTAGCCCTCCTTCTTTAGACTCAAATGTAGTATTGTTTTTGTATCATTAGTAATTTTAGCAATATCGGATCTTATTATTCCTGGAATCCATAATATTTCATCTTTATAGAGTACCAAGGGAACAACTGTTCTTTTCCATCTTGGAATTTTTTTGTCCACAAAGACGTCTTGTACTTTTTTACTCTTTCCGCCAAGCCCAAAAGGTTTTATTTTATCTCCTTCTTTCCAGTTTCTAACTATCAACTCCTTAGCTTTTATTTTATCATAGTCAAAATATGCCTGCCATAAGTCGTTAAAATTAAATTCAGTTTTTTTATTTTCCAACAATTTTGCTTCTATAACCTCCCCTGTTGGGAGATTAATCTTTCCAGGTATGGGAAGTATCAGTAAAAACTCATTCCTCTCTTTTTTGTAAACATATATTTTTTTATTGTAGATATAGATTTCAACATTTCCTATATTTATAGTTTTTCCCTCTTTTATCTCGGACACTTCTTTAAGAATATAAAATATTCCTTCGTTAGATAATTCTTCATTAAAATCTTTAAATACCTCTTTTAAAACTCTAATCTTTATAGCATCATGCATAGTATTCCAATCTTCTCTTTGTATCTCTATCATAGTATTAGATCCTTTTAACTTATTGAAATATTCCAGAGAGATGTTTTTTAGAAAATCATTTTCAATGTAAAGTATTTTGCTTTGAGAAATAACACTTTGAGGAAATTGCTGTATGGTCTCTTTCAAAAAGGGAACTATTTGATGTCTGATTCTATTTCTTAAGGTTATAGGTAGAAGATTTGTGAAATCATCAATGTATTTTAAGCTCTTCCTTTCGCAGTATTCAATGACTTCACTTTTGGAAAGAATAATAATAGGTCTTATAAATTTATCCCTTTTTACAGGTATTCCACACAATCCTTCCATTCCATAGCCTTTAAAGAAATTCATAATAATGGTTTCTATCTGATCATCTAAAGTATGACCCAAAGCAATTTTATTAAAGTTAAGCTCTTCCGAAAATTTTATAAGCGCTTTATATCTTTCATCCCTTAGGGTTTTCTCAGTAAAGTCTTTTGGATAAATATCAAGAAAAGAATAAGGGATATTTCTTGAGGTTGCATAATCTTTTATTAGTTCTTTCTCTTTATAAGTATTTTTGCGAACATGATGATCTATGTATACAATATGTAATTTTAAACCAAGAATAGGAGATAAATTATATAAAATTTCAGAGAGGGCTATAGAATCGCTCCCTCCAGACACACTTAAAATAATAGAGTCCCCCAAGGATATGAGGGACTCACTTCTTGTAAAATTTAAGACTTTTTTTTCAATGTAATCTAAACTATTTATGTCTTTAATCACTTTTTATTGGTGGCGGTGCAGGGATTCGAACCCTGGACACCACGGTTATGAACCGTGTGCTCTAACCGCTGAGCTACACCGCCAAATTTTCTCTTCAAACTGAATTATAATAAAAATTTTTGTTTTAGACAATACTTTACGAACAATAAAACTTATGATAAACTTTTAAACCAAGAGAGGTTTAGGAATTACCGCCGGAGTGGCGGAATGGCAGACGCACTGGACTTAAAATCCAGTGGGGAGCAATCCCCGTGCCGGTTCGAGTCCGGCCTCCGGCACCATTCCAACCCCTCTTAAATATTTAAGTAAAAGAGGTGTTAAGTAATGCCAGACAAAGATTACGAAGAAGATATAATTGTTTTAGAAGGGGAGGATGGAAATACTTACGAGTATGTGGTAAGGGATTTTGTGGAAGTGGACGATAAAACTTATGTTCTTCTCACACCTAAGGATTCCGAGGATATGGAAGAAGTGTATATATTTCGCTGCAGGCTTGCAGAGAAAGATGGCGAATTATATATAGAGGCTCTTGAAGAAATAGAAGATGATGACGAATATGAAAGAGTTATTGAAGCACTTGAGGAAGAGGAAGAGTGGGAAGACGAGGATTGGGAAGAGGACGAATTGGAAGAGGAAGAAGATTGGGAAGAAGATCAATAATTTTTCTTTATATTTCCTACTAATTTTCTCTCTCATAGTTTTTATAGGCTTTTTAGTATATTTATATCTATCTTCGCCTAAAAGTAAAATAGAGAGGGAGATAGAAGTATATATTCCGGAAGGTTCTTCTGCATATAAAGTTGCAGACATTCTTTTGGATAATAGTTTGATAAAGTCTAAAGAAGTATTTATAGCAACTCTTAAATTAATGGGGAAAGATAAAGGGCTTAAGAGTGGATATTACATATTATCTCCCTCATTTTCTATGTTTGATATAATTGATATACTTACCCAGGGGAAGGGGTTAAGAGTAAAAATAACAATTCCTGAAGGTAGCAGTCTAAAAGATATGGCTCATTTATTTTCAGAAAAGTTAGCTCTTTCTAAAGAAAAGTTTATAACTTTATGCAAAGATGAAAATTTTATTGACAGTGTAATGAAGGATTATAAAAATTATTTTAGCTCATATAAATCTTTAAAAACCTTAGAGGGATATTTGTATCCTTCAACTTACTATTTCAACAAAGGAATAAAAGAAGAAGACATAATAAAATTCCTTATAAAAGAGTTTTTTAATCAGATAAATGTTCATATACCTGAATACAAAGAGAGGTTGAAGAGTTTGAATTTATCTTTCAATGATTGGATTATTCTTGCATCAATCGTAGAGAAGGAGGCTAAAGTTGATCAGGAGAGACCTCTTATTGCAGGTGTATTTTTAAATCGTTTAAAGAAAGGATATAAACTTCAGTCTTGCGCAACAGTAGAGTATGTTTATGATTTTAAAAAGTCGGTGCTTTTATATAAAGATTTAGAGATTGATTCTCCTTATAATACCTACATATATTATGGTCTTCCACCATCTCCTATTTGTTCTCCATCTTTAAATTCTTTGAAGGCAGTGCTCTATCCTCAAGGGGATTATCTTTTCTTTGTGGCAAAAGGAGATGGGACTCATATCTTTACCAAAACTTATGAAGAACATTTAAAAGCTCAGGAATTTAAAAAATGAGACTTCCTATGTTGGATATATTAAAACCTAAAAGATTTGTTGACTCCATATTTGATATCAATTTCGAAGATTTATATAAAAGGGGCTATAGAGGTATAATTTTTGATCTTGACAATACTATAGTTCCATGGGATGGTAATGAACTCGATCCTAAAACTAAGGATCTAATTGATCATATTAAAAATATAGGTTTTAAAGTGGTTATTTTGTCAAATAACTGGTCTCATAGAAGGGTAAAATATTTTTCAAAAATTATGAAACTACCTGCTTTAGGCTCTGCTTTCAAGCCGAGAGTTAGATCTTTTAAAAAAGCCATGAAGTTGATGGATACAGAACCTGAGACCACTTTAGTTATTGGTGATAGAATATTAACAGATATATTTGGAGGTAACAAAATTGGAATGTATACTATATTAGTAGCACCTATTAATAAAAACGAGATGTGGATAAAAAAGTGGACAGTAAGGAAATTAGAAAATTGGCTCTTAGATTTATGGATTAGAAGAGGAGAAATTACTAAGGGGGAATGAAATGGATTCTATTAATGTTAACGAAAAATTAATAGAGATTTTAAAAAGTAGAAATCTTATTCCTTCAGGAATATTGGATAATATTCTTTCTAATTTGAAGGGGAAGGATTTTCAGGAGGTTTTATTAGAAGAGGGTTTAATCTCTAAGGAAAAGTTAACAGATCTACTTTCTGAAATATTAGGTTGGAAAGTACTTACAGGTAAGGAATTTAAACCTGATGAAGAGGCGGTTAAAAGTATCCCTCCGTTTTTAACTAAATTTCATAATTTTGTTCCCCTTAAAATTGAAGAAAAAACCATGAAAGTTGGTTTCTTTCCTCCCGTAAAGCCTACTGCAATTGAGGATATCAGGCTCCTAACTGGTTATGATGTAGAACCCTATTTATTAAAGATCACTTTAGAAGAAAATGAAAATTTAACGTCTTTAGATCTTTTATCTACGAATAGCAATATGGAGACTAAGACTGAAAGTAAAAATAGTGAAGGTGAGGGGTTGGTAAAAGGTATTGAGATAGGTAATTGGGATGAGTCTGAGCTAAATAAAATAATTGAAGAATTAACTCCTGAAGGAGGTATTTTTGAGGAAGGCTCAAGTAGTTCTTTAGTAAATAATGAAGAGGTTATGGAAACTAAACAGGAAGAGCCTATACCAACTATAGAGGTGAAAGAAGAATCAATTTCAGAAGTGCTATCTCAAATAGAGGGGGTTGAAATTTTAGAAGAGGGAAAGATAGAAGAAACAGAGGAAAAAGGTTTGAGAGTTGAAAGGGTGGAAGAGAAAGAAACAAAGAAAGAGGAGATTTCTAAAAAGACTGAGAAAGATTTAGCGGATAAGATTATTGAAAGTATTAGGAGTAGCTTATCCTCTACTGAAAAGAAAGGAATGGATGATAAAAAACTTATGAAGTCTCCTATAAGAAGGGTAGGAAGAAGAAAATTATTAGGAGAGGTTTTACTGGAAAAGAATCTTATAACAAAAGAACAGCTTGATGAGGCATTAGCTCTTTCTTCTAAGAAAGGTATAAGGCTTGGAGAAGCTTTGTTAGAATTGAAACTCCTTGATGATGTTCAACTTGCTAAGATTTTAAGCGAGCAATTTGATATTCCTTTTAAATCTTTAAGGGAAGTAAGAATTGATCATGACCTTGCCCGGTTACTTTCTCCTCAAAAGGCAAGGGAAAATTTGATTCTTCCCTTGTATAGAGAGAATGGGAGAATTATAGTAGGAATTGTGGATCCAAGCAATATTTTTGCCCTAGACGATTTACGTATGGTTACAAAGAGTGAGGTTTTTCCTGTTATAGTGCCAAGAAATGAGCTTGTAGAAGCTATAAACCAGATATGGGGCAGTGAAGAGGTGGAAAAAGTTTTAGAAGAAATAATTGTTCAAAAAGAGGAGGAAGAAAATCAGTATCAAGAAGTTTCTCTTGAGGAAATATCATCTCAAGAGGGTCCTATTGCAAAATTGGTAAATAGTATTCTTGTGGATGCTGTAAGGAGAGGAGCCAGTGATATACATATCGAGCCTACAGAAAAGAATGTGAGAGTAAGATTCAGAATTGATGGTGTTCTTCATGAAATAATGTTTATTCAGAAAAGATACCAAGCAGCTATAGTTTCAAGAATTAAGATCATGAGTGATATGGATATATCTGAAAGAAGAATACCTCAAGATGGAAGGATAAAAGCAAATATTAGAGGAGAGGTGTATGATTTTCGTGTATCCACGCTTCCTGGGGTTTTTGGAGAAAAAGTAGTGCTGAGAATCCTTGGAAGAGGTTCTATTTCTTTGACTCTTGAGAGCTTAGGATTTTCTGAACATAATTATGAAAGATATTTGAAGATGTTAAAAACACCTTATGGAATAATATTAGTAACTGGACCTACAGGAAGTGGTAAGTCAACCACCCTTTATGCATCTTTAAATATGATAAATTCTCCTGATATAAACATAATTACGGTAGAAGATCCAGTGGAATATCAGCTTCCTGGAATTCATCAAGTACAAGTAAATCCCAAAGCAGGACTTACTTTTGCTTCAGCTTTAAGATCCATATTAAGACAAGACCCTGATGTGGTGCTTGTAGGTGAGATCCGTGATGAGGAGACTGCAAGAATTGCTATTCAAGCTGCATTAACAGGTCACTTGGTACTTTCAACCTTACACACTAACGATGCTCCTTCTGCTGTAACAAGATTGATAGATATGGGAATTGAACCTTTCTTAATTAGTTCTTCGCTTCTTGGAGCTGTTGCTCAAAGACTTGTAAGGACTATATGTCCAAACTGTAAAGCTCCCTATGAACCTACAAAAGAAGAGATAGAAGCCATAAAAGCTACCTTAGGAGATGTTGACCTTTCTAACATAACCTTTTATAAGGGTAAAGGGTGTCCTAAATGTAATGGAAAAGGCTATAAAGGAAGGACCGCTATTCATGAGATTATGTTGATGAATGATGAGATAAGAGAGTTGGTTTTGAAAAAAGCGTCAAGAGAAACTATAAAAGAGGTTGCAAGAAAATATGGTATGGTGACGTTGAGAGAGGATGGTATGCAAAAGGTTCTAAAGGGTATTACCACTGTTGAAGAGGTAATGAGAGTTACTGCTGCAGATTAAAGGGGGTAGAAAATATAATGAGAGATGATCTTTCCATAATTGAAATTCTTCAAAACGCTCTTCAAAAAGAGGCTTCCGACGTACATATAACTTCTGGAGTTCCTCCAGTTTTCCGTATAAAAGGACATTTAATACCTCAAACCCAATATCCTGTTTTAACTCCTCAGCTAACTTATAGACTTGTCTTTAGCCTTTTGACCGAAGAGCAAAAACAAAAATTACAAGAAAATAAGGAATTAGATTTTTCAGTGGGAATTAGTGGGGAGGGAAGATTTAGAGTAAATGCTTTTTGGCAAAGAGGAAGTCTTGCTGCTGTATTTAGATTGATACCTTGGAAAATTCCAACTATAGAAGAGCTGAGACTTCCTCTTGTTTTAAAAGATTTAGCTGCTCTCCCAAGGGGATTAATCCTTGTTACTGGCCCTACAGGAAGTGGTAAGTCCACAACCCTCGCTTCTATGATTGATTATATAAACTCAAACTTCAGCAGACATATTATTACCATTGAAGATCCTATTGAATACTTGCATACCCATAAAAAATCTATTGTCAATCAGAGAGAAGTAGGAAGTGATACTTATTCCTTTGCGAATGCTTTGAGATCTGCATTAAGAGAGGATCCTGATGTGATTCTTGTGGGTGAGATGAGAGATTTAGAAACTACAGCTATAGCTATAACTGCAGCAGAGACAGGACATTTGGTTATGGCAACTCTACACACTGTGGATGCGGTCCAAAGTATAGAAAGAATAGTAGACCAATTTCCTGCCCATCAACAGCAACAAATAAGGCTTCAACTTTCAGGAGTCATACAAGGTATTATATCTCAACAGCTTTTACCAAGAAGAGATGGTACAGGAAGAATTGTTGCCACAGAGATTTTAATTGGAATTCCAGCGGTAAGGAGCCTCATAAGAGAAGGCAAGACTCCCCAAATATATAGTGTGATTCAAACGGGTGGAAGATATGGAATGCAGACTATGGATCAAAGTCTTGCAGATCTTGTGAAAAAGGGACTTATCTCTCAAGAAGTAGCCTTTGAAAGAGCGGTAAATAGGGAAGAATTGATACGTCTTTTGGGGGGAGAAGTGAGGAGGTGAGGGGATAGATGGCAAAGGTTTATGTTTATCAGGCACGAAATATGAAAGGAGAGCTTATCACGGGAGAGTATGAAGCTGAAAATATAAGAGAAGTAGCTATAAGGTTAAGGGGAATGAATTTGTATCCTGTAAGAATAGAGGAAAAAAGAACGCCGTCTTCTTTTTTCAGTTTGACATTAGCACCTAAAAAGGAGAAGGTTGGTAAGGTAAAATTAACAGACCTTACAGTATTTACCAGACAGTTTGCCACGATGATTAATGCAGGACTTTCTCTTTCTACCTGTCTTAATATTCTTTCTGAACAGAGTGAAAGCAAGGCATTAAGGCAAATTTTAAAAGAAATTCAAAGAATGGTAGACGAAGGAAGTTCCCTTTCTGAAGCTTTTGCAAAATTTCCTAATGTGTTTTCTCCTTTATATATTAATATGGTAAAGGCAGCAGAGTCTGCTGGAACCCTTGATGAAACTTTGGAGAGACTTGCTGTAACCCTGGAAAAGCAACAGGAATTAAGGAGAAAAATAAAATCAGCTATGACCTATCCAGTTATAGTACTTATTATTGCAATTGGGGCTGGATTTGGTATGTTGACCTTTCTTGTTCCTATCTTTGCAGGCATGTTTGAGAGTATGGGAGCCCAATTGCCATTGCCTACTTTAGTACTTCTCAAGATGAGTAAATTTATAACCAGTAATATACTTTTAATCCTCCTTGGAACAATAATTTTGATACTTGGAGCTATAAGAGCTTGGAAAAATCCTAAGATAAAAGATAAGATAGATGAAATACTCTTGAAAATTCCAGTTTTTGGAGGATTAATCCAAAAAACTTCTGTGGTGAATTTTGCAACTACCCTTGCTGCACAGGTAAGAACTGGAGTACCCATACTTCAGGCTCTTCAACTTGCTGGTCAGACCGCAGGAAATAGTGTGTTCAGAAAAGCCATAGACTTAACAAGGCAGAGAGTAAGAGAAGGAGAAAGAATTGCTCCTGTGTTAAAGGAGACAAAAGTATTCCCTCCCATGGTGGTACATATGATATCCATTGGAGAAGAATCAGGTTCCTTGGAGCAAATGCTAAACAAAATTGCAGAGTTCTATGAAGGAGAAGTTGCAGCAGCAGTTGAAAGTTTGACCTCTCTTATTGAACCTTTGATGATGGTATTTGTAGGTGGTATAGTTGGTGGGATGTTAATTGCATTATATCTTCCTATTTTTACCATGTTCCAGTACATAAAATGATAAGGCCTGCTTTAGACCTTTGGTTGAAATATAAAGAGACAGGAGATAAAAAATTTCTTGAGGAGCTTCTTAATGTTTTTGATGATTTAATACAATACTGGGCTTCAAAATTTACTTCTTATGGAGAACCTCTGGAAGATTTGATACAAATTGGATATTTGGGATTTTTAAAAGCTATTGAGAATTATGATCCTAAAAAAGGAGAACTTTCTACATACATCTCTCACTATGTATTAGGAGAGATAAGACATCATTTGAGGGATAAGATAGATAAAATAAAAATTCCAAGAAGTGTAAAGATCTTAATAAATAAAATGGATAATTTTATAAAAGAAGTATGGGAAAAGGAAAATAGATCACCCTCTTGTGAGGAGATTGCAAAGCATTTAAATATTACTGTGGAATCAGTAGATGAACTTTTTAAAATTAAAGAAGCTATGATGACAGTGTCTATTGAGGATTTAGAGATTGAGGTGGATAGGATAAGAACTGAGAGATTAGAATCTTTTAAACTTCCTATTGAGGAGAAGATTGCTTTAGAACAGGCAATATCAAAGCTTCCCGAAATACAGAAAAAAATAATTGAATATATTTTCTACCAAGATCTAACCCAAACTGAGGTTGCTAAAATATTGAAAATTTCTCAAAGTCAAGTCTCAAGGCTTTTGAAAAGTGCCTTAGAGAAATTGAGAGAGATGCTTTAGTTGGCTTTAATATTCTAAATGAATGATTTTTATTTAAGAAGGGTATAATATAAATCAAAAAGGAAAATAAATTGTGGGGGAAGGAGGACTGAAAGATGAGGAGAGAGAAAGGTTTCACGCTCATTGAGTTGATGGTGGTTATTGTGATCATTGCCATCTTAGCGGCAGTAGCTCTTCCAAACTTTATGGGAGCAACTGAAAGGGCAAGAGAGTCTGCAGTAAGAAGCGCAGTAAAAACACTACAGACAGCCCTTGAGATGTATGCAACTGACAATCAAGGATATTATCCTGACTACATTTACACCCTAAAGAATGGCAATTACTTACCAGGAGGGAAATTCCCTAACAACCCTGCTACAAATATAGAATATGGTTTTACTGCTAATAATAATGACAGTGGTGAAAGCGCATATAAGATTGTTTATACAGTATCCACTGACCATGCCTCTTACACAATCACTGGATATGGGAAGGATAACCAAAAAGTTGTAATCCAAGTATCCAGCGCTGGTACAATAAAGTAATATAAAGTATAAGTTAAGGTTTTTACTTAAAAGGGGCAAGATTAAATTTCTTGCCCCTTTTTTATAAATTTTTTATGGGAGCTTGAAAATTATGAATAAGGGGGGTTTTAGTTTAATTGAACTTCTTGTGGTGATAGTTATTATATCTATTCTTGCCCTTATAGGAGTTTCAGGTTATTCCATGTATTTAGAGAAAGCAAGAGAAAGTTCTGCAAAAAGTGCTCTCAAGGCTATACAGGTTGCAGTAGAAATGTATTCTACAGACAATAAAGGAAAATATCCTATTGCAAATAGTTTGAATGAGTTAAAAGCGCAGATACTGAACTATTTACCAAACAGAGAGTACCCAAATAATCCTTACAATAATATGCCTTACTCAGATGAGAATAATGATCATTATAAGATTACATATACCTATGATGCCTTAGAAAATTCTTACGTGTTGACAGTGATGGATAGGTATAATATAAAAAGAATATATCTTCTTTCTAATAAAATTACTTCTATAGGAGAGTGATTAATATGTCCGAAGATAGATGGAAAAAACTGTGGGAAAGTTTAAAGCCTCAAATAGCATCTATGGTTCAGAAAGCAGGAGAAACCGCCCAAAAGGCTGGAGAGGTAGTTTCGGAGATGGCTAAAACCCTTGGAAAAGAGTCTGCTAAGCTTGCTAAGATTGGGAAATTAAAGGCAGATATTCTTATTCTTGAGGGAAATAAAGACAGTCTTTTGAGAAATCTTGGAGAAAAGTTATATGAATTACATAAAAATAATGAGGAAATAAGAAAGGAATTGTTTGCTGATCTTATAACAGAAATTGAAGGGTTAGAAAAGAAAATTCTGGAGAAGCAAAGAGAAATTGAGAGCATTGCAAGAGAGGAGAATTTGAAACCAGAAGATGTAGAAAAAATTCCTGCTGTTGAAGATGAAGAAAAGAAAGATTAAAGATTTTCCTAAGTCAGAAAGACCAAGAGAGAGATTACTAAATTATGGAGAAAAAGCACTTTCCGATGCTGAGCTTCTTGCTATCATTTTGAGGACAGGGAATAAAAATTACTCTGTTTATGAACTTGCTCAAAATTTAATAGTTGATTTTGGAAGCTTGAAAAGAATTGCTGAGGTAGGAATAGGGGAGCTTATTAAATATCCTGGGATTGGAATTACAAAGGCGGTTCAAATAAAGGCAAGTATTGAACTTGGAAGAAGAATATTTTCTGAAAAAAAGAATTATTTTGGAGAAAGTATTTTGAATCCTCACGATGCCTTCTTGATTTTTAAGGAAGATATGTTTGACCTAAAAGAGGAACATCTTTTTTGTATTTATATGGATGTGAAAAACAAATGCTTAAATAAAAGGCTTATTGCGAAGGGAGATTTAAATATTGTATATGCTTCTCCAAGGGAGATCTTTAAATATGCTCTTCAAGAAAATTCTTCTAAGTTAATTCTTGCCCACAATCACCCATCAGGAGATCTTACTCCTAGTGAGGATGATATAATCTTTACAAAGAGGTTAATTGAAGCTGGAAAGATTTTGGGACTTGAGATTCTTGATCATCTTATCATTTATAATGAAGATTATGTAAGTTTAAAAGAGAAAAAGCTTATATAAAATCTATGGAACAAAAAACCCTTTGGGATCTTTTCCAAGAAAATACAGAAAGAGCCCTTAAGAAGATTTTAGTTATTGATGGGTCCAGCATCATATATAGGGTTTATTATGCCCTTCCCCCATTAAAGACAAAAAATGGGGAGCTGACCAATGCCCTTTATGGTTTTATAAGGATACTTTTAAAGGCTGTAGAGGATTTTAAACCTGATCTTTTAGGTATTGCCTTCGACAGACCTGAGCCAACCTTTAGGCATGTTATCTATAAAGAATATAAAGCAAAAAGACCACCAATGAAAGATGATTTGAAAGCTCAAATTCCTTGGATAAGGGAATTTTTGAGGTTAAATGATATACCTATATTGGAGGAGCCTGGGTATGAAGCTGATGATATCATTGCTACTATAATAAAAAGGTATAAGGACGATTTAAAATATATTCTTTCCGGAGATTTAGATCTTTTACAATTAGTCTCTGATAAAACTTTTTTAATACATCCTCAAAGAGGAATCACAGAGTTTACGATTTATGATCCAAAGGCTGTTAAAGAAAGATTTGGTGTAGAGCCTAAAAAAATTCCTCTTTATAAGGTCCTTGTGGGAGATGAGTCGGATAATATTCCTGGAATAAACGGAATAGGACCTAAGAAAGCATCAAAAATTCTTGAAAAGATCTCAACTTTAGAAGAGTTTAAAGATAAAGTGAGGTTCTTAGAGAGCGATTTAAGAGAGATTATTGAGAAAAACTGGGATATTATTGAGAGAAATTTAGAGCTTGTTACATTAAAAAATATAGATAAAGATTTTGTTCTTAAACCTTTTGAAATAAAAAAGGATGAAAAACTCATAGAATTTTTGAAAAGATATGAATTAAAAAGCATTCTTCAAAAACTTTTTCCTGATCTTGAAGAAAGGGAAAATATAGAAATTAAAGATGTAGAGGAAATCAATTTTGAAGAGGCAAAAAAGGAAGGTTGTTTTGCTTTTAAATGCCTTGGAGAAAAAGGCTTTGAAGGAATATCCATCTCCTTTAAGGAAGGAGAAGGATATTTTATAGCTTCCTTTGACTTTAATGATGAAGTTAAAGGGAAAGTTAAAGATATTATTTCTTTCGAAAATATTAAAAAGATTGGAGCTTATATACAGAGGGATCTACATTTTCTGGACTGTAAAATAAAAGGGGAGGTGTTTGATGTTAGTCTCGCATCCTATCTTTTAAATCCAGAAAGACAAAATCATTCCCTTGACATACTTATAAGAGAGTATTTAAATAGGACCTCTTTTATTCCTCAAAAGTATGCTGCTTATCTCTTTCCTTTAAAAACTATTCTAGAAGAAAGGATAAAAAAGGAAGAATTGGAATTTGTGCTTTTTAATATAGAAACACCGCTTATTCCTGTACTTTACTCCATGGAAAAATGGGGAATAAAGGTAGATAAGGAGTATTTAAAAAGTCTCTCTGATGAATTTTGTGAGAGAATTAAGAAATTGGAAGAGGAAATATATGAACTTGCAGGTATGAAGTTTAATCTTAATTCTCCAAAACAACTTTCTGAGGTTTTATTTGAGAGATTGAAGCTTCCTTCTGGCAAGAAAGGAAAAACAGGATATTCTACATCATCTTTGGTGCTTCAAAATTTACTGAATGCTCATCCTATTGTGATAAAAATCCTCCAATATAGGGAGTTATATAAACTTAAAAGCACTTATATAGATGCTATTCCTAATCTTATAAATTCACAAACAGGCAGGGTTCATACTAAATTTAACCCCACAGGTACAGCCACAGGAAGGATAAGTAGTAGTGAACCCAATCTACAAAATATTCCCATAAAAAGCGAGGAAGGAAGAAAGATAAGGAGAGCCTTTATAGCAGATGATGGATATTATTTTGTATCTCTTGATTATTCCCAAATAGAGCTTCGAATTATGGCTCACCTCTCTCAAGAACCTAAATTAATATCAGCCTTCCAAAAGGGTGAAGATATTCATAGAAGAACAGCAGCAGAAATTTTCGGAGTGCCTGAAGATGAAGTAGATGATCTTTTGAGGTCGAGGGCAAAGGCGGTTAACTTTGGAATTATTTATGGCATCTCTTCCTTTGGGCTTTCTGAAACTGCAAGTATCACTCCGGAAGAGGCTGAAAAATTTATAGATTCATATTTTAAACATTATCCAAGGGTAAAGCTCTTTATAGATAAAACTATTTATGAGGCAAGAGAAAAGTTATATGTAAAGACTTTATTTGGAAGAAAAAGATATATACCTGAAATTAGAAGTATAAATAAGCAGGTGAGGAATGCTTATGAAAGGATAGCTATAAATGCGCCTATTCAAGGAACAGCGGCGGATATAATAAAACTTGCCATGATAGAGATTTATAAAGAAATAGAGGAAAAAAATCTTAAGTCAAGAATACTTTTACAGATTCACGATGAACTTATTCTTGAAGTGCCTGAAGAAGAAATGGAGTTTACCCCTTTGATGGCAAAGGAAAAGATGGAAAAGGTTGTAGAACTTTCTGTTCCTCTTGTGGTTGAGATTTCAGTGGGTAAAAATCTGGCTGAGCTGAAATGAGCTATAAAATTGGGATAACAGGTGGCATTGGTACAGGAAAAACCCTTGTAATTAATACTCTAAAGGAGCTTGGAATACCTGTTATTAGTGCAGACGAAATTGTAAGAGAGCTTCAAAGAGATCCCTACTATTTGGAGAAAATTAGAAAAATCTTTGGGGATAAGGTTTTCGAAGAAGGTCAACTTAATAGGAAGAAACTTGCAGAGATAATTTTTTCTGATGATAAGGAAAGAAAAAAATTAGAAAATCTTCTTCATCCTCCTGTTCTTACAGAAATAAAAAAAAGATTAGAAGATTTTAAGGATAAAGAGATAGTTGCAGTGGAGGTTCCTCTTCTGTTTGAAGTTGGAATTGAAAACTGGTTTGATGAGATCTGGGTTGTATATGCTCCTTTTGAAATTCAACTTGAAAGAATCATAAAAAGAGATAATATATCACAGGAGGAGGCTATTAAGAGAATAAAAGCCCAAATCCCTATAGAAGAAAAGGTTAAAAAAGCTGACTTTGTAATATACAACGATAAAGATTTAGAGAGTACTAAAAATCAGATTAAGAATAGGATTTTAAGTATATATAGGATGATATATAATAAAAATCTGTAGAGTATGAGTGGATTTATATTAGTATCAGAATTTAAACCCTGTGGTGATCAACCTCAGGCAATAGAGAAGCTTACTGAAGGAGTTAAGAGGGGTCTTAGATATCAGACCCTTATAGGGGTTACTGGTTCTGGAAAGACTTTTACCATGGCAAATATTATTGCAAATGTTCAGAAGCCTACCCTTGTTATTGCGCCTAATAAGACCCTTGCTGCGCAGCTTTATAGTGAATTCAAAGAGTTTTTCCCATATAATGCAGTGGAATATTTTGTGAGTTATTATGATTATTATCAGCCTGAAGCCTATATTCCGCAGACTGATACCTATATTGAAAAAGATGCGGACATTAATGATAGAATAGATAGACTAAGACATAGTACTACAAGTTCCTTGTTGTCCCGAAGGGATGTAATAGTAGTTGCGAGTGTTTCGTGTATTTATGGTTTAGGTTCCCCTATGGATTATGCAGAGATGATTCTTAGAGTAAAAAGAGGAGAAGATTTACCAAGAGAGACTTTGCTTAGAAAACTTATTAAGCTTCAGTATGAAAGAAATGATTACGAATTTACCCGAGGAAAATTTAGAGTGAGGGGAGATATAGTGGAGGTATTTCCAATAGGGGGAGAGACTGCTATAAGAGTTGAGTACTGGGGAGATAATATTGAAAGAATCTCCGAGATTGACCCTTTAAATGGGAAAAGAATTATTGATTTTAATGAGGTTTTTATATATCCTGCAACTCACTATATAGCACCTACAGAAAAAATGGAAAGAGCTATAGAGTCAATAAAGAGGGAACTTACAGAGAGACTTGAGGAATTAAGAGCTCAGGGTAAATTCCTGGAAGCAAAAAGGCTTGAAGCGAGAACTCTATATGATATTGAGCTTTTAAGAGAAGTGGGCTATTGCAAGGGAATTGAAAACTATTCAAGGCATTTTGATGGGAGAAAGCCAGGAGAACCTCCTTACACTCTTCTTGATTATTTTCCTGATGACTTTCTTGTATTTATTGATGAGTCTCATCTTACTATTCCTCAACTCCGGGCCATGTACCATGGAGATAAGTCAAGGAAGGACAATTTAGTAGAATATGGTTTTAGATTACCCTCTGCCTATGATAACAGACCATTAACCTTTGAGGAATTCTGGGAGCGAGTTCCACAAGTAATTTTTGTTTCTGCTACTCCTGCAGAGTTTGAACTTTCGGTTTCAGAACAGGTTGTAGAGCAACTTATAAGGCCTACTGGCCTTCTTGATCCTGAGATAGAAGTACATCCTACTGAGGGACAAATAGATCATTTGATATCTGAGATAAAGAAGGTGGTGGCTCGAGGAGAAAGAGTACTTGTTACTACTCTTACTAAGAGAACTGCAGAGGATCTTGCTGAGTATCTTTCAAATCTTGGTATTAATGTAACTTATTTGCATTCTGAGATAGAAACCTTAGAAAGAACAGGAATTTTACAGAATTTAAGGCTTGGAAAATTTGATGTTCTTGTGGGGATAAACCTATTGAGGGAGGGGCTTGATCTTCCTGAAGTGTCCCTTGTAGCAATTCTTGATGCAGATAGGGAGGGATTTTTGAGATCCGAAAGATCTCTTATTCAGGTTATGGGAAGGGCTGCAAGGAATGTAAATGGAAAAGTAATAATGTATGCCGATGTAATCACTGAATCCATGAGAAAGGCTATTCAAGAGACGGAAAGAAGAAGGAAGATACAGATGGAATATAATAAGGCTCATGGGATAATTCCAAAATCCATTAAGAAACCAGTAAAAGAGGTCTTTGATTTTGTTGAAGCAGTAGCAGAAAAGAAAGCTGATTACAGAGCAATCTCTAAGAAGTTATCCATAGATGAAATTGAAGAGGTAATAAGACAGCTTGAAAAAGAGATGTATGAGGCAGCAGCAGAACTTGATTTTGAAAAGGCTGCATATTTAAGGGATCAGATTAAAGAGTTAAAAAATGAATTGAGAAAGAAGACAAAATTATGAGTGAATATATTAAAATCCGGGGAGCAAGAGAGCATAATTTAAAAAATATAAATATAGATTTACCAAGAAATAAATTAATAGTGTTCACCGGCATCAGTGGTTCAGGCAAGTCATCTCTTGCTTTTGATACAATTTATGCTGAGGGACAGAGAAGATATGTGGAATCTTTATCTACTTATGCAAGGCAGTTTTTGGGGCAATTAAATAAGCCTGATGTAGACGTTATTGAGGGGCTTTCACCAGCCATCTCTATAGATCAAAAGACCGTTATAAAAAATCCGCGATCTACTGTGGGTACTGTTACGGAGATTTATGATTATCTCAGACTTCTTTTTGCAAATATAGGTAAACCTTATTGTCCTTTTTGCGGTATAGAAATTTCTGCCCGAACATCCCAAGAGATTGTAGAAAAAATATTAGCATTGCCTGAAGGAACAAGAATTCAAATATTATCACCATTGGTTAGGGGAAGAAAAGGTGAATATAAGAAACTTTTAGATAACCTGAGGAAAGAGGGTTTTCTAAGGGTAAAAATTGATGGTGAGATGTATAGTCTTGAGGATGAGATAGAATTAGATAAAAATAAGAAACATGATATTTCTGTAGTTATAGATAGGTTAGTTATAAAACCTGATATTAAAACAAGACTCTCCGATTCTATAGAACTTGCTTTAAAACTTAGTGAAGGACTTGTTATAGTAGAAGAATACTTAGAGGATGGAAGAATCGAAGAGCACATATTTAGTGAAAATTTCTCTTGCCCTATATGTGGTTTTAGTTTTGGAGAAATAACTCCAAGACTTTTTTCCTTCAATAGCCCTTATGGGGCATGTCCTGCTTGCTCTGGACTTGGAGGTAAAAAAGAATTTGATCCTGATCTTATTTTAGATTATGAAAAATCTATTTCTGAAGGTGCAATCATTCCGTGGGGTAAAGAAATCTCTCCTTATTATAAAATATTGCTTGCTAATGTAGGAAAGAAGCTTGGTTTTAACCTTGATACCCCTTTAAAGTACTTTACTGAAAATCAATTAAAGGCACTTTTGTACGGAGTTCCCTTTGCTGTTGAGGTTCATTTTCCTGACTGGGATATCGATGGTTATAGACATTTTGAAGGCTTAATAAACATTTTTAACAAAAGATATGAAGAAACAGAGTCGGAGGATGTAAAGAATTTCTATGAAAGATTTATGGTGTTTTCTCCATGCAATGTGTGCAATGGTACAAGACTTAAGAAAGAAGCCTTGTCAGTTTATGTCAATGGTAAAAATATTGCAGAAGTTTCTGCGATGAATATGTTTGAGCTAAAGAATTTCTTTGAAAATTTGAATTTGGATGGGAGGGAAAAAATAATTGCCTCTCCTATATTGAAAGAGATTCTTCAGAGAGTAAATTTTCTTATTGAAGTAGGAGTTGACTATCTTACCCTTGATAGATCTGCAGATACCCTCTCCGGAGGGGAATCTCAAAGGGTTCGTCTTGCAACTCAGATTGGTTCAGGACTTGTAGGAGTCATATATGTATTAGACGAACCAAGCATAGGTTTGCATCCTAGAGATAATGAGAAATTAATTAAGAACCTCAAGAGTTTGAGAGATCTTGGTAATACAGTGATAGTTGTGGAACACGATGAAGAAATAATGAGATCTGCGGATTTTATTGTGGACATTGGTCCAGGAGCAGGAGAAAAAGGAGGAGAAATTGTTGTAGCAGGACCTCTGAGTGAAGTTTTAAAACACCCTACCTCTATTACTGCTCAATATTTGAGGGGTGAAAAGAATATACCTATTCCCAAAAGGAGAAGAACTGTAGGGGGAAGATGGCTTGAGATTAAAGGAGCAAGGGCAAGAAATTTAAAAAATATAGATGTAAAAATTCCTCTTGGAACTTTTGTTTGTCTTACTGGAGTTTCAGGTTCTGGTAAAAGTACCCTTGTGGAGGAAATCATATATCCTGCTCTTCAAAAGGCAATCCATGGAAAGAAGATAAAAAGTGAGTATTACGATGAGATAAAAGGAACAGAGTATATTGATAAAGTAATTGTAATAGACCAATCTCCTATAGGAAGGACTCCTCGTTCTAATCCTGCTACTTATACTAATCTTTTTACCGAAATCAGAGAACTTTTTGCTCAGCTTCCTGAAGCAAAAATGAGAGGTTATAAACCAGGTAGGTTTAGTTTTAATGTGAAGGGTGGAAGATGTGAGGCATGTAAAGGAGAGGGGATGGTAAAAGTTGAGATGCATTTTTTGCCTGATATTTATATTCCTTGCGAAGTATGTAAAGGGAAGAGATACAATAGTGAGACTTTAGAAATAACTTATAAAGGAAAAAATATAGCTGATGTTCTTGAGATGAGTGTTGAGGAGGCGTTAAAATTTTTTGAAAACTTTCCTTCCATACGGAGAAAATTAGAAACTCTATATGATGTGGGTCTTGGATATATAAAATTGGGACAGCCTGCCACAACCCTTTCAGGAGGAGAGGCTCAGAGAATTAAGCTTGCTGCTGAACTTTCCAGAAGAAGTACAGGGAAGACTTTTTATATCCTTGATGAGCCCACCACAGGTTTGCACTTTGCTGATGTAGAAAAGTTGTTAAATCTCCTTCATAGACTTGTAGATCAGGGAAATACTGTTCTTGTTATAGAACATAACTTAGATGTGATAAAAACTGCAGATTATATCATAGATTTAGGACCAGAAGGTGGAGATAGAGGTGGAGAGATTATAGCTGAAGGAACTCCGGAAGAGGTTGCCATGAATGAACGATCTTACACAGGGAAATTTTTAAGAAGGATACTTTCTAAAGAGGAGGTTAAAAGTGAAAGGGGCCCTTAGGGTAAATAACGGATTTATAATGGTTGAATATGAAAAAAGTGTAATTAAAAGAATATATTGGACATATAAGTGTGAAGAAGAAAAGGACTTTCCAGGAAAAGAGCTTTTTATTGATTACTTTTTAGGTAAAAAGGTGGATTTTGGAGATTTAATTATTGATTTAAAGAGAGTTCCACCTATTTTTAAAAAGATTTATGAATTTACCAGAGAAATTCCTTATGGAAAAGTTATAAGTTATAAGGGTATTGCAGAATTTCTTGGTAATAGTAAACTTCAAAGGGTTGTGGGTAATGCTATGAAAAGTAATCCCTTTTTAATTGTGGTTCCTTGTCATAGGGTTGTAAGGAGTAATGGTAGTATAGGAAATTTTTCCCTTGGAAGTGAATTTAAAAAATACCTCTTAAACTTGGAGGGGGTAAAAATAGAGAATGAAAAGATATCTTGCCTTAGATATTGGTGGCACTAAAATTGCCTGTGGAAGATTTACGGAAGATGGAATCTTAGAGGAAAAAATTGTATCTCCCACAAAAGCTGAAAGGGGATATAGAAAAGTTTTAGAAGATATAATTTTAAATCTTTTGAAGTTAAAAACTGAAGATACAATAGCACTTGGGATTGGTACTGCAGGACCTTTAGATAGGATTAAGGGAGAAATATACTCTCCACCTAATCTTCCAGGATGGGACGGAGTCCCTTTGAAGAGAGATCTTTATGAGAGTTTAAAAATTCCTATTTTTATGGATAATGATGCTAATGCTGCCTGTTTAGGGGAATACCTTTTTGGAGCTGGAAAAGGAGTAAAAAATATGGTCTATATCACAGTAAGCACTGGAATAGGTGGAGGAATTATTGTTAATGGTGGTTTACTTCATGGGGTAAGAGATAGTGCGGGTGAGGTAGGGCATCAAACTATACTTCCCGATGGACCTTTATGTAATTGTGGAAATAGGGGATGTTTAGAAGCTCTTTCTTCTGGAACAGCTATTGCTAAAAGAGCAATGGAAGAGATTAAGCACAATAAAGATACCATATTAAAAGGGTGGGCAGAAAGAGAAGAGTTAACTGCAAAACATGTCAGGGAAGCCATGCTTATGGGAGATAAGGTAGCAAAGGAAATTTGGGATTCTGCCATGGAGTATTTAGGAATAGGTGTAGGAAATATTATCACCATAGTTTCACCAGAAAAAGTAGTCATAGGTGGAAGTGTAGGACTTTCTGGGGAAGATGTAATTGAGAAAATAAAAGAGGTCATTAAAAAAAGAGTTTTTCTTGTTCCTACGGATAAAGTAGAGATAGTTCCAGCAAGGTTAAGAGAAGATGTAGGTCTTTATGGAGCCTTTGCAGTAGCTTTAACAGAAATGAGAAATAAAGAAGGGGGTTAATTTTACCCCCTCCCCATTATTTTGATGGAGCCATGAAGGGCATAGTTGTATTGAAATTTAGTGGTTCTTTCTGTTTTATTATCTTTCCTGGAGGAAAGGTTCTTAAAGTATTTGGAGACAAATTGGAGTTAATTTTAATATTCTGCCATGCTATTTCAATGTAAGGTCTATTTTGAACATCATAAACTATTAACTTTATAGGGGTATAATCCTTGGTGATATAAAACTCAAAGGAGGAATAATTAGCCTTTAAATCTGCCTTTAGCGGTACCCCTGTAATTTTATAAAGTTTTTGATTCTTATCTATAATTTCTTCTACTTTAAGGGAAAAATCTTCTTTATTTCCTACCATAGGAAGGCTTGAAAAAGACATGGTTGAGGTTTGGGTCATAGTATAGGGCGCTTCAATTATTTGTTTTGTGGAAGGGGAATACATCCTTGTGATTTTTTTCTCCCCATCAATTAGAATGATCTGTCCTGCCATGAGAGCTGGCTCTGTAAAGTCTATCCTTAATATTTCAGGATTTTTTATTGCTTTCATTTCCATAGACATCTTTGTAGGTAAGCTTTCTCCCTTGCTTGAATAAGAGTATACTGTTATGCTCATTTTCATACTTATATCCCTTGCTAAGCTCCATTTTTGTTCAAGGTTTTTTAGGATATCTTCTCCTGTTTGGGCATATATCATGGAAAAGCCCAAAAAGAAAATTATAAGAAAACTAAAGATCCTCTTCATTTTTTAAGCCTCCTTCAGAATTGGTATGTTATTCTGAGCCCAAGACTGGTATCTTCTTGGGTTATGCTTTTCTCATACTTGATATATATGCTGTTCCACATGGTACCCTCAAGGGTTGGAAAATTCAATGCTATTTGCATATAAAGCCAGTTATTATTTTTGGAAGATAAAATATACCTTGCTGAACTTGTTAAATTCAAGTAATTGGACAAATTCCAACCCAAATTTATTCCAAGGTTGATTTTATGTTCCGCTTTTTTTACATTATAAAAATACCCAAGCATATATTCTGGGAATAGATTTGAGGATAAAGGTAAATTTAAACTGATTATTCCTCCAATATCTCCAGGATCCAATAGGTAAAAAGAGGGAGTATTAGGGTTGATATATCCAAAGAGTGCTTTTATAGATAAGCTTCCTATAGAGAGGTTTGTACTATTCAATGCACTTAAATAGAGAATAGAATTTTTTAAAAATATGCTGGCATCTTGAATTATGATTATATTCCCCAGAGGAAGACTGGTTTTGTTTAAGAAGGAGGCATCAATTAAATAATTTTCCTGAGAATCATTGATAGAAGTTAAAGATAAATTGATATATTTATTTTCCCCTATAGGCAAACTCCAACCCAGAATCTTTAAAGGGACATCATTAGTTAAGTGAGTATAGTAAGGGAGATCAGGAAATTTTCTTGCTCCATATCCTGACATATAAAATATCTCGTTGTTATAAAGATAAAAGCTAAGATGAAACCCTTTTAGCTGCAAGTTTTCTGATATTAGATTGATTTTTGGATAAAATTCTCCAAGAGTAAATCTTAAATATGGGGTTTGTAAAAAAGTTTTATAGGAGAAATTTGGGCTAGGATTATAAAATATGGAAAATCCAGCTCCTAAATTTTCACTCCACCATTTTTCCGCAGAAAAAATATAATCTTGTCCATAAATTGAGTTGACTTCAGTACTGAGTTCAAGATTCCCCCATTCTTGAGAAAAGGCTGGTGAAAGTATAAAAACAAGAACTAAAAGAAGTAAAATTGTTTTTCTCATAACTCCCTCCCTTTTTGACAATTTCTATAATTCTTTTTATAATCCAAAAAGGAATATTTAGCAAGTATTATGGATAAGCAAAGATTAGATGCTTTTTTTCTTTTAATATTGTTTATTTTGGATTTAATCCTATTAAGTCTTGCCCTTACTATTGCTTATAATATTCGTTTTAATCTTTTGAGTAAAATTAGGTATTTCTATGTGGAGCCAAACGAAGTGCCTGAGTTTTTCCCTTATTATCTTGGCATAAGTATTATACTCACAGTGTTATGGATTATTTTACTTATTCTTAACCGAGTCTATAGTGTTAAAAATATTTTTTCTTATTATCCCGTGGTTAATGCTATTACTGTTGGGATATTCCTTGTTTCTTCTTTATCCTTTTTTTATAGAGAGTTTTCTTACTCAAGGCTAGTTTTTATCTTGGCTTGGGGAGTTGCTCTTTTTTTGACTTTTATTTCAAGGGTAATTTTATATATTGTAAGGGCAGTAGTTTTAGGTAGAAGACTATCAAGGGCTTTGATTATTGGTAATAATGAATTTGCAAAATCTATAATTTCCTCAGGAAAGATTAGAGATTATGCTGAAATAGAAAAGGATAAAATAGATTTTGGAGAGCTTGAAAGTTTTGTTGATCAAAGGAATATTCAGGAAATTATTGTGACAGGAGAAATTTCTGATGATGAATTACTAAAACTAATATCTTTAAAGAGAAAAAGAAGTATTTCTATTAAAATAGTCCCCGAAGGGTATCTTATTTTTGCTAAAAGAATTTCTTTTGATGAGATTAGTGGCATTCCCATATTGGAGATAGAGATATCTCCTTTAGAGGGGTTCCAAGGATATATAAAGGAAATTATAGACTTTCTTTTGGGAACATTGGCTTTGATACTTTTTTCTCCTCTCTTTTTAATAATAGCACTTCTTATAAAATTGGATTCTCCAGGGCCTATTTTTTATAAACATCTGAGAGCTGGAAGATATGGTAAACCTTTTTATCTTTGGAAATTTAGGACCATGTATAAAGATGCGGATAAAATATTAGATAAGTATCCTGAATTAAAGAGGGAGTTTGAAAAAGAGTTTAAATTAAAAAATGATCCGAGGGTAACAAAAGTGGGGAAATTTTTAAGAAAATTTAGCTTAGACGAAATTCCTCAGATATTTAATATCTTAAAGGGGGAAATGAGTGTCGTAGGTCCGAGACCAGTGACTTTTAAAGAATTAGAAAAGTATGGAGAATATGCTGAAGAGATTTTGAGAGTAAAACCAGGTTTAACAGGACTTTGGCAGGTAAGTGGAAGAAGTGATGTAGACTATTCTCAGAGAATAAAATTTGATCTTTATTACATCCAGAACTGGAGTATTTTATTAGATATAAAAATTATATTAAAAACCATACCTTCAGTGTTACTTGGTAAAGGCGCTTATTAAATTATGCTATAATTTTTAATAGCTATGGAAGACATTCTTAATGAAATGGTATTAGTACTTAATAGTAATTATGAGCCCTTAGATGTATGTAAAGTGAAGAGGGCAATAATTCTCATTATGCAGAAGAAAGCTGAAACTATAGAAACCAATAGTGGAGTTATAAAATCTGCATCTATGGAAATAGAAGTACCCTCAGTTATTAGACTGCTTTATTATGTGAAAAGACCAAGGTTAGAGTTAAAACTGTCTAGAAAGGGAATTTTTCTAAGGGATAATTATACATGTCAGTATTGTGGTAAAAAAGGTGGTGAGCTAACTATTGATCACGTAATCCCGAAAAGACTTGGAGGAAAGTCTGTGTGGGAAAATCTTGTTACCGCTTGTAAAGAGTGCAATCACAAAAAGGGTGATAAAACCCTGGAAGAAGCTAATATGAAGCTTCTTAGAGAGCCCAAACCACCAAAGAATGTACATTATTTTAGATTGACAAGGTATTTGGATTACGATAAAAATGAGGGATGGAAAAAATATTTCTTTATAGATGAATAGCTACTTTAAAGGAGGGTCTTATTTGTGGTATAAACTTACAAAAGATGAGGTATTAAAGGAATTAAAGGTTGATCCTGAGCATGGTTTATCAGAAGAAGAAGTTAGAGAGCGAAAAAAGATCTATGGAGAAAATAGGATTCCTGAGAAAAAATCAAAAAGTTTTCTAAAAATATTCTTAAACCAATTTAAGGAGTTTCTTACCGTTGTTTTGTTAACTGCAACCTTAATTTCTTTTCTTCTTGGAGAAACAAAAGATGCCGTTGCAATTTTACTTATTGTTATGATAAATGCTATTCTTGGGAGTTTTCAGGAATATAAAGCTGAAAAGACCCTTGAATCTCTTAAATCTTATGTCTCCCCAAAAGCAAAGGTAGTAAGAGATGGAAAGATTTTGGAAGTGAATATCGAGGATTTGGTACCCGGAGATTTGGTTTTAATTGAAGAAGGAGAGAAAATACCAGCTGATTTAAGGCTAATTGAAACTAATAATTTACAAGTAGACGAATCTATTTTGACAGGAGAATCTGTTCCTGTGAGAAAGGATGCAGATTTTATTACTCAAGAGGATATAACTCTTGGAGACCAGATTAATATGGGATTTAAAGGAACCACTGTCATAACTGGAAAAGGAAAAGGAGTAGTGGTTGGTACTGGCTTAAATACAGCCTTAGGAGATATTGCAAAGATACTTTCAGAAATGGAGGAAGAGCCAACTCCTCTTCAGAAAGACCTTGAAAGACTTGGAAAGCAACTAACTTATGTTATTCTCTCTCTTGTAGCTATTCTTCTTTTTATTGGGATTATACAAGGAAGAGAATTCTTTGATATGTTTCTTACCGCAGTAAGTCTTGCTGTTGCAGCAATACCCGAAGGACTTCCTACGGTAATAACTATTCTTCTTGCCCTTGGAGTTCAGGAGATGGCAAAGAGAAAGGCAATAGTTCGTAAACTTTCTGCTGTAGAAGCTTTAGGAGCAACTTCGGTAATTTGTACGGATAAAACAGGTACTCTAACTGAGAACAAAATGGATCTTGTAAAAGTGGTGTTGCCATATGGAAAATTAATAGATAAAAGTAATTACCAAGAAAATAAAGAGGAGATAAAAGAGATACTTGAAACAGCCTTTCTTGCCAGTAGTGTTAGGATAACTCATGATGGTAATTATATAGGGGATGCCTTAGATGTGGCTATTTATAAAAACTTTAAGGAGATTTATGGGGAGATTGGTGAAAATTTAATAAAAATAGATGAAATTCCCTTTGATTCTGCAAGAAAAAGAGTAAGTGTTTTATATAAAGATCTTGTTAGAAGTAAATATAGGTTATGTATCAAAGGGGCAGGAGAGGAAATATTGAAAAGAAGTACTTATTATAAGGACAGAGATACTCTAAGGTTGATAAGTGATGAGGATAAAAAAAGATTTATAGAAATACAGGACTCTCTCTCAAAGGAGGGATTAAGGGTTCTTGCTATTGCGAAAAGGGAAATTGATAATATTATTGATAAAGAAGAATGGGAAGAAGAATTAATCTTTTTAGGTTTTATAGCTTTTATTGATCCTTTGAGAGAGGGAGTTAAAGAGGCTATAGAGAAGTGTAAAGAAGCAGGAATAAGACCAATTATTGTAACAGGAGATTACCTCCTTACTGCTAAGAAAATTGCCGAAGATTTAGGAATAGATGTCAACAATGGTACTTTATATACTGGATTAGATTTGCAAAAACAGGATTTGAATGGACTTGATTGGAATAGTGTGGTTCTTTTTTCCAGAGTCCTCCCTGAACAGAAAATGAATATAGTAAAGGAGCTTAAAGAAAGAGGAGAGATAGTAGCCATGACCGGAGACGGAGTGAATGATGCTCCTGCACTAAAAATGGCAGATATAGGGGTGGGAATGGGACTTAGGGGAACAGATGTGGCAAGAGAGGCGTCTGATTTAGTGCTTTTAGATGATAGCTTTGCAACCATAGTTAGGGCAGTAGAGGAAGGAAGAAGAATTTTTGATAATATTAGGAAGGTTACTTATTATTTGTTATCTTGTAATTTTAGTGAAATCTTGGTAGTCAGTTTAAGTGTGTTCTTAGGTTATCCTTTACCTTTAACTCCTATAGAGCTTTTATGGATAAATTTGGTGACCGATGGTTTTCCTGCTCTTGCTCTTGGAGTAGAACCTCCAGAGAGGGATATAATGAGTAGAAAGCCTCGTAAAATTAACGAGGGAATAATTAATAGACAAATGTGGAAGAATATTGTTATTGATGGAATATTGATGGGGGTAATAGGATTTGTACTTTTTATAATGGGAGTAAATAAAAATGTGAATACGGGGAGAACTATGGCTTTTACAGGGATTGTTTTTTCTCAAATATTTCAAGCCTTGAGATTGTCCTTAAAGAGAAGAAAAAATTTCTTTAAAGAAATTTTTTCTAACGAATATTTAAGTCTTGCAGTGTTCTTCTCTATTCTCCTACAAATTCTCGTAATATTTACCCCCTGGGGAATAAGGTTCTTCAATTTAGAAAGACTTAATATGGAAGAATTTTTGTTGGTTTTATTATTGTCTTTAATTCCTTTATATATGCTAATAGGAGAGAAAATTTATGAAAAGATTTTTAAGAGAAGTATTAATTTATAGTATAAGTTTCTTACTTATAGCTTTTTTGACAAGTCAGTTATTTTCTTTAGAGAAAAGACCTTATTTTGAAAACTCCGAGTTCGTAAGAAATAATAAATTAAACATAGAGAACAAGACTTTAACTCAAACCTTAGTATATACTGAAACTTTTAAAGCTGATGTAAACCAAAACAACGTATCTAAGACTGTAACTGTCCAAGAGATAAAGCAACCAGATAAAATAATTTATGAGGTAAAAGTTGGAGATACCATGATAGGAATAGCTCAAAAATATGGTGTAGATTGGAGAGAAATAGCTAAGGTTAATAAGTTAAAAGATCCAAACTATTTAGTGGTAGGGCAAAAATTAATCATACCTTTGAAATCTAAAAACCAATAGACACTTGTCTATAAGATAGTTATTTGATATAATTCATTTAAGAGTGCGGACGTAGCTCAGTCGGTAGAGCGAGGGACTGAAAATCCCTGCGTCGGGGGTTCGATTCCCTCCGTCCGCACCATAATATAGAGGGGAATAAGTTTATTAAAATTGAAAAGAATAAAATTTGATATAAAGTGTAGTTTTCTTTTAAATGTTTCAAAAAACTCCCGAAGCGCCCGTAGCTCAGTAGGACAGAGCAGCGGTTTCCTAAACCGCGTGTCGGGGGTTCGAATCCCTTCGGGCGCACCAACTTTGAATACTCGTATTCTCTCCTACCCTACGCTTCAATATATATACAATGGAGGTGGTATTTTATAAAAATAATCTGCAGCTTTTTGTCAAACTACGCTTTGTTTATTTCTTTTAATAGAAAAGTTTAGGGAGGTAGGAGAAATGGCAGAAGTAAAACTTGAGAATGTTACCAAGAGATTTGGGGATGTTATAGCGGTCAATAATGTAAATCTGGAGATTAAGGATAAGGAATTTATTGTATTAGTTGGTCCGTCGGGTTGTGGTAAGACTACCACATTAAGAATGATTGCAGGATTAGAGGAAGTAACATCAGGTAATATATATATTGATGGAAAAGTGGTTAATGATGTTCCTCCAAAAGATCGTGATATAGCAATGGTATTCCAAAACTATGCTCTTTATCCCCATATGACAGTTTATGACAACATGGCTTTTGGTCTCAAATTAAGAAAGTATCCAAAGAGTGAAATTGATCGTAGAGTAAAGGCAGCAGCAGAAATGCTTGGAATTGAAAATCTTTTAAAAAGGAAGCCAAAGGAACTTTCAGGTGGTCAAAGACAGCGAGTTGCTTTAGGTCGTGCTATTGTCCGTGAACCAAAGGTATTTTTGATGGATGAGCCTCTTTCTAACTTAGATGCAAAATTAAGGGTACAAATGAGAGCTGAGCTTAAAAAACTTCAGAGAACTCTTGGGGTTACTACCATTTATGTTACTCATGATCAAACAGAAGCGATGACTATGGGAGATAGAATTGTGGTAATGAAAGACGGAGTAGTGCAACAGGTAGACGATCCTCTAATAGTTTATGAAAAACCTAATAATGTATTTGTAGCAGGTTTTATAGGAAGCCCTCCAATGAACTTTATTGATGCCACCTTATCTTCTGATGCGAAAATTCTTGATTTAGGTAGCTTCAAACTTGGGATTCCCGCTGATATGCAAGGTTTTGTAGCAGAGCAAGCTAAGAACTACCTTGGCAAGAAAGTAATATTAGGAGTAAGACCTGAGCATATTTATGAGGTAAGCTTGATAAAGACCGAAGACCTTATTCCAGAAGCGGTGGCAGATATGAGAGTAGAAGTACTTGAGCCTATGGGAACAGAGGTATATTTGTATCTTATAAATGGTCCAGTAAGTGTGGTTGCAAGGGTAGGCTCTGAAACAAAAGCAAGGATGGGTGAAAACGTAAAAGTAATGTTTGATTTGAGAAAGATGCATCTTTTCGACCCTGTAAGTCAGGTTGCAATAATTTAAAAATTTAAGGAGGAAGGGGTATTAGGTATATGATTAAGAAGGGGGAAAGTAAATTCCCCCTTCTTTAATAATTGATAACTAACATGTGTTAATAAGGAGGTTATTATGATAAAAAAATATTTTAATTTAGTTCTTCATTCCCATCTTCCCTATGTTAAAAAAGCTGGAAGATGGCCCTTTGGAGAAGAATGGTTTTTTGAAGCTATGTTAGAGACCTATATACCCCTTTCTATGGTTTTTTATAGACTGGTAAATAAGGGTATAGATTTTAAATTGACTTTGGGAGTTACGCCTGTTCTTGCAGAACAAATGCTTGACCCTTATATGATATATGAGACAGAAAAATACATAGAAACCAAGATAGAATCTGCATATAAAGATTTAGAGAAGTATAATAAAGAAAATAGAAAAGAAACAGAAGTGATCAGATTTTATATTAATTATCTTAATGAGATTTTCGAATTTTTTAAAAATAAAATATCCATGGATGTTCTTGGTTTTTGGAGGAAACTACAAGATGAAGGATATTTAGATATAATCACATCCTCTGCAACCCATGCATATTTGCCACTATTAAAGAAAAAATCCTCCATATATGCTCAGCTTTATGTAGGTAAAGAAGTTTATATGAGAAACATGAAGAAAGAGCCTAAGGGAATATGGCTTCCTGAATGCGCTTATAAACCTGGAATTGAAAAATTCCTTGAAGAACTTGGAATACGTTATTTCTTTGTAGATACTCATACTATCCTTGGAGGAGAACCTTTAAGTTATCCTGATTTAAATGTAAAAAGAGAGAAACAAGATAAAAACATTTATAAGCCATATTTAGTTTCTGGAAGTAATGTGGCTGTTTTTGGCAGAGATAGCAGAACAGGTATGCAGGTGTGGTCAGCTGAGTGGGGATATCCGGGGGATGGAGTTTATAGAGAGTTTCATAAGAGATCAGAAACTTCAGGACTTCAATATTGGAGAATAACAGATAAAAGAAAAGACCTTGGAGAGAAGGATGTTTATGATCCTCAAATTGCGAAAGGTAGAGTTTATGAGCATGCAGAACATTTTGTAAGGGTTTTGGAAGATGAAATCAAATCTGATGGTATAATAACTGCCATGTACGATACAGAACTATTTGGGCACTGGTGGTTTGAAGGAGTATGGTTTTTAGAAAGAATTTTTGAATTATTAAATGAAAGTAAAAAGGTTAAGAGTATAAATTCTGTTTTGGCTCTTGAGAAATGTCCTCCTGATGAGAGAATTGAGCTTCCTGAGTCTTCTTGGGGTAGAGGAGGAAAGCATGAGGTGTGGTTAAATGATGAGACGGTAATGTTGTGGGAAAAGATTTATGAGATTGAAGAAGAAAATGAAAAATTTATTGACAAAGTTAAGATTACCCAATTGAATTTATGGAAGGAAAAAGTTATAAGGCAAGCTTGTAGGGAAAAGTTATTGCTTGAAAGTAGCGATTGGCCCTTTTTAATTACTACGGGTCAGGCAAAAGAGTATGGGTATAAGAGATTTGAGGAACATTATTCAAACTATAAAACTTTATTAAATTACTTTGATCTGAAAGAGGTTTCAGTAAAAGAATTTGAGTATTTAAAGAAACTTGAAAATAAAGATTCTCTTTTTAGCTTTATAGACTATAACATATTTGAAAGGAGGTAAAGAATGGAGAAAGGCATATATTTTTCTTTGGGGATTCACAATCATCAACCTGTAGGGAATTTTGATTTTGTAATTGAAAAGGCTTATGAGATGAGTTATAAGCCTCTTATTGATTTCTTTTTTAAATATCCTGACTTTCCTATAAATGTTCATTTTTCGGGTTTTTTATTACTTTGGCTTGAAAGGAATCATCCCGAATACTTTGAAAAATTAAAGATCATGGCAGAGAGAGGACAGGTTGAATTTGTAAGCGGGGGCTTTTATGAACCAATCTTGCCTATAATACCTGATAAAGATAAGGTGCAACAAATAATAAAGCTAAATAAATACATATATGATAAATTTGGACAAAATCCTAAAGGAATGTGGCTTGCCGAAAGGGTATGGGAACCTCATCTTGTTAAATACATTGCAGAGGCAGGTATAGAGTATGTGGTAGTAGATGATGCCCATTTCTTTTCCGTAGGATTAAAAGAAGAAGATCTTTTTGGGTATTATCTAATGGAAGAACAAGGATATAAGCTTGCTGTATTTCCTATAAGTATGAAGTTGCGTTATTTAATACCTTTTGCTAACCCTGAAGAAACCATTACTTATCTTAATAAATTTGCCTCGGAAGATAAAAGTAAAATTGCCCTTCTTTTTGATGATGGAGAGAAATTTGGATTATGGCCTGATACTTATAAGACAGTATATGAGGATGGATGGTTAGAAAGATTTGTGAATAAAATAAAAGAAAATTTTTTATTAGTAACACCTGTTAATTTGTATACCTATATGAAGAAGGTGAAGCCAAAGGGAAGAATATATCTTCCTACAGCTTCTTATAGAGAGATGATGGAATGGGTTTTATTTCCTGAAGCTCAAAAAGACCTTGAGGATCTTATGGAAAAACTTAAAAGTGAAAGCTTATGGGATAAGTTTTCTCCTTATGTAAAGGGCGGATTTTGGAGAAACTTCCTTGCTAAGTACGATGAATCTAATCATATGCAGAAGAAGATGCTCTATGTATGGAGTAAAGTTCAAAACTATCCTGATGGGGAGATTAAAGATAAGGCTGAAGAAGAAGTCTTTCAGGGACAGGCAAATGATGCATATTGGCATGGTATTTTTGGAGGGCTTTATCTTCCTCACTTAAGGACTGCCATATACGAACATTTGATTAAAGCAGAAAATTATATTGAAAATTATGACCTGCATTATAAGATTTTTGACTTGGATTGTGATGGAAATGATGAGTTAATTCTTGAATCTCCTACTTTTAATTTGTATCTCTCTCCTATGCATGGAGGATCACTCCTTGAATGGGATTTTAGACCTAAAGCTTTCAATCTAACTAATACTTTAACTAGAAGAAAAGAAGCATATCATTCTAAATTATCTCAGGTAAGCTCTGATGTTCAAGGAAAGAGTATACATGAAAGATGGAGTACAAAAGAGGAGGGCTTAGAAAAAATACTCTTTTATGATAACCATAGAAGGGTTTCTTTTATTGAGAGAATTTTTAAAAAAGAGCCTACCCTTGAAGATTTATGGAAGAATAGCTTAAAAGCCGAAGTTGACAGTTTTTATAAAGAATACGAATATGAAATAAGTAAAGATGAGAAGAAAATCGTAGTATATTTTAAAGGAGATTATAAAGATTTTGAAATCCATAAAAGATATCTTCTTTATAAGAATGAGCCTTTTATTGATGTGGTTTATGAAATTAAAAATATCTCCAAAGAACCTATAACTTTAAACTTTGGATGGGAGATAAATATTAACTTTTTAGCACCAAATCATCCTGATTACTACTTTTTAATAAGAGATCAAAAATATCCTCTCTCTTCTTTTGGAGTTGAAAAAGTTAATAATTGGAAAGTATTTTCGGGTATAGGAATAGAATTGGAATGTTCTTTAGATATGGAAACTATTTTGTATAGATATCCTATAGAAACGGTGTCTCTTTCTGAGGAAGGATTTGAAAAAGTTTATCAAGGAAGTGCTCTCCTTCATTTTTATAAGATAGATTTGCCCATTGACTTTAACTGGAAGACCTCAATAAGATTTTTAGTTAAATAGTTTTTACTGGTGCGCCCGAGAGGATTTGAACCTCCAACCCTCGGCTCCGGAGGCCGATGCTCTATCCTTTTGAGCTACGGGCGCACCATTGTTTGTTATTTAATCAAAATAAATTAAATATACCATCAGACTTTCTATTATTAGGATTACAAAATAAAATTCCATTAGAACAGATATATCAATTTTTATTTTCCACCATTCACGATTTGGAATTAAGGTTATTTCTAACTTTGAAAGTTTAATGATTTTATTGCGAAGGTGGTGAGCCAATAATATGGAAGCGATAAAGAAGGGGACATAGAATTTAATTAGTAGGTTTGCATTGTGATCATATTTTATAGCCCAAATTATTTTTTTGTCTACAAAAATGTAAGCTAAGGTTGTTACAAGATAAAGAAGCATAAAAAAGGGTAAGTAATCTGTGAAACTTTTTAAAGTCTTAAGTAAAGAGTCTTTATCTTTAATTTTTAATAATAAAAGGGTAAAAAAGCCTGATGTCCCTAATATGTAACATATAGAGACAAAATGTAAAATTATATTAACAAAATACAAAAGATCAAAATTTTTCATTTCTATTTCTAATGAATATTTTACCTAAATTTAAGATTTTTATCATCTCTTGGTGTATTTTACCGTTTGAAAACAAAATATTGTCTGTATGAATATCAATATTGTTTCCACTAAAATCTGTAACTTTACCTTTTGCCTCTTCCACTATTAGAATGCCTGCACTAATATCCCATGGTTTTAGTTTCTTTGCCCAAAATCCATCAAGTCTTCCACACCCTACATAGGCTATTTCTATTGCTGCCGAACCTGTCCTTCTTATACCATGAGTTCTAGAGGAAAAATTTATAAAAGGAATAAAATTTTTCTCCTCAAGACTTAATTCGTAAGGAAAGGCAAAACTAATGAGAGAATTTTTAAGACTTTCTGTTTTTGATACCTCTATTCTCCTATCATTTAGGTATGCACCTTCATTTTTTATGGCATAAAATAACTCGTCTCTTATGGGATCATAGATTAATCCAAGTATTATTTCTTTATTTTTTATGAGGGCAATACTAATTCCAAAAAAAGGGAAATTATGGGCATAATTTGTGGTTCCATCTAAGGGATCTACAATCCAGGTATATTCAGAATTTTTATTTATAAAGCCTGTTTCTTCTGTCAAGATTGAATGATCCGGAAAATTTTCTTCTATGGATTTTAGTATATGTCTTTCTGAGAGTTTATCTACTTGAGTGACTAAATTGGAAATTCCTTTAAGTTCTATTTCTTTTTCCTCGCCTATGTAGTTCAAAAGTATATTACCAGATTCTTTAATTGTTTTTATAGCTACTTCAAGTATTCTCTTCATAGCTTAATTATATATTTATTTTTTCTTTTTTGCTATTGACAAGGCAAATATATTAGAGTAATATATATACAGTTTTAATATATAGAACAAACATATCTTATATAAAAAAATGAAAAAGATAAGCTATAATAAAGATTAAGGAGGTGAATGTTATGAGCAGAAAATTATGTGACATCTGTGGGATCAACCCTGCGACTATTAGGGTCTACACCATAAAAAATGGACAAAAGAGAGTCCTTGATATATGTGAAGAATGTTATGCTAAGCAAAGGAGACAAGAAAGGTCATATTCTCCTTTGGAATCTTTATTCTTTGGTGATCTTTTTAGGGACTTTTTTGGAGAGGATATTGGTTTTCCCTTTGAAAGTCCTTTTGGAAGAGAAAGGGAATCTATAGATTTGAATGATTATTTGAGCAATGTATCAAAAGATCTTCTCCAACAAGCTGCCAAAAAAGCTATTGATTTTGGCAAGAAACAAGTTGGAACCGAACATTTGCTCTATGTTCTCTTGGACAATGATGTGGTAAATGAGATTTTAAAACAATTTAAAGTTTCACCACAAGAGATCAAAGCCTATATAGATAATAATGCTCCTAAGGGTGGGTTTAAGCCTGAAGGAGAAGAGGTGGAGGTAGACATATCTCCAAGGCTAAAAAGTGCTTTAGAGAGAGCTTTTATGGCTGCAAGAGACTTAGAGCATAACTACATAGGTCCAGAACATCTCTTGATAGGGCTTGCAGAAGAAGAGGAAGGATTTGCTGCAAATGTTTTAAGAAAGTATGGACTAAATCCCCAGGCATTGAGACAAGCAACTATTAGAGTAGTAGGAAGAGGTAAAGAGGCTGGCAAAGGAGTTAGAAGATCTAATACCCCTACTCTTGATAAATTTTCTCGTGATTTAACGGAATTAGCGAGACAAGGTAAATTAGATCCTGTCATAGGAAGGGCAAAAGAGATAGAAACTGTTATTGAGGTACTTGCAAGAAGAAAGAAGAATAACCCTGTGCTCATAGGAGAGCCAGGTGTAGGTAAGACTGCTATTGTAGAGGGTCTTGCTCAAAGGATTGTTAAAGGAGAAGTACCAGAAGTTTTAAGAGATAAGAGATTAGTAGAATTAAACATAAATACCCTTGTGGCAGGGACAAAATATAGAGGAGAGTTAGAGGAAAGAGTAAAGCAGATTTTAGATGAGATAATAGCTAATCAGGATAATTTGATCATCTTTATTGATGAGATTCACACTATTGTGGGAGCAGGTGCTGCTGGAGAAGGAAATTTAGATATTGCTAATGCTTTTAAACCAGCATTAGCAAGGGGAGAACTCCATTTAATTGGCGCTACCACTTTGAATGAGTATCAAAAATATATTGAAAAAGATCCTGCCCTTGAAAGAAGATTTCAACCTATATTTATCTCTGAGCCTACTGTAGAGCAGACTATAACAATCTTAAGAGGGTTAAGGGATAGATTTGAAGCACATCATAAAGTAAAGATTACTGACGAGGCAATAATAGCTGCTGCTGAACTCTCAGATAAGTATATAACAAATAGATACTTGCCTGATAAGGCTATAGATCTTATAGATCAAGCAGCAGCAAGGGTAAGAATTATGATGACTTCAAGGCCTGCCGAGATACAGGAACTTGAAGCCAAAATACAGTCTTTGAAGAGAGAGCAGGAATATGCATCCTCTAGAAAGCAGTATGATAAAGCTAAAGAACTTGAGGAGCAAATTCAGAAACTTGAGAAAGAATTGCAAGAAAAGACTGAAGTTTGGAAGAGAGAAATTGCATCTGATGTACCTGAGGTAAGAGCTAAGCATATAGCCGAAATAGTATCCTCTCTTACAGGTATTCCTGTAACAGAGCTTACCACTGATGAAAGAGAAAGACTATTAAAGCTTGAAGAAAAATTACATGAAAGAGTGGTAGGGCAGGATGAAGCTATAAAGGCAGTGAGTGATGCTATAAGATTAGCAAGAGCAGGTCTCAGGGAGAAGAATAGGCCCATAGCTACTTTCTTATTCCTTGGTCCTACAGGGGTAGGTAAGACAGAACTGGCGAGAGCTCTTGCTTGGGCAGTATTTGGAGATGAGGATGCTATCATACGTATTGATATGAGTGAGTATATGGAGAGACATACTGTTTCAAGATTAATTGGTGCTCCTCCAGGATATGTAGGATATGAAGAAGGTGGACAACTTACTGAAAAGGTACGTAGAAGACCATATAGTGTAATTCTCTTAGACGAAATAGAGAAAGCTCATCCAGATGTGCATAATATACTATTACAGGTATTCGACGCAGGAAGACTTACCGATGGGAAAGGTAGAGTTGTAGATTTTACCAATACCATAATTATAATGACAAGTAATATAGGATCTGACATTATCCAGGCTAATTTGTCAGCTGCTGGAAGGGATAAGTTAAGCTATGAACAGCTTAAAGAAAAACTTATGGATATTCTTAAGAGGTACTTTAGACCAGAATTTCTCAATAGGATTGATGAGATAATAGTGTTCCATGCTTTGACTAAAGAACAAGTGAGAGACATTGTCAAATTGCAGCTTGAAAGGGTAAGAAGAACTGCAAGGGCTCAAAATATAGAGCTCATATTTGATGAATCAGTGGTAGATTTTCTTGCTGATATAGGATATAGTCCTGAGTTTGGAGCAAGAGAACTTAAGAGAAAAATTAGAAATGAACTTGAAACAAAACTTGCTAAGGCTATGCTTGAGGGAGCAGTTCAAGAGGGCGATAAAATTATGGTAAGATATAATAAAGAAAAAAATACTATTGAATTTGAAAAAATAGCTGAAGAGGTTAAAGCAAATTAAAAACTGGGCAGGGTTTTTCCCTGCCCAGTTAAAATAAAATTTTAGGGGGTGGAAAGTGTGGAAATTCAAATTGTGGAGATAGAAAAACCTGCTGAAGTCAATGTTATTCTTGGACAGACTCATTTTATCAAATCCGTTGAAGATTTATATGAGGCAATTATGAACACAGTTCCTGGAGCTAAATTTGGTATTGCTTTTTGTGAGGCTTCTGGTCCTGCCCTTATAAGACATGTGGGAACCGATGAAGAGATGGAGGATTTAGCAATTAAAAATCTCCAAAAAATTGCAGCAGGACATAGTTTTATAATCTTTATAAGGAATTTTTATCCCATAAATGTTTTAAATGCTATTAAACATGTACCTGAAGTGGTGAATATATTTGCTGCTACCGCTAATCCTTTGAAGGTAGTAGTGATAGATGATGGTGTTGGGCGTGGAATTATTGGAGTTATAGATGGAGTAAAGCCTAAAGGAGTAGAAGGAGAGGAGGATATGAGGCATAGGAAAGAGTTTTTAAGAAAAATAGGTTATAAGTTTTAATTAGACAAAGGGGGAGGGGCCTTTATGCCTGTAATTACCATTTCTCGCCAGGTAGGAAGCTTAGGAGACGAATTAGCAGAAAGACTTTCTAAGGAGCTTGGGTATAGATATTTTGATAAATTTCTTATGACAGAGATTGCTATTTCTTCGGGACTTACAGAGGCAGAAGTTATAGATTTTAGTGAAGACAATTATAAGGTAAAAGGTTTTTTTGAGCAACTTTTTGGAAGGAAAACTCCTGTAGGTTCAGTTACTATAAAAGAGAAGGATGAAAAAGGGAAGTTGGTTTTAACTACTAAAGTCTTTGATGAAGAAAGCTCTCTTGCTTTTGTTCAGGCAGTGATTAAGAAGCTTGTGGATTGGGGAAATGTGGTGATTGTGGGGAGAGGTGGACAAGTTCTTTTGAGAAATATCTCTCATGTATTACATGTGAGAGTTATAGCTCCTCTTGAGTTTAGAATTGAAAATATAATGAGGCAAAAGGGACTAACAAGGGAAGATGCGTTAAAGTACATCTCTGAAAAAGATAGAGCAGCTCAAGAATATCTTTACAGATTTTACAATGTAGACTGGAATGATCCCGAATTATATCATATAGTTCTTAACATGGGCATGCTTAAAATAGAACACGCAGTGAAAGTGATAAAAGAACTTGTGAATCTAATATAATTCATTTATTTTTTCTTCAATAGTTTTTAAAAGATCTTTTAGAAGAGGTTCTAATTCTTTGTAGTTTTTTATATTCTTTTCCTTCATAAAACTCTTTAAAACTTGATCTAAAGATTGTGCTTTGTCCTTCACAGCATACTCATATAAGATAAAGGCTAAGATCTTTTTATAAATCTTAATTTTATACTTAAGGGTTAAAAGGATTTCATCACTGCATTGTTTTAAGCTATAAAACACATTATAAATTGTGACTTTGTCCTCGAAGGATCCAATCTTTGTCAAAAAGCTTTCAAAGGTTTTATCTACTGTAAGAATTAGATTTTCAACGGTTTTTAACAGATATAGCTTTTGAGGTATTAATAAAGAATTTTTAATAAAGGTATTATTTTCAGGAATAAAGATAAAAGGGTGATAAGAAGAATTTAATTGTATATTTAATAATTCTTGCAAGTCATCTAAAAGTTTATAAAGGTACGAAACATACGAGAATATTAAAGGATCAATACTTCTATTTTTGTTTTTGTTCTCCGCTATAAAGAATAGATTTATATTTTCAGCTAATTTAATAAAGGGTAAATGCGGACTTGAAGCTAAATTATAGGAATCCATATAAGGGTAATTAAAATATAGTACTAAGGAAATTGTAAGGAGCTTTTTTACTAGTTGGAGATCTTCAAAGTAAGAACATATAAATCCAGGAATGTATGCAAGGCTTTTTATTAGGAGCTTCCTCTCAATAGGTGCAATATCTTTCACGTAGTTTAAGAGATAATGGTTAGGGGTTAGAGTATCTAATTTTGTAGAAAGAGAGAACTCTGGTATTTTTATGGTTTCTCTATTTTGAAACAAGTCTATTAATTTTTCTATGGTTTCATAACTTACTCCTGACCTTCCGTTAGCTAAAGTGTAAATTGTTGCAAGTATAATTCCTCTTACCTCTCTCTCATTCAACAGACCATTACCTTCAAATTCTTTATAGTTTTTAGTGTTCATGTTTTTATCTAAAACTTCAAAATGAGTCTTTAACAGATTTGAGCATAAAAAAATCTTGTTTTTTAAATCTTCAGAGATTTCAATTTCAGAATCTGAATTTAAAATCAGGGTAAAATCTTTTACCGAGAGAGAGTTTTCGTCTATGGTATACATAAGTTTGTTTTTATTTATGAAGCTCTTTTCTTTCTCCTGTCTCTATATAATAAATGAGTTCTATTATATTGGTGGCATGATCAGCGATCCTTTCTAAGTATCTTGAAATCATTATAAGTTGAACTATTTGTTGAGTAAGTATTGGGTTTTTGTAGATTTCTTCTAAGAGTTCATTGGATATCTCCTGATATTTAAGGTATACAAAATTATAATATGAAGAGAGGTCTTCAAGTTGGTCTAAGTTAGGCTCAGAGTAGGCTCTTATTATGTCTTTTACCATCTTTTCTACTAAGGTAGCCAAGGAGATAATATCTGCAAGAGGTATCTCAAAGGAGTATTTTAATAAACTTGATGCAAATTTTGCAATGTCTACAGAGTAATCTCCTATTCTTTCCAAGTCTTTAATTATTTTCATGGTGGAGGCTATAATTCTTAGTTCTTTTGCTACAGGTTGATGAAGAGATAATATTTTAATACATTGGTTTTCTATATTCCAATTATAATCATCTACCAATTTGTCTGTTTCTATGACTTCCTGTGCTAAATCCAGATCTCTTGTTTTTATGGAGTCAAGAGTTTTGTGAAGCATCTTTTCTACGATGCTTCCCATTCTGAGAAGTTTTTCTTTGAGGGATTCGATTTCTTTAATAATTGTCGCTTTTTCCAAAATTAAGCCCTCTATTTTTAGATTTTGTGTAAGTATTATATAATTGTACAAATTCCTATTCAATTAATTTTTTTTTAAAGTTATCATGGTATAATTTTACATGTTATGAGTAGATGTATTTCATGTAATAAGAAAAAAGGAAAGAGAAGGTGTCCTGCACTTTCTGGGCTTATATGCACTGAGTGTTGTGGGACAAAAAGATTAAAAGAAATAAACTGTCCACCTGATTGTACTTATCTTAAAGAAGCTCAGTTGTATTCTATTGTGAGAGTTGAAGAAAAACCGGCAGATTTTCAAAGAAAACAGTGGGATTTGTTCTGGTATTTTGAGAGTTTGATATATAAATTCCTTTTGGAGTTTTCTAGCTTTACCGATGAAGAGCTCTTAGATGTAATTTCTTTAATGGAAAAGGAATACCAAACAAGAAAGAAAAATCTTTTTCTACCCTCTCTGCATCCTAGGTCTACTAGAGCATCAAAGTTGAAGTCTATTCTCGAAGAGGAATTTACTAAGCTTGAGAAGCAAGTAAACGATTTTGGTCTACCTATTTTTACCCTTGATGATTTTCTTAAAGTGTTATCCTTTGAGAAAGAAAGAATAGAGAGATACATGAGGAAAAATAGAAATGTGGGCAATAACTTATTTATACAAGTTCTGAGGAGTGAAGTAGAAGCCTTTACAGTTCAGAGGAGAAGAGAAAAAATATATGAGTAGAATTAGAGATATTAATTTATGGGAGTCTGGAAAGAAGAAAATTGAATGGGTAAAAAATTTTATGCCTGTAGTTAATACCCTTGAGTCTAAATATTCTTTCTCTCAAATTTTCAAGGATAAAACCATAGGTATGTGTATCCATCTGGAAGCAAAAACTGCAAGGCTTGCTCTTGCCTTTAAGAATTGTGGTGCAAAAGTGGTATGTGCAGGAAGTAATCCTCTTTCTACGCAGGATGATGTAGCTGCTTATCTTGTTAAAGAGGGAATTGAGGTCTTTGCATGGAGAGGGGAAAGTTCTGAAGATTATGAAAGAAATTTAGAGGAGGTTTTAAAAAAGGAGCCCAACTTAATAATAGATGATGGATTTGATCTTACAGTACTTCTTTATAAGAAGTTTTCTTATTTGAAACACAAAATTTTTGGGGTTGGGGAGGAGACTACTACAGGAGTTAAAAGGGCAAAGGCTTTATTGAAAGATAGAGGACTTGACTTTCCTGTAGTTGCGGTTAATGATTCAAAATTAAAATTTCTCTTTGACAATCGTTATGGTACCGGAGAATCAGCCATATCCTCTTTTATGAGAAATACAAATTTACTTATCTCGGGTAGAACCTTTGTAGTGGCAGGATATGGGTGGGTAGGAAGAGGTATTGCTCAAAAACTTCAAGGTTTAAAGGCAAAGGTCATAATAACAGAGGTAGATCCCATTAAGGCCTTAGAAGCACATATGGATGGCTTTTTAGTTATGCCAATGAAAGAAGCTGTAAAAATTGGTGATGTTTTTATTACTGCTACGGGGAATTTCAAGGTAATAGGAGAAGAGTATTTTTATGATTTAAAAGATGGTGCTATCCTTGCTAATGCTGGGCATTTTAATGTGGAGATAGATATGGAAACTTTGGAGAAAATTGCTATTGAAAAAAGGGAGGTTAGAGATAACATTCATGAATATAAGCTTCCAAATTGTAAGAGGGTTTTTGTTATTGCTGAGGGAAGACTTTTAAATCTTGCTGGAGGAGATGGGCATCCTATAGAAATAATGGATCTTTCCTTTGGTATTCAATTTCTTGTTATGAAGTGGCTTATGGAAAGAGGAAAAGAACTTCCTAAAGGTGTAATTTCTGTTTCTGAAGACATAGAGCTTGAAATTGCAAAAATAAAATTAGATAGTCTAGGAATAAGTATTGATACTTTAACTCCTGAGCAATTGAATTATCTTCAAAGTTGGGAATAAAAAATTAAAATAAAATCTTAAAGGGGGTATTTAATTAAATGATTGGTTTAGTCATTTTAGGTGTGATCGTTTTCATTGTGGTTTTTGTTATAGTTATATATAATCGTTTAGTAGTGTTGAGAAATAGAGTAGAAAATGCATGGGCACAAATTGATGTTCAGTTGAAGAAGAGATATGATTTAATTCCAAATCTTGTAGAAACAGTAAAAGCTTATGCATCTCATGAAAAAGAAGTTTTTGAGAAAATAGCCATGTATCGAGCTCAAATGGTAGGAGCAAAAACTCCTGGGGAGGCTGCTCAAGCTAACGAAGGACTTACTTCTGTGTTGAAGACACTTTTTGCTATTGCAGAGAATTATCCTGAATTGAAGGCAAATCAGAATTTTATGATGCTACAGGAAGAACTTTCAGGAATAGAATCTAAAATTGCCTATGCAAGGCAGTTCTATAATGACGTAGTAATGATGTATAATCAATCTCTTCAAGTGTTTCCTAATTCCATTATTGCTAACTTATTCGGCTTTAAGCCTAAGGAGTACTTTGAGGTAGAAAGTCCTGAAGAGAGGAGAGCTGTGAAAGTTAGCTTCTGAGATATGAAGCCTTTTACTTTTTATGAGGCTATAGAGTCTAATAAAAGGAAGACTTGGTTTATTGTTTTTATCATTTCTTTTTTGCTTTTTTTGTTTGTTATGCCGTTGTCTCTTATTTTGAATTGGGAGAAATAGGCATAATAATTGCTTTTTTGATAGTACTTTTTACAAATTACTATGCCTACCAAAAAAGCAATGAGATAATTTTAAACTATAGTGGGGTTAGGGAGCCTACAAGGGAAGAATACCCGTATCTCTTAAATGTGGTGGAGGGATTAAGTATTGCAGCAGGGATTCCAACTCCTAAAATTTACATTATGGATGATCCCTCTCCTAATGCCTTTGCCACAGGGAAAGATCCCCAAAATAGTGTAGTTGTAGTTACCAAGGGACTTTTAGATATCCTTAATAGGACAGAGCTTGAAGGAGTAATAGCACATGAGATCTCTCATATTAAAAATTATGATGTAAGATTGCAGACTATAGCAGCAGTTATGGTAGGATTGATTGTAATATTAGGTGATGGTTTAAAAAGATCCTTTTATTATTCAAAAAGAAGAAGAGACAAGGATGAGAACATATTAGGCATAGTTTCTCTGATAATTGCAATTTTGGCGCCTTTTCTTGCTACACTTTTACGGTTTGCCCTATCAAGGCAGAGGGAATATATGGCAGATGCCAGCGCTGCTATGCTTACTAGGTATCCTGAAGGGCTTGCTTCTGCTTTAGAAAAGATAGCTAAAAATTTTCAGCCAATAAAAAGAGCTAATGTGATGACTGCACCCCTTTATATCGTTAATCCTCTAAGTAGTAATGCGGTATCTAAGCTATTTAGCACTCATCCTCCTATTGAAGAGAGAATTAGAAGGCTTAGAATGATGGGGGAAAGATGGAAAATGTTGGATAAGGAGGGGTAGGATATGGATGTTTTTGAGGCTATAAAGAAGAGAAGGAGTATAAGAAAATATCAGAATAGAGAAATAGAAGAAGAAAAGCTTTTAAGGATTCTTGAGGCTGCAAGGCTTGCTCCTTCTGCAAGAAATAGGCAAGAGTGGAGATTCATAATAGTCAAAGATAAAAAGGTAAAGGAAGAATTAGTCAAAGAAGCCTCTCCCCATCAGCCTTTTATGCTACAAGCTCCTATCATAATTGTGGCTTATGTTATTGATAAAGACTATATTATGAGATGTGGGGTTCCTGCTCATTATATTGATGTGGCTATAGCTCTTACTCATATCCATTTACAGGCAGTAGAAGAGGGTCTTGGAACTTGTTGGATTGGATCTTTTTATCAAGATAAAGTAAAAAAGGTGTTAAATTTACCAGAGGAAGCAGAGATAATTCAACTAATGACCCTTGGATATCCAGCAGAAGATCCAGCACCAAAGACAAGACTCTCTCTGGATGAGATTGTAAAAATTCTTTAGAAGAAAATGAACTTCTTTTTCTTCCTTTTTATAAGATTTAGTATCTCTTGAATTTTTTCCTTTGTTGCACTTTCGCCTTTTTCTATTAATTCCTTTGCCTTATCAAAGTCAAAAGTACCGTAATTTTGAACCTCTGGTATTATCACAATATCAGCTTCTTTTTTATTATCCTCTTCAAGTTCGTAGTTCATTATGTCTATGGTCTGCATCAAAACATCAAAAAGAGATGGATTTAGAAGAGGATTTAGCCTTTTTTGAAATTCCCTGAAGATGCTTGTTTGAGATAAAGTATAAGTAATTTTCTCTGTAATTGTATTAGGCTTGTAAGGAATGTCAATACTTATGTTATTCTTTGGTGCCCATTTAGATCTTTTGTGAAGGCTTACTGCAATTACAATATCTGGTTTGTAAAGTTTCTTTAAATCTTTCACAGGAAGAGGAGAAAGTACACCTCCATCTATTAGAAGTTTATCTTTCCATGGAAAGGGCTGAAAGATTACAGGAATAGAAATGCTACCCCTTATTCCTTCTGAGACTTTTCCCTCTTGTACATATACTTTTTCTCCCATGATAAGATCTACAGCAATAGGAATAAATGGTTTCTTAAGCTTATCAAAAGTAGTCCCTTCTAAAAGGTTGTCTAAATACTCTAAGATTTTATCCCCTTTAATTATTCCTTGAAGAGATTTTGAAAAATCAAACAATTTGTAAAACTGCTCTTTATTTTCTGCAATACTGTTGGCTAAATTTTCTAATTCCTTAGAAGAATACCCCTTAGCATATAGTCCTCCAATTAAGGCACCAATACTACTTCCAGTAATAAAAGAAATTTCAATATTGTATTCTTCTAAAACTTTGAGTACTCCTATATGAGATAGACCTTTTGCACCACCGCTTCCTAAGGCTAATCCAATTTTCACTCCTCTCATATCTTAATTATAGCATTTATTTTTATTCCCTTATACCTATTAAGGGTATAATTTTATAAAGGTATTATATAATTGCAAGAAATTGAGAAAAATTTAACAATTAATGTTTACCCACATAGGTATAATTAATAAAAATTTAAGATTATAACACATTTAAGTTTTATTGACAATAATATTGTTATTGTGCTTAAATTAAATGTGAAAATAAAAAGATGTAGGAAGAGAGTATGACTTTAGGAAAGGTCAGAGAAATTTTAAAGGCTCAGGTTTTGTGTGGAGAGGAAAATTTGAATAGAGAAATTTCTATTGTTGGAGCTACAGATCTCATGAGTGATGCACTATGTTTGTTAGAAGAGGGCGCATTACTTTTGACTGGACTTATAACTATACAGGTAGTAAGAACTGCAGAAATGTTGGATCTGGTGGGTGTAGTATTTGTAAGAGGAAAGATTCCTCCTAAGGATGTTATTGACCTTGCTCGTAAGTCTAATTTACCTCTTCTCTCAACCAAGTACCCTATGTATGAGGCTTGTGGATTATTGTACACCGCTGGATTTAAAGGAAAGAAGGTAGATGTTGATTCTTGAAAATTCCCAAAGAATATCTTGAGAAGATAAAGGTTAAAGATATTATGAATACAGACATTGTAAGGCTTAGGCCTTACCAGGATATGCGTTCTATTCAAGAAATAATGAGAATTAAGAGAATTGATGCTATTCCTATTGTTGATGATTTAGAAAATCTTATTGGTCTTGTGACTGTAGAAAATGTAATTAATGCCCTCGCAAAAGGTGATATAAATGTTCCTTGTGAGAAATATATGGTGAGAGATCCTAAGTGTTTAAAGCCTGACGATAACCTTTATGAGGCGTTAATAAAGTTTAGGCGGTTTAGATTTGGAAGATTTCCTGTAGTAGACGAAAAAGGCAAGGTTCTTGGAATATTGAGCACAAAGGATATAGTATTAAATCTTGTAGATGTTGAAGATATTGAGGGAATAAAGGAGGAAAAGAAAGAAGAAGCGGTTCTTATTCTTGAATATCCAGTAATGGGTGGAGATTTTGCCTTAGCAGGAGTGGCATCTAGTAATGTGAAAAAAGTGCTTCAACAGCTTGGAATAGGTCCTGATATTATAAGAAAAGTTGCGGTAGTAACCTACGAGGCAGAAATGAATATTGTGATACATGCTTATAGAGGAGTTTTAAGGGTAAAAGTGACCCCTGAGTATATTGATATTGTGGCTGAGGATGAAGGACCAGGAATACCTGACATAGAATTGGCTATGCAACCTGGTTATTCTACTGCTCCCGACAACATAAGGGAGATGGGATTTGGAGCAGGGATGGGACTTCCTAATATAAAGAATTCCTCTGATGAGCTTCATATTGATTCTATAGTGGGAAGAGGAACCACAGTTCATTCAAGAATTTATTTAAAGAGGGAAACGAATGTCTGAAAAGTATATTCATTCCGTTGCTATAAATCTTCAAAGATGTAGGGGATGTATCCACTGCATAAGGCATTGTCCTACAGAGGCAATGAGAGTAAGAAATGGTAAGTCTTTGATAATTCCTTATCGTTGTATAGATTGTGGAGAATGTATTAGAGTTTGTCCATATCATGCTCCTTTTGGTTTTACTCATACCCTTGATAGTATTGCCTATCTTGATAATATAGTAGTTATTATCTCTCCTGAATTCTATTCTCAATTTTCCACAAAATATTCTGTTGGCGATATACAGGAAGCTGTCAGAAAAGTTACTAATGCAAAAGAAGTATGGGATACCACTTATGCTATCTATCTCCTTGAAAATGCTTTATTAGATTATGTTAATTCTTCCCATAATCTGCCTCTTATTTCCACATATTGTCCTGCAATAATTGAGCTGATTCAGGTACGTTTTCCTACTCTTATTCCTAATTTATCTCCTTTTAAGTCTCCCATTGAGATTATGGGGCAAATTATAAGAGAGTATTGGAGCAAAAATTATTCTAATGAGAAATTAAATTTGGTTTACATTACTCCCTGTCCTGCTCTTGCAAGTTATTTAAAGGAGAATAAAGAAGAGGGAGTAGATTTTGTAATAGGCATAGATAACATTTATTTGAGAGTCAAAAAGGAACTTCAAGAAAATAAATCAGAAATATTAAAATTGTTTTATCCTAAGGGTATTCTTTGTGGAACTTTAGGGGGAGAATCTCAGATTTTTAATGAAGAAGAAGCAATAAGTGTAGGTGGTATAGAGAAGGTTGTAAAGGTATTGGAGGATTTGGAGAGAAATAAAATTCAAGAGATAAAGTTTTTGGAACTTAGAGCCTGTGAAGAAGGATGTGTAGGAGGAGTTTTAAATCCTGAAAATTATTACCTGGCAAAGAAGAGAATGCACTCTATTTATAAAAATTTAGACAAAGAAAAAATTGAAAATACGAATCTGTTAAAAGATATTGCTGAAGTACATATTTCCAAAATAGTAAGGATGTCTCCTATTTCTCCAAGACCTATATGGAAATTAGATGAAGATATTAATAAAGCTCTAAAGAAAATGGATGAGATGAAAAAAATCCTTCAGATTTTGCCTGGGCTTGATTGTGGGTCTTGTGGGGCACCCACTTGTGCATCTTTAGCAGAAGATATTGTAAGAGGTAATGCTCAGGTATATGATTGTATCTTTCTTTTAAAAGAGAAATTATGGGAGATGGCTAAGGAAATGGAAGAATTATCAAGGAGATCTTCTTCAGTTATTTTAAAGCGGAGGGAAGAGGAGAATGAAGATCAGTGAATTGATAAATAAACTTGGGCTTGAGCTAATCTTTCCCTATGATGAAGATTGGGAGGTAGAAAATGGTATAGTATGTGATTTACTTTCCTTTGTAATGGCAAATGCTCCTGAGAATTCTGTATGGGTGACTATACAAACACATGTAAATACTATTGCTGTTGCAACCCTTGCAGGAATAAAAGCAATCATATTTGTTTCTGGTCAAAAACCTGATGAGGAAACTATAAAAAAGGCAAAAGAAGAAAAGATTATTCTTGCTCGTACTGAAGATACCGCTTTTAACATTGTGGGGAAGTTATATGAGCTTGGAATAAAAGGAGTAAAGAGAATACAATGAAAGGTAGGAGACTGGTTGAATTGATTGAAGGTAAAGCTTTAGTAGGTGAAGAAAAGCTTGATGAAATTGATATCAAAAGGGCTTTTGCTGCTGATCTTATGAGCGATGTACTTGCAATGGTTACTTCTGAAGAGAGAGATGTGGTACTTATTACTGGTATTACAAATTCACAAATTGTAAGAACTGCTGAGATATTAGACATTCCTATGATAATAGTATGCAGAGGAAAAGTAGTGCCAAAAGATGTTATTGATCTTGCGAAAGAGAAAGGGATAATTTTAGTAAGTACTGAAAAAATAGTTTTTGAAGTAAGCGGGATTTTGTATTCTCATGGTATTGAATCTGCAGTTATGAAGAAAAAGGTAAAGGAGGAGTACAAAAATATTTGACTTGGATTGGAGTAGATCTTCATATTCATACCATACTTTCTCCTTGTGGAGACTGGAATATGAGCCCTAAAAAGATAGTTGAAAAAGCAAAAGAAATTGGATTAGGAATAATAGGGATAACTGATCACCACATGGTAGAAAATTTCCCTGCAGTTTCCTATTGGGGAGAGAAAATGGATATTTTAGTTATTCCTGGAATGGAAATTCAAACAAGAGAAGAAGTTCATGTACTAGGATTGTTTAAAAATTACAGTTCAGCGTATGAGTTTCAAAAAGAAATTTGGAATCATTTACCTGATAAAAAGAATGATGAGAATCTTTTTGGAGTTCAAGTAGTGGTTAATGAAAAAGATGAGGTAGAAAGAATTGAAGAAAGGTTATTGTTAACCTCAACAAATTTATCCTTAGAAGGAGTGACGAAGTTAATAAGAAAGTTTGATGGATTTATAATTCTTGCTCATATTGATAAACCTAATTTTAGTGTGCTTTCTAACTTGGGATTTATACCAGAAAATTTAGACTATGATTTACTTGAATTATCGAAGGAAGTAAAAATTGAGAAATTTTTGAGGGATAATTATGGTTTAATATCAAAAAAAAATAACTTTATAATTTCTTCTGATGCTCACTATTTAGATGATATTAAAAAACCAAGAACTTTCATAGGTGTAGAGGGTTTAACAATTGAAGATGTCTTCTTTAGCTTAAAAAATAAAATTATAAAAATAGAAGAAATGGAGGTATAGTTATGGCAGTAGAGCTAAAGTTTTCAGATTATGCCCAGAGAGAATTGGAAAAAATCTTAGATCAATTTTCCTCTACTAAAGGTTCACTTATTATGATATTGCATGCAATTCAAGAAAAGTTTGGTTATCTTCCTAAAGAAGCTTTAGAGATGGTATCTGAAAAACTAAAGATCCCGTTAAGTGAGATCTATGGAGTAGTGACTTTTTATTCCTTCTTTAGGTTGGAGCCTCAAGGTAAACATGTGATTAGACTCTGTATGGGTACTGCCTGTTATGTTAAAGGAGCAGCAGATCTATTAACAGCTTTAGAGCAGATAGGACTCAAAGAGGGTAAAGTAACTGAAGATGGTTATTTCTCTTTGGATCTTGTAAGGTGTATTGGTGCTTGTAGTATGGCTCCTGCTCTTATGATTGACGAAGAAGTATATGGAAAGCTTACTCCTGATAAATTGAAAAAATTGATAGAGAACTTCAGAAAAGAACATCAATGAAAGAATTGTCTCTTCATTTGTTGGATTTGGTGCAAAATTCTATAGAGGCTGGAGCTAGAAATATTTATATTGAGATGAAGAAGGATTTGGAAAATAAAAAATTGTTTTTAAAGATAAAGGATGATGGAAAAGGAATTCCTCCTGAGGTTTTGGAGGAATTAAAGAATCCCTTTTTTACTACAAGAAAAACCAGAAAGGTGGGTTTAGGGATTCCTTTATTCTGGGAAGTAGTAAGAAGTTGCAATGGAAATCTAAATGTTAGATCAGAAGTAGGGAAAGGAACGGAAATTATTGCAGAAGTTCCTTATGATTGCATTGATCTTCCTCCTTTGGGGGATATTTCAGGCACCATTTTGTCTCTTATAGTAGCAAACCCTGATTTAAATTTAAACTTTAAATTTGAAAAGAACGGAGACATTTTTGAATTTTCTACCGAAGATTTGAAAAGGGAATTAAATGGTATTCCCTTAAATAGTTTAGAAGTTATCTCCTTTTTAAAAAAATATATTTATGAAAATTTGGGAGGTTGGTAAAAATGAGTAAAAAACTTACTATTGAGGACCTCAAAAAAATTAAAGAGAAAGCTCAGGCAGACCTTGAGGCAAGGAGTGCTGAGGGTAAAGACAAAATAGTGGTACATATGGGGACATGTGGAATTGCTGCAGGTGCAAGAGAAACTTTACTTGCAATCCTAGATGAAATAGAAAAGAGAAATTTAAAGAATGTAGTAGTGACCCAAGCTGGGTGTATTGGTCTTTGCGAATACGAGCCTTTAATATCAGTAGAAAAAGTAGGAAGCTCTAAGGTTTTATATAAGCATGTCACCCCAGAAAAGGCAAGAAAGATTATTGCTCAGCATATTGTTAACGGACAAATTGTTACTGAAGACGTACTTTCTACAGAATAAGATTAACACATCATAGGATAAGGAGGTTTAAAGATGCCAGAGAGAGCGCACATTTTAATATGTGCAGGAGCAGCATGTATTTCTGCAGGAGAGGAAAGTTTTAAGTCTGCCCTTGAAAGGGAGCTTAAAGAGGCGGGAATTTACGATGAGGTAAAGATAATTGAAACGGGCTGTTTTGGGACCTGCGATTTAGGTCCTGTGATGGCTATTTATCCTGAAGGTACTTTTTACATAAGATTAAAGCCTCAAGATGCCAAAGATATTGTTCATGAGCATCTCCTTAAAGGTAGAGTAGTAGAAAGACTTCTTGTTAAGGAGCCAGAATTAAAGAAAACAATTCCTACTATTAATGAATTACCTTTCTTTAAAAATCAGGTAAGAATAGCATTGAGAAATGTGGGCTTTATTGATCCGTTAAATATTGAAGAGTATATAGCTAGAGATGGCTATTCTGCCCTTGCAAAGGTTCTTACAGAGATGAAGCCCGAAGAGGTAATAGAAGAGGTGAAGAAGTCAGGCCTTAGAGGTAGAGGTGGAGCAGGGTTTCCAACAGGCTTAAAGTGGGAGCTTGGAAGAAAAGCAAAGGGAGAAGAGAAATATATTGTTTGTAATGCCGATGAGGGTGATCCTGGAGCTTTCATGGACAGAAGTATTATGGAAGGAGATCCTCATTCGGTAATTGAGGGAATGTTAATTGGAGGATACGCGATTGGTGCTAAAAAGGGATTTGTTTATATAAGAGCAGAGTATCCTCTTGCTATCAAAAGGCTTACAGCAGCACTGGAACAAGCAAGGAATTACGGACTTTTAGGAGAGAATATTCTTGGAACTGATTTTTCTTTTGATATTGAAATAAGAATAGGAGCAGGGGCTTTTGTATGTGGTGAAGAGACAGCTTTAATTGCCTCTATTGAAGGTAAGAGGGGAATGCCGAGACCAAGACCTCCTTTCCCTGTTAATTCAGGTCTTTGGGGTAAGCCTACTGTTATTAACAACGTGGAAACTTGGGCAAATATCCCTCCAATAATTTTGAACGGAGCAGAGTGGTTTAGTAGTTTTGGAACAGAAAAAAGCAAAGGCACAAAGGTTTTTGCTCTTGCAGGAAAGATAAATATGACTGGTCTTATTGAGGTTCCCATGGGTATTACCTTAAGGGAAGTAGTATATGATATTGGTGGAGGAATTCCTGGGGGTAAGAAATTTAAAGCGGTGCAGATAGGAGGTCCTGCGGGAGGCTGTATTCCGGCAGAATATCTTGATACTCCAATAGACTACGAATCTATAACTGCTCTTGGAGCCATAATGGGTTCTGGTGGTCTCATTGTGATGGATGAAGATAATTGTATGGTGGATGTAGCTAAGTTCTTCCTTTCTTTCACTCAGGATGAGTCCTGTGGAAAATGTGTACCTTGTAGGGTGGGTACAAAGAGAATGTTAGATATTCTTGACAAGATTACTAAAGGTGAAGGTACAGAGGAAGACTTAGTAGAGTTAGAGGAGCTTGCTTATACGGTAAGAAATACTTCTCTATGTGGTCTTGGTAAGGGGGCTCCGAACCCTGTACTTACTACTCTTAAATATTTCAGAGATGAATATTTAGCCCATATTAGAGATAAAAAATGTCCTGCTAAGGTATGTACCGCATTAATCCATTATGAGGTGATAAGAGAAGAATGCAGAAAATGTTCCATATGTTTTAGAAACTGTCCTGTAGGAGCAATTTATAAAGATGAAGATGGAACTTATGTAATAGATCAATCTAAATGTACAAAGTGCGGAATCTGTTTCCAAGTGTGTCCATTTAGTGCTATTAAGAAGGAGTAAAAAAGAGGGGGGGGGATTATTTTTTCCCCCCTACTTTTTTAATCTTCTCTAATCTCTAACTTTTGCGTAGCTATTTTTAAAAATTTAATATATTGACAAATAGAAAAACGTTTTTATAAACTAATAAAAAATCATATTGAGAAGTGGGGTGAATAATTTGCTTTTAGGAATTGATATTGGTACATCTGGTACTAAAGCTTTACTTATTGATGATGATGGTAGAGTAATTGGAAGTTCTACTGTAGAATATCCCCTTTATACTCCTTTTCCATCCTGGTCAGAACAAGAGCCAGAAGATTGGTGGAAGGCAACAAAAGAGGCTGTGGTTAGCGTAATAGATAAGACAGGAGTATCGCCTAAGTTAATCAAAGGCATAGGCTTATCTGGTCAGATGCATGGTTCGGTATTTTTGGATGAGAAAGGAAATGTAATAAGGAGAGCAATATTGTGGAATGATCAAAGGACTGCTAAGCAATGCGATGAAATTGTAGAGAGGGTTGGGGGAGTAAAGAGGCTTTTAGACTTTACTTTAAATCTTGCTCTTACTGGATTTACAGCACCAAAAATATTATGGCTTAGAGAGAATGAGCCAGAAAATTACTCTAAAGTACATAAAGTACTACTTCCCAAGGATTATATAAGATTTAGATTAACAGGAGAATATGCCTCTGACGTTTCTGACTCCTCGGGAACTTTGCTTTTTGATGTAAAGAACAGAAAATGGTCAAAGGAGATGTTAAATTTATTGGAAATTCCAGAAGAGTGGATGCCAAAAGTATATGAATCACCAGAAATTACTGGTACTTTACTTCCCAGCGTAGCTGAGGAATTAGGTCTTCCTTCTGGGATTCCTGTAGTGGGCGGTGGTGGTGATAATGCTTCTCAAGCAGTAGGAAGTGGTATTGTCAAAAGTGGAATTCTTTTTGTAAGCTTAGGAACTTCAGGGGTTATATTTGCTCACTTGGATACTCCTGAGGGGGATCCTGAGGGAAGACTTCACACTTTCTGTCATGCAGTACCTGGTAAATGGCATACTATGGGAGTAATGCTTTCTGCAGGTGGATCCTTCAGATGGTTTAGAGATTCTTTTGGAGATGTAGAAATAGAACTCTCTAAGTGGACTGGTAGAGATCCATACGAATTTTTAACTATGGAGGCAGAAAATGTGCCTCCTGGCTCTGAGGGTCTAATTTTTCTGCCATATCTTACAGGTGAAAGGACTCCCCATGCAGATCCCCTCGCGAAAGGTGTATTTGCTGGGATCAGTTTGAGACATAAAAAGCCTTATTTTGTGAGATCGGTTCTTGAGGGAGTAGCCTTTGGACTTAGAGATTCCTTAGAACTTATGAAGAATCTTGGGATAGAAATGAAGGAAATAAGAGCCATTGCAGGTGGTGCAAGAAGCAAATTGTGGAGACAAATTCTTGCAGATGTATTTAATACTCCTATAACTACTATAAATGTAACAGAAGGCGCTGCGTATGGAGCAGCACTTCTTGCAGGTGTTGGTGTGGGTGTCTATAAGAGTGTAGAAGAGGCTTGTGATAGAGTTGTTAAAGTGATGAGCTTAGAAGAGCCTAATTCAGAAAGGGCAAAGATGTATGAGGAAATGTATGGATTATATAGGGAACTTTATCCACTATTAAAAGAGTATTATAGGAAGCTTTCTAACTTCATTGATAAATATTATTCCAATAAAAAGTAAAAAAGGAAATTTTTGATTTAAAATTTATTTTAAAAAAAGGGAGAAGATAAAATTCTTCTCCCTTTTTTTATTGAAAATTTTCCTTAATTTATTGTAATCTTTATTAGCTTATGATATTATTTTTTTGCTTGTTTATTAAAAAAAAGAAGGAGGATAGGAGAGATGAGAAACATTGTAGTAGAGAAGCTAAATTCTTTGCCAGTAGAAGAACATGGTGTGGAACTTGTAGAAAGAAAAGGAATAGGACATCCTGACTCCATTTGTGATGCTATTATGGACCAGATATCTGTAAATTTATCACAGGAGTATATAAAGCGTGTAGGAAATATTTTACATCATAATATTGATAAGAGTTTGCTTGTAGCTGGAGAGGTGGAAAGAAAACTTGGAGTAGGCGGCGAAGTTAGAAAGCCGATGCTTCTTGTCATAGGAGACAGAGCAACCTTTGAAGTGGATGGTATAAGGATACCTGTAGAGGAGATAGCTATTGAAACAGCAAAGGAATGGTTTAGAAAAAACCTGAGATTTGTCGATCCAGATAAACATGTAAAATTTCAGGTAGAACTTTATCCAGGTTCTCCAGAACTTACAGCTATTTTCAGAAGAAGAAAGGGATTGCTTCCTGCCAATGATACCTCAGCAGCTGTAGGATATGCGCCTTTAACTTCTACAGAAAAGATCGTATTAGAACTTGAAAGATATTTAAACTCAAAAGAGTTTAAGGCTATTCATCCAGAGGTAGGAGAAGATATTAAAATAATGGCATTTAGACAAAAGAAGAATTTGCAATTGACTATAGCAATGCCCCTTATCGATAGATATGTAACCAGCGTTAAAGATTATTTTGAAAAGAAAGAAGTTATCAAGAGTATTGTGGAAGATTTTGTAAGTGAGAGAGCTCAGAATTTTGAAAATATCACTATTGATATCAATACCTTGGATGATCCAGAAAGAGGCATGGACGGTATTTATGTAAGTGTGCTTGGAACTTCAGCGGAAGATGCAGATTCAGGACAGGTAGGAAGAGGAAATAGGGTAAATGGTGTTATTGCATTAAATCGTCCAATGGGGACAGAAGCTGCAGCTGGAAAGAACCCTGTAAGCCATGTTGGAAAGATCTATAACATTCTTACTCATAAGATTGCCAAAGAGATCTATCAAAAGGTACCAGGTATTAAAGAGGTCTATGTGTGGCTATGTAGCCAAATTGGAAAACCCATTGATCAACCTAAAATTGCTACAGCTCAATTAATCTTAGAAAATGGAACTTCAATATATGATGTGGCAAAACCAGTAGAAGATATAATTGATCAAGAGTTGGCTAATATTGAGAAATTCTGTAACGAGCTTGCCGAAGGGAAGTATTCTGTATGGTAGAGAAGGTTCCTCATTGGGCTGATTTAGCCGCAGAAGAGATAATCCGTCTTAAAGGCAAAAAAAACGTGGTAGCTACAGGGATTACTCCCTCAGGTCCCATTCATCTTGGGAACCTGAGGGAGATCCTTACTGGTGATGCTCTTTATAGAGCCTTGCAAGATAAAGGCTCAGAAGTAGAATTTATTTATATTGCTGATACTTTTGATCCTTTAAGAAAAGTATATCCTTTTCTTCCTGATTCTTATGCTGAACATGTGGGAAAGCCCATCTCTGAAATACCAGATCCCGAGGGATGTCACGAAAACTATGCTGAACACTTTTTAGAGCCCTTCTTGGAAGCAATCAAAATTTTAGGAATAGAGCCCAAAGTTATAAAGGCTCATGAAAGCTATAAAAACGGACTTTATACAGAGATCATTGATTTAACTTTACAGAATAACGAGAAGATAACTCAAATCCTCAATGAAATTGCAGGAAGAAATCTGGAGAAAAACTTTGTTCCCCTTCTTCCTAAGTGCGAAAAGTGCGGAAGATTGACCACTACAAGTATAGTCTCCTTTGACGTAAAAAAGCATCAGGTAGAATATCAATGTAAATGTGGACATACGGGAATTGCAGACTATAGTAAAGGAGAAGCGAAACTTCCTTGGAGATTAGACTGGCCTGGAAGATGGAAGATATTTGGAGTTACTGTTGAACCTTTTGGTAAAGATCATGCTACTACTGGCGGATCTTATGACACAGGTAAAGTAATTACAAAAGAAATATTTGGGTATGAGCCACCATATCCTTTTATATATGAATGGATATATCTAAAAGGTAAAGGTGCTATGTCCAGCTCAAAGGGGATTGCAATCTCTATAAATGAAATATTAGAGATTCTTCCCCCATCCTGGGTAAGATATTTAATTTTGAGATATAAGCCTGATAAACATATAGATTTTGATCCAGTAAATGGATATATTCTCTTGGCAGAGGATTATGAAAGATTAGAAAGAATATATTATAGATTAGAAGGTACTGAGGAGGAATGGGCTGAGCTTGCAAGAGTTTATGAGCTTTCTCAAGTTAAAGGGGTACCAAAGGAACCTGGTCCTCAGGTACCTTTGAGACATATAATTACCTTGACTCAAATTTCCTTAGGAAATAATGAGCTTCTTAAGGAAATGCTTATAAGAAGTGGTTATGAAAAAGAGCTTAATAAATTTGATGAAATATTAAAGAGAGTAGAGTATGTAAAAAATTGGCTTGAAAAATTTGCCCCATCTCAAGTAAAATTTAAACTCCAGGAAGAAACTCCAGAGATTGTAAAAACCTTTTCTCCAAAGGAAAAAGAATTCTTAAAAGACTTAGCAGAGAAGATAAAAGAAAAAGATTGGCAAGGAGATGAGCTTCAAAACTTTATATACAACTTAGCTCAGGAGCACGGAGTAGAGGGAAAAAGAGCCTTCCAGCTCATATATTTAGCCTTTCTAAAACAAACTTCAGGACCAAGAGCAGGATACTTTTTAGTTTCTCTTCCTAAGGATTTTGTTATTAGGAGGCTTCAAGAGGCAGGAAGCTGAATTTGAATAGAGATTCCTTCAATGAGTAATTTTATTACAAATTCTGGGGAGAAAAATTTAAAAAGAAGAATTCAAACTTTAGTAGAAAGAAGTGAGGAATTAAAATTTCTTGTAGGCTTTTTTTATTTTTCTGGATTAAGAGAGCTATATGAATCTTTAAAAAAACTCTATAATGAAGGTAAATTAAAGGATGAACACTTGAAGATTCTTGTTGGATTAAATGTAGATGAAGGAAATTATGGTCTTTATGAGATAGCAAAAATAGAGAAAACCTTTAGCAATAACAAAATAAAAGAAAAATTTTTAGAATCCTTAAAAGTTGCCTTTACTTCTTGTGATTTAGATAATAAGGATGTTTATGAGCAGGTAGATCTCTTTCTTAGCCTTTTAAAAGAGAAAAAGATTAAGCTTAGAAAAACCTCAGAACCTAATCACGCAAAATTATATCTATTTAAAATGGATAACTCAGTTAAAGAGGTAATCCCAAATCTCTTTATTACTGGAAGTAGTAATCTCACGAAGGCAGGCCTTGAATCACAAAGAGAATTTAATGTGGAAGTTAAAGATTATGGTTTTGAAGAAGCTGAAAGATATTTTGATGAGCTATGGAACGAAGCAGTGGAATTTTCAGAAGAGGATATAAATAAAATTGTAAAAATAATTAAAGAAGAGAGCTTACTTAGAAAGATAAGTCCCTTTGTTGCATATGCATATTTGGTTTACACTTATCTTAATCTTCATAAGAGAAAAATAAGCAAAAATTTTGAATCTATATTGAAAGATAAAGGATATAAACCATTTTCTTACCAACTCGAAGCGGTATCCCAAGCATTAGCAAATTGTAACGCTCATAATGGAACTATTCTTGCAGATGTAGTTGGACTTGGAAAAACCATTATAGCTTGTCTTGTGGCAAAATCTCTTGGTAAGAGAGGAATAGTAATATGTCCTCCTCATCTTATTGGTGATGAAAATCGCACATCAGGATGGAGAAAATATTTGGATGATTTTGAATTAAGAGATTGGGAAGTAAGATCTATTGGAAAATTAAGAGATACTCTAAAATTTGTTAAAAAGAATAATGATATTGAAGTAGTAATAGTGGACGAGGCTCATCGGTTTAGAAATGAGAATACCCAAAGCTATTATTATTTAAGGGAGATATGTAGAGGAAAGACTGTTATACTCATCACTGCTACACCTTTCAACAATAGACCTTCTGATCTTTTTGCTCTTTTAAAATTATTCACTATTCCAAGAAAGTCTACTATTATTTTGGATGAGAATTTAGAAGCCAAATTTCTCTTTTATGAGACTGAATTTAGAAAATTAGCCTACATTAAAAACTATTTTAATTCAAAGAATGAGAAAAAGAAGAAAAAAGCAAAAAGATATTACAAAGAGATTTTTGGAGGGGATAACATAAATCTTGATAAGGTAAGGGTTTATACAAAAGAGCTTGCAAAAGAAATTAGAGCAATTCTTGAACCAATAGTAATAAGAAGAAATAGACTTGATTTGAAATATTATGGAGAAAAGATAGATCTTCCAGAAGTAAAAGATCCACAAGAATGGTTCTTTGAATTAACAAAAGAGCAATCCTTATTCTATGATGAAGTGATTCAAACTTTTGCTTCTCACTATGATGGTGGAAAATTCACAGGAGCAATTTACTTCCCTGCAAGATACGAGAAAGATATAGATATAGAAGCTCTTGTAGATGAATTTAAAGATAATAAAGAATATTTTACTTATGTATCTCAACAGAACCTATATGATTTCATGAGAAGACTTCTTGTAAAGAGATTTGAGAGCAGTTTTGGAGCATTTAAAGAAAGTATCCATCGTTTTAGAGATATACACGAGACTGCTATTGAATTTGTAGAAAAGACAGGAAAATTTATCCTTGATAGAAAACTAATGGAAGATCTTGTTATTGCAGAGCCTGAAGAAATATTAAAAGAGTTAGCGGAGTACGAAAAAGATCTTAAGGAAAAAAATATATCAAAAAAGTATTATAAAGTCTATGATATAAAAAAGGATTTAAAATATGCAGAAAAATTTGTAGAAGATCTTAAAGAAGATTTGAAGCTGTTTGAAAGGATTTATGAAGAAGTAGAGAAATTAAAACTTGTAGAGAATGATCCAAAAGCTGAAAGATTAATTAAAGGTTTGGAGGAATTCCTAAAAGAGGGAAGAAAAGTAGTTATATTTACTGAGTATTTGGATACTGCAGACTATTTAAAAGAAATTTTGAAGAATAAATTTAAAGATAGATTATTAACTGCTATTGGTAATTTAAGCAAGAGTACCATAGAAGCTATTCTCAAAAATTTTGATGCCCAATATGAAGATCAAGAATCTAAATATGATGTCTTACTCACCACTGATAAGCTTTCAGAAGGATTTAACCTTAATAGGGCGGGAGTAGTAATAAATTATGATATACCTTGGAATCCTGTAAGAGTAATTCAGAGGGTAGGAAGAATAAATCGTATTGCCAAAAAAGTATATAATGAAATCTATATTGTTAACTTTTTCCCAACAGAAAAGGGCTCTGATATAGTTAAATCAAGAGAGATTGCTCAGACAAAAATGTTTATGATACATAATGTCCTCGGAGAAGACGCTAAAATTTTTGACCCTGATGAGGAACCTCAGCCCTCGGAATTATATAGAAGATTAAATACTTATATAGAAGAGGAAGAAAGTTTCTTTACAAAACTGAGAAGAGATTTTGAAAAAATAAAAGAGATTTATCCCAATATTGAAAATGAAATTCAAAATATACCTAATAGGGTAAAAGTAGCAAAAAAAGGAGAAGAAGATGAACTCCTGGTTTTTGTGAAGAAGGGGAAAGATCTTTTTGTAGGCTACAAAAATTACAAAGATAAATCTCCACAGGCGGTAAGTTTTGAAAAGGTATATGAAAAAATAAAGGCAGAAAAAGATGAGGAAGGATTAAATCTAAGTGATCATTTCTGGGAAAATTATCATCAAATCCTTGAAAAGGAAGATTTTATAAAACCTCGTTGTGAAAGTTCAAATGATTCATGGGCAAAAGCATATAGTATTTTAACAACACTTATTGAAAACAAAGATGAGAAATTAAATCCCTATAAAAAATTTATATCGGATATCCTTGAGGATATAAGAGAATATAGGACACTGTCTGAATATGTTATTTCGGAGATTAATTCTTTAAGCGAAAAATTAGATGATATAGATAAAATTGTAGAAAAACTTAGTGAATTGAAAAGTGAAATAGGAGAGGATTTTCTTGAAAAGACCCTGAAATTTTTTAAAAATCATAGGGAAGAAATTATCATAGCTATAGAGAATAGAAATAAAATTTAGGGGAGGGAGGGGACCTTGAGAGAGGCTATTGAAGATCTTGCTCGAGGTTTCACACAAGACAAATTAAAAAGATTTTTAAGGGCTAAAAATGGTAATTTCGAAATTTTTACTTCTCCCTTAAGGAAGAAAAATTATGAGGGAAATGTTTTTGATGAAGTTTATAAAATTGGGGATTTAAGATTAGAGGATAATAAAAAACTGGTAGTCTACTCTATAAAAGTATCAGGAGAGCTTTCAGAAAGAAACAGTAAAAAGAAACAGTATGATTTGGCTAAAGAGATCTTAAAGGATACCTATGAGCCTTATGATGCTGGAATCTTTGTCTTCCATGATAAGGATGGAAATTTTAGATTTTCATTGGTTTACAAAAAATATTCAGGGGCAAAAATAAATTTTAGCTACTACAAAAGATATACCTACTTTGTAGGGAAGAATAGTCCTTATCGTACTTTTGTTAAAGCCCTTTATAACGCTAAATTTGAGTCTCTTGAAGATATTATTTCTGCCTTCAGTATTCAACCTCTTACAAAGGAATTTTATGCAGAAATTCAAAATTGGTATGCATGGGCACTAAAGTATGCTAAATTCCCAGGTGGAAAGCCTGAGGAGAATATTATAAGGCTTATCACAAGACTGATCTTTGTTTGGTTTATAAAACAAAGGGATCTTATTCCTGATAAAATTTTTAAACCAGAAGAACTAAAAAATATTGTAAAAAATTTTGGAAATGGAGATTATTACTACAATGTTATATTACAAAATCTTTTCTTCGCTGTTTTAAATAAATATCCTTATGAAAGGGCTTGGGCGAAAGACGAAGGATATCCTAAAAATAGAGAAACTTTTGGGGTGAAAACTTTATTTAGATATGAGAAATTTTTATTAATACCCGAAAAGGAATTTATAAAAATTTTTGATGATGTACCTTTTATAAATGGTGGACTTTTTGAATGTCTTGATGACGACAAGAATTATATAGACGGTTTCTCAAGAAGGGAGGATAAAAGGGCAAGAATTCCTGATTTTTTATTCTTCAGTGAAGAAAGGGAAGAAGATTTATCTTTCTTTTATGGGGATGGAAAAAAAGAAAAAGTAAGGGGGATTATAAATATACTTAAGGATTATAATTTTACTGCAGATGAAAATAGCCCCATAGATATAGAAGTATCTCTTGATCCAGAGCTTTTGGGACATATCTTTGAAAATCTTCTTGCAGCTTATAATCCAGAGACCCAGACTACAGCCCGTAAAGCGACAGGGTCTTACTACACTCCAAAGGAAATTGTGGATTTTATGTCTGAAGAAGCTTTAATCTTCTATTTAAAAGATAAAACAAGTATAGATGAAGAAAAACTAAGGACTTTATTATCCTATTCAGAAGAAGTAAATTTAACAGATGGAGAAAAGAAGGAATTAATAGAAGCTATAGATAAACTAAAAGTATTAGATCCCGCAGTGGGTTCTGGTGCCTTCCCCATGGGAATTTTGCATAAGCTTGTGTATCTTTTAAACAGGATAGATTTATATAATACCTTATGGAAAAAACTTCAAGATCAAAAAGCATTAAAAGAGGTAGAAAAGATATTGAAGATTAAAGCTAAGGAGGAGAGGGAAAAGCGTTTAAAAGAAATAAATGAAATTTTTGATGAAAACATAAGTTATCCAGACTACGCAAGAAAGCTTTATTTGATAGAGAATTCATTATATGGAGTAGATATACAGCCTATTGCTATTCAGATATGTAAGCTCAGATTTTTCCTATCCTTAATAATAGATCAAAAAATTGATAAAAATAAGGAAAATTATGGGATAAGGCCTTTACCCCATCTTGAGACTAAGTTTGTGTCAGCGAATACACTTATTGAGCTTGAAAAGCCAAAGCAGATGACTTTGGCAAAAGACGATACTTTGGAGAGACTCAAAAGTGAATTGAAAGAGCTTTATAAAGAACATTTTAGACTCACAAATAGAGAAGAGAAGGCTAATTTAAGAAAGAAAATAAATGAAATAAAGAGCAAAATAAAAGAAGAGCTTTCTAAAAACTATTTTTCGGATAAAACCATCGAGGAAATTATTAGTTTTGATCTCTTAAGTCAAACTCAAAGTGCGAATTGGTTTGATCCTGAATGGATGTTTGGAATAGATGACCGCTTTGATATAGTGATTGGAAATCCACCGTATGTAAGACAAGAGAGAATAAAAGACCAAAAACCAATCTTGGAAAAACAAGGCTACGAAGTATTCACATCGACAGCAGACCTTTACGTATACTTTTATGAAAAGGGTTATCAATTACTTAAGGAAAAAGGCGTGCTTTCTTATATATCAAGTAATAAATGGATGAGAGCAAAATATGGAGAAAAATTAAGAAAATTTTTGAAAGAAAACACAAAAATAGTAGAGATTATAGATTTTAGTGGTTATTCTGTATTTGAGCAAACAGTAGATACAAACATAATCTTGTTTCAAAAAGAAAGACCAAATAATAATCATCAGGTAAAATTTGTAAATGTAGGTAAAGTTGATGGTGATGTCATTGAATATATTAGAAAAAATCAAAACAAAGTACTTCAGGAAAAACTCTCTGAAAATGCCTGGACACTTGCTGATGAAAAGGTTTTAGCACTCAAAGAAAAGATAGAAAAGATTGGAAAACCATTAAAAGATTGGGATGTGAAAATTTACAGAGGTGTTTTAACAGGCTTTAATGAAGCATTTATTATTGATACAGAAACAAGAAACAGGATATTGGCAAACTGCAAAACAGAAGAAGAAAGAAAAAGAACAGAGGAGATAATAAAACCAGTTTTGAGAGGAAGGGATATTGGAAGGTATTATTACAAATGGGCAGGGCTGTGGATTATATACATTCCTTGGCACTTCCCATTGCATAAT
>NZ_JBMFQK010000009.1:0-71007 GCF_049968615.1 Dictyoglomus sp. | reverse complement strand
TGTTGAACCTAAGGGTATCATTATCTCAATCAATAAAGGTTATTTTGGTTATGAGGGTATAACTAAGGAAGGTTTAAATTCTTTCTTTTCTTCCATATGGAGAGTTTTTGGATATGGAATCTCAAAATATCCACCTACAATAAAAGTCAATTTTTACATTCAATTGGGAGATGAAGATTCTTTGATTGTTGAATTCCCTATAGGTGCTTTACTTGATTTCTTTAAAGAAAAAATAACAAGAGAAGAATTTCTTAAACAATGTGAAATATGGATAGATGGAGAAAAAGCAGTTATAGAAGGAGATGTAATCAAAGTTTTAGGAAAAGAGTTTAAGATGGATTTTACTTTCTAAGTTTAAAAAGATTTTTCTGAGTCAGGCGAACTTTTAAAGTTGACATGGAAGTGATGTTATGGTAAAATCTGACTTGTCAAAAACAAGGGCGAAGCGCCTGCCTTACAAGCAGGAGGTCGTAGGTTCAAGTCCTGCTCCGCCCACCAACGTGTTGTATAATATATAATGCGGGGTCGTGGTGTAGCCCGGTTTAACACACCTGCCTGTCACGCAGGAGACCGCGGGTTCGAATCCCGTCGACCCCGCCATTTTTTTTATTTATAAACCTAATTTTTCTAAATCACTCTTGAGGCTAATCTTGAAAATCCAATTTCAAAATTTGACTTATGATATTAATTGAAGCTATAATTACTTTGAAAACTTGGGGCCGGTGTAGCTCAGTGGCAGAGCAGCCGATTCGTAATCGGCTTGTCGCCGGTTCGAATCCGGCCTCCGGCTCCAAAAGTAAGGTGATAAATCATGAAAGAAATTGGCCAAGTAATTGAAAAAAATGGAAGAATACTAAAAGTTAAGTTTAGTTCATCAGAAGCATGCCACAGTTGTGGACTATGTAAGATTAATGAAGAAGACTTAGTACTCGATGTTATTGACGAGTGCAACGCTAAAATAGGAGATTTTGTTATGGTAGAAGTAGAGAAAAAAGATTTTTACCAAGTTACTTTTTTAATCTATTTATTTCCCCTTATTTCTTTTATTTTAGGAGTTCTAATAGGATATTTGATTGGAGAAAGGTACAGACTTGATACCCAACTTCTAGGACTTTCCATAGGTTTAGTCTTTACCGTCTTGAGTTATCCTCTAATAAAGTCTATATATAAGAAGCTTTCCCAAAAACAAAAATTTATCCCAGTCACAAAAAAAATTGTTTAAAGATTTTACCCCTCCTAAAGGATACAGAATATTAAAGATAGCTCCTAACTATATAATAGGAGAACTCATATATAACCTTTTGGTGTCCGAGGGTTTTCATCCCCAAATACTTTCCTCAAGCTTCCCTTATACAGACCCTGTATACATGGGGAGAGGCTTACCTGTATATGTGATAATCCCAGAAGGAGAATTTGAAGAAGCCCAAAAAATCCTTGAAAGTCAAAATTTTGAAGAATAGGGGTGAAAGGCAGTGGAGAATCTTATAGAAAAACTCAAAAAAGCCAAAGTTTCAAGTTATACCCTTGCTCTCCTAAATACTAATGAAAAAAATGAAGCATTACGTGCCATAGCAAACAACATAGAAAAAAATATAGATAAAATCATAAAGGAAAATGAAAAGGATTTAAAAAGAGGCGAAGAAAAAGGACTAAGTAAGGCAGTACTTGACAGAATACTTCTTAACGAAAAAAGACTAAGAGATATAATAAAAAGCATAGATGATGTCATAAAACTCCCAGACCCTGTTGGAGAAATAGTATCCATGCAAAAAAGACCCAATGGAATCCTTGTGGGACAAATGAGAGTTCCTATTGGGGTCATTGCCATAATTTATGAGGCAAGACCAAATGTAACTGTAGACGCTACAATTCTTGCTCTTAAATCAGGAAATGCCATTGTATTAAGAGGAAGCTCTGATGCTTTAAATTCAAATATCATCATCACTGAGATCATGAAAGAAGCGTTATCAAATACAAAGGTTCCTCCAGATACAGTACAGATAATTGAGTCTCCAGAGCATTCTGTGGTAGAAGAACTTTTACAGATGGTGGACTATATTGATGTGGCAATACCCCGTGGAAGTGCAAAATTTATCAAACATGTCATGAATATCTCGAAGGTTCCTGTAATTGAGACAGGAGCAGGAAACAATCACATTTATGTGGAAGAGGATGCAGATTTTGAAATGGCACGAAAAATAATAATAAATGCAAAAGTTCAGAGACCTTCAGTATGTAATGCTATTGAAAAGCTTCTAATACACAAAAATATTGCAGAAGAATTCTTACCGATAATAGCTAAAGATCTAAGAGAATACAACGTAGAGATAAGAGGATGCAAAAGAACTTTAAAGATACTAACAGATGCTATACCAGCCACAGAAGAAGACTGGTACACAGAGTATTTAGATTACATAATTGCAATAAAGATTGTAGAATCTATTGATGAAGCAATAGAGCATATCAACAAATATAATACCAAACACTCGGAAGCAATTATAACTAAAGACTATTACAAAGCATTAAAATTCCTAAGAATGGTAGATGCTGCAGCAGTATATGTAAATGCTTCTACAAGATTTACTGATGGGGGAGAATTTGGTTTAGGAGCTGAAATAGGAATATCTACCCAAAAACTACATGCGAGAGGGCCTATGGGCCTTAAAGAACTAACTACAACAAAATATGTTATTTTAGGTGAGGGCCAAATAAGAGAGTAAGGAGGATCTAAATTATGAAGCTAGGGATAATTGGTGGAGGAATGATGGGAGAAGCCATTCTTTCAGGAATAATTGATAGCAATTTCTTGAAAAATGATGAAATAATAGTTTCAGAACCTATAGAGAAAAGAAGAGAATATCTAAGAGATAAGTACAATGTAGAAGTTATTTCAGATAATAAGCTTATTGCTAAAAAAGCTAAATACATCCTTATTGCTGTAAAACCACAAAACATTAAAGATGTTTTAAAAGAAATCAGCCCCAATATAGATGAAAATAAAACTATTATTTCTATTGCTGCAGGAGTAAAAATATCCTTGATAAAGAGATATTTAAATAAATTTAAATGCATTATAAGAATAATGCCTAATCTACCTTGTACCGTCAAGAAAGGAGCTATTGCTTTAACTTTTGATAAATACGATAAGGAAGAAGTGGAATTTGTAAAAAATCTATTTTCTACTATAGGAAGTGTTTGGATTGTTGATGAGAAATATTTTGATACTATCACTGCCTTAACAGGAAGTGGTCCTGCTTTTGTTTCTACCATTCTTCAGGGTTTTACTCTTTCGGGGGTTAAAGGAGGACTTTCTTATGACATTTCTAAGGAGATGGTATTAAAGCTCTTTGAGGGAGTAATTGAATATATAAGAGAAAAAAATCTATCTTTTGAAGAAGTAGTAAAAATGACAAGCTCTCCAGCAGGAACAACTATTATGGGACTTGAAACATTGCATAAAGAGGGAATAGTTGGAATAATTATGGAAGCAATAACGTCAGCTAAATTAAGAAGTGAAGAAATAAGTAAATATTTAGAGGAGGGAGAAGCATGAGGAGAGAAAGAGGAGTATGGCAGGTTCTGTTAATCATATTCATACTGGGAGCCTTAATAGGCGGCTTCATTGGAAGTGTAGGAGGATACTATTTATTAAATAAGAATTCCCCTGCATCAAGTGAAACGAAGATAAATAACGTGGTTCCAACCCAAGAAGTGTATATACCAAGTTCTCTTGGAGCTTTTGAAAAGGATATTGTTGCTGTAGTTAAAAAATCAATGCCTGCAGTAGTAAACATAAGTACCATAACCTTAGTTGAAGATTTCTTCTTTGGTATATATCCATCTTCAGGAGTTGGTTCTGGTTTCATTATTGACCCTAAAGGATATATTCTAACCAATTACCACGTGGTAGAAGGAGCAAGAAAAATTGATGTTACTTTATCAGAAGGGAAGAAATACTCAGGAAGAGTAGTTGGATATGACAAGAGATCAGATCTTGCGGTAATAAAGATTGATGCTGAAAATTTACCTGCCCTTCCTTTAGGGGATTCTGATAAATTAGAACCTGGACAATTTGCTATAGCAATTGGAAACCCTTATGGTTTAAATAGAACGGTAACCCTTGGTATTGTAAGCGCTCTTAATAGAACTATTGTGGAACCCAATGGTGTAAGACTTGAAAATCTTATTCAAACTGATGCCGCAATTAATCCTGGAAACAGTGGTGGACCATTAATAAACATTAAAGGAGAAGTTATAGGAATAAATACAGCTATAAAAAGCGATGCTCAGGGGATTGGATTTGCAATTCCTATTAATAAAGCAAAACAGATTGCAGATAAACTAATAAAAGAAGGAAAGATAACCTATCCATGGTTAGGAATAAGAGGCTATGCTATTACCTCTGATATGCTTGATTATATAAAATTCCCTGTAGATAAAGGTGTGGTGATAGCAGAGGTAGTACCGGGAAGTCCTGCAGACAAAGCAGGATTGAAGGGCGGAGATAGAATAATCTATGTAGACAGTACTCAAATCATTGTAGGAGGAGATATTATCACAAAGATTGACGGAAAACCCGTAGAAAGTATGGAGGAACTAAGATCGGAGATCCAAAAGAGAAAAGTTGGAGACACTGTTGTCATTACATATATAAGAAGCGGGAAAGAATATACAGTAAAGATACAATTAGAAGCAATGCCTGATAATTTGAGTGGATAAAATTGCAGTTTAAAATTCTTGTAGTAGGAAAGTTGAGAAACGAATTTATAAAGGCAGGAGTCAATGAATATTTGAAAAGACTCCTGCCTTTTATAAATATAAAAATTGAATTTCTACCGAGTTTCTCAGAACTTCCCGAGAAAATGGCTTTATTAAAGGAAGAAGAAATTATTCTCAAAAATATAAAGAATAATGAATTTATAATAATCTTAGACAAAAATGGAGAAAAATTATCTTCTGAAGAATTCTCAAACAAACTTTTTAAGCTTACCACATTAAATCCACAAATTACCTTCGTAATTGGAGGTATATACGGAGTTTCAGAAAATATTAAAAAAAGTTCAAAATTTCTTTTATCCTTATCTCCTATGACTTTTACCCACGAATTTGCCCTTTTAATCTTATTAGAGCAGATCTATCGTGCTTTTAAAATAAATAGGAATGAGCCTTACCACTATTAGTTAGCGCTTTTTATTTAGAAGGTAAATTCCAATAATAAGAAAAACTATATTTCCAAGCCAAGCTCCCAAAAAGTATGGAACTATACCTGCCTTTGCTAAGGATCTTCCTATGGAAAAAAGAATGTAGTATACAAAAATTGAAATCACACTGAGTCCAAAACTTAATGATCTTCCTCCTTTTCCCATGTTTAAGCCAAGTCCAAGAGCAAGAATTGCAAATATAGGACAAGTAAAAGGCAAAGCAATTCTAATATGAAATTCCGTCTTCAAGTTATTTAAGTTCAAACCTGTTCCCTCTAAAAGCCTAATTTGATCTACAATTTCAAATATACTCATCTCTTCAACCGGTTTTGAAGATGGTACTAACTGATATGGAGTTCTATTTAAAGTCACTTTATATTCCTTAAATTTTCCTTGAAATATCATTTCCCCTTCCTTATTCAAGGAATATACTTCTCCATTCATAAAAGTCCATCCTTTAAACTCGTCCCATAATGCTTTCTCGGCATGGATTATTAATCTGACATTACCTTTCTCAAGAAGTTCTATTAAAAGAATATCTTCAAATTTCTTATTTTTAGGATCCACTTTTCTAAAAAAGTAAAAACTATTATTTTCATTAAAAAATACATTTTCTCTACTTGGCATAATAACGTTATTGTAGGCCTTATTCATTAGTATTTTTTCTCTCTCATAAGCTTTTGGCGCTACAAATTCATTAACATAAAACATAATTAATTGGGCAGAAAGAGAAAACATAAGTATGGCTGGTAAAAAATATTTGATAGAAGCTCCAGAAGCCTTCATTGCCATTATCTCACCATGTTCACTAAACTGACCTATCACATAAACCACAGCAAGAAATATGGCCATAGGAAAGGTATATGTTAAATAAGGTGGAATTTTGGTAATAAATAACTCAAGAGCAGTCTTCAAGGGTATAGATCTTGCAACCACAAGATCCATTATTATAAAAAGAGGAGAGACCAGCAAAATTGTAGTAAAAAGTAACAATCCAACAAAAAAAACAGGTATAAAATTTTGGAGAAAATACCTTGAAATTATCTTCATAAATCTAAATTGAGCTATCCAAAATTACTACCGTTGCACCCTCCCCTCCTTCGTTAGGAGGAGCAAGATAGTACTCTTTCACATAAGGCACCTTAGAAAGATAATCATGAACTGCATTTCTCAATTTCCCAGTACCCTTTCCATGAACTATTCTCACCCTTTTTAACCCTGCAAGAAAAGCCTTCTCAAGATATTTTTTAACTTCTTCTAATCCTTCATCCACGGTCATCATTCTTATATTTATCTCCCTTGGTATGCTCTCTTGATTTATTTTCTCCACTTTTACATAGGAAAACAATTGGCTCTCTTCTTTCAAAGAGGGAGCAAGCTCTGTCCATGGAACTTTTATCTTTAAAAGTCCCACTTGTACTAAAGCAATTTTTTCATCAGCATCTACCTCGATCACATATCCTTCCTTTTTTGTAGATCTTAATACTACCCTATCACCTACTTGAGGAACATAACTCAAAGCTTTAGGTTCTTCTCTTTCTTCTAAAACAAGTTCTTTTTTAAGCTTTTTAACTTCTTCTTGTAAACTTTGTGCGTCCTTCATGCTTAAACTTTCTTCTTGTAATCTCCTTATAATCTCTTTTAACCTATTTTCTATTTTAGAGATATCCTTAAATAGCTCTTCTTTATATTTAGTCTTCAATTTTTCCTTTTCTTTCTCTAAAATTTCCCTTTCCTCTAAAATCCTTTTCTTCTCTTCCTGCAACTCTTTTTTCACTTTATTAATCTTATCAATCTCTTCTTGATACTTCCTCCTGTCTTTTTGAAGTTCTCCTATTACCTCTTCTAGTTTTATCTCGTTTTCAGAAAGCAAACTAACAGCCCTATCAAGAATCTTTCGGGGAAGACCCAATCTTTTTGAGATCAATATAGCATTACTTTTCCCTGGAATTCCCATAGCTACTTTGTAAAGAGGTCTTAAAGAGATCTCGTCAAACTCCATAGAGGCATTTTCCATACCTGGATATTTGGAGGCAATCACTTTGAGCTGAGGATAATGAGTAGCAATGACATTTATAGTTCCTTTCTCATGAAAATATTCCAGAAGAGCCACAGCAAGAGCAGCACCTTCTTGAGGATCAGTTCCCGCTCCCAATTCATCTATAAGAACAAGTACTTTTTTATCCCCAGTCCTTTCTAAATAATCTATAAAAGAAATTATATTAGTCATATGAGAAGAAAAAGTACTTAAATTTTGCTCAATGCTTTGCTCATCCCCTATATCGGCAAATACCTGATTAAAAATACCAAGAGTAGTTCCCTCTTTCGCAGGAACAGGAATCCCAGCTTGATTTAACAATACAAAAAGACCAATAGTTTTCAAGGTTACAGTCTTTCCCCCAGTATTCGGTCCTGTGATCACAAGAGTATGGAAATAGCGGCCTACCTCAAGAGTTATAGGAACCGCTTTATCTCCAAGAAAAGGATGTCTTGCCTCTCTTAAGATAACAATAGGCTTATCTTTCTCAAGGATAGGAGTAATAGCCTTATACTTTTCTGCCCATTTCACTTTTGCATAGACAAAATCAAGTTCAAAGGAGGTTCTCAGGTTTTCTAATATCTCCTCTTTATAACTTAACAATACAGAAGTAAGCCTAGTTAATATTCTCTCTATCTCCCTTTTTTCTTCACTTTCAAGAAGAGCTATCTGGTTATTCAATTCTACAATAACTTGAGGTTCTACATAAACTGTAAGTCCTGATGTAGACTGATCATGTACAATTCCTTGAATTTTTCCTCTAAATTCTTGTCTTACAGGAACCACATATCTCCCATGTCTTATGGTTATTATTTGGTCTTGTAAATAGCCTCTCCATTCCTTTTGGATTATATTTTCCAATGTTTCCCTTACCTTTTGATTAAGTCTTTCCTTCTTCTGTCTTATCTGTTTAAGCTCTGGAGAGGCAGAATCTATCACTGCCCCATCCTGAACACATTTTCTTATTTGGATATAGAGATCATGAAGGTTATGTAGAGTATTTTTCCATAAATTGGGAGCTGTTTTCCTGACTTTTTCCTGATAATCTCTTAATTTCCCCCATACTTCCAAAGTTTTTACTATCTCCTCAAATTCATCAGGATAAACAATACCGCCTTTTTCTGCCTTATCAATATATATTTCAATATTCCTAATTCCAGAAAAGGAGGGATATCCAAAAGAATAAATAGTCTTAAAAGCTTCTTCATTTAATAAGTGCCATCTATCTATAATTGAATAATCAGTTATAGGTTTTAAAGAACGGATTTTTGCCTTTCCACCTTCTGTCTCAGCTTCTTTCTCTATCTCGCTTATTATCTTTTCCCATTCAAGGATCTTTAACGCCTTTTCCATTACTTCTGCCTTAAATAAACTCCTTTTATAGATAAATCAATTAGTATTTTATTTATTATCTCGTCTACCTCTTTATCTTCAAGAGTATGATCATCAGCAAGGAAGAAAAGAGAAAAAGTTACACTCTTATATCCTTTCTCAACCTTCTCACCTTGATAGAGGTCAAAAATCCTTATCATTTTTAATAGATCTCCTGAGATTTTTAAAATCTCTTTCTCTACACTTTCTACAGGCATTTCTTCAGGAATAAGTAAAGCAAGATCCCTCCTAATTCCAGGATATATAGGAAGAGATTTATATTGAGGTCTTGGCTTCTCAAAATTCAACTTATCTAAATTGATTTCTGCAAAATATACTCTTTCCCTTATGTCCAAATTCTGGGTTATCCACGGATTGACTTCCCCCATAAATCCCACAATCTCATCTTTAAACACAATATAACCCTGTTTAGAAGGGTGCATAAAACTATACTCACTTTTTTTGAAAATTGGTTCCCTTCCCCATATTTTTTCAAATATGGCCTCGATTATTCCCTTAAGGTCATAAAAGTCTGCCTTTCTTATCTCATAAGGAATATTCCAGGGATCTTTGTAAGACTCGCCTGTCATAAGTATTCCTAAGTGTTTTTCCTCAAAATAGCTATTATCCTTCTTATAAAAGACTTTACCAATCTCATAAATAAAAACATCCCTCTGCTGTCTATTGATATTAATTTGAGCAACATTCAACAAAGAAGGCAAAAGAGAAGTTCTCAATATACCGTTTTCTTCACTCAAAGGATTAGAAATTTGAAGGAAAGAATTAAATGGCTCTGTGCTTAAAATACCAACCTTTTCTAAATCTTTAATTGACATGAAACTATAATTTATAGTTTCATATAACCCAAAGTTTGGTAATATTTCCCTTATTTTCCTTTCTATTATCTCTTCCATTAATGGGGGATCTACAATATGTCCTTTTTGTAAAGGAACTGATGGTATGTTATTGTATCCATAAAATCTTGCAACCTCTTCAATAAGATCTATTTCTTCTTTTATATCTTGTCTGTAAGATGGAATTTCAACTTCAAAAAGGGGATTTTGGGATTTTATGTTAAATCCAATCTTTGAGAGAATATTTATAATCTCATCCTCTTTTAAAGTAGTCCCAAGAACCTTATTGACTCTTTCTGGGCGTAAAAATACCTTAGTCAGGCTTGGCAATCCTCTATTAATATCAATTTTATCTTTGGCAATATTTCCTCCTGCAATAAGTCTTATCATCTCTGCAGCATAGTCAAGAATATCAGATGTTCTGTGGATATCCACTCCTCTTTCAAATCTTAATGATGCATCAGTGCGAAGACCAAGTTTTCTTGCACTTCTTCTAATATTTACAGGCAAGAAATAGGCCGCCTCAAGAAGAACATCCTTAGTATTATCATTTATTTCCGTATCCTTTCCTCCCATGATTCCACCTATAGCTACTGCTCTCTCTGCGTCCGCTATCACAAGGACATCACGATCTAATATCCTTTCTTCTCCATTTATTAAAACTATCTTCTCTCCATTTTCCGCTCTCCTAACGATCAACTTTCCTCCTTTTAAAAGATCAAAATCATAAGCATGAAGGGGCTGTCCTGTCTCAAGCATTACAAAGTTAGTAATATCAACCACATTATTTATAGACCTTAAACCAACTCTTTCTATTCTCCACCTTAGCCACAAGGGAGATGGAGCAATTTTTACATCTTTTATAAACCTTAAAGTAAATCTTGGGCATAAATCAAAATCAAGTACTTCGCAAGCTGCAAAATCCTCTATTTTAATATCATTTTTCTCTTGTACTTTTTTAAACTCAAAATTCAAAGGTATATTAAAATATCCTGAAAGTTCCCTAGCTATACCTAAATAACTTAGACAATCTCCTCTATTAGATGGAACTTCAACTTCTACGAGAAAATCGCCTTTTCCAAAATGGCTATCAAAGGTAGTGCCCACTTTAAAATCTTCTGGAAGAATCATAATCCCTTCTTTATCTTCAGAAAATTCTAATTCGTATTCCGAACATAACATTCCTTCAGATTTTACTCCTTCAAATTCTCTTACCCCTATGACCTCTCCTAGTATTTCTACCCCTGGTAAAGCTACAGGTACCTTTGCTCCTACGAAAACATTTTTAGCCCCCGTTATGATCTTGAGATTTTTTTCACCTGTATCTACCTCGCAAACTAATAGGTTTTCAGACTTAGGATGTCTCTCTATAGACTTTATCTCTCCAACTATAATCTTTTCCCAATTTTCTCCTATTCTCTTCTGAATAGTAGCATAAAGTCCAAGATTTCTTAAAGCATTTATAACTTCTTTGACTGGAATCTCTTCTTTAAAATAATCCATTAACCATCTATATGAGATTAACATCTTATACCCCCTTTAAAATTGTTTTAAAAATCTTACATCGTTTTCATAGAAAAGTCTTATATCATCAATTCCATAAATTTGCATAGCTATTCTATCAGGCCCCATTCCAAAAGCAAAACCAGTGTATTTTTCTGGATCAATCCCTACAATTCTAAATACTTGAGGATGAACCATGCCACATCCAAGAATTTCTAAAACTCCTGAGTATCCGCAAGCCTTACACCCTGCCCCTTTACATACACCACATTCCACATACATCTCTGCGCTTGGTTCTGTAAAGGGAAAATAGCTCGGAATAAAGTAAACTTTCCTATCTTTGCCAAACAATCTATGAGCAAAAATAGTAAGTACTCCTTTTAATTCTGCAAAGGTTACATCAGTATCTACTACAAGTCCCTCAATCTGATGAAACATGGGACTATGAGTTGCATCAGGAATGTCCCTTCTATAACACTTTCCCGGAGCTACAACTCTAAGAGGTGGTTTCTTATTCTCCATAACCCTTATTTGCACAGGTGAGGTTTGAGTTCTTAAAAGATGCTCTTTATCTATATAAAAAGAATCATGAGATTCTCTTACAGGATGATCCATAGGAATATTTAACGCGGTAAAATTATAGTAATCTGTCTCAAGTTCCGGACCATATACTACCTGAAACCCCATTTCTTTGAATACCATAACTATTTCTTCTATAACTTGATTTATAGGATGAATCCTTCCAAGAATTTTTCTCCTCCCTGGTAAAGTTATATCAATTTTTTCCTCTTCAAGTTTCTTTTGCAAAGTTAAATATTTTAATTCCTTCTCTTTATTCTCATATAGACTCTCAAGTTCTTCCTTCCATTCATTAGCAAGCCTTCCCCATTTAGCTCTCTCTTCTTGGGGCATTTTACCTATGGATCTTAAAATCTGAGTAAGAAATCCTTGCTTTCCTAAATAAACTCTCTTAACCTCTTCCAGTTCAGTCAAATTCTGAGCCCTAAGAATCTTTTCTTTTGCTTCCTTAAACTTTTCAATATACTCTTCATTCATCTTTTATTCCCCCTTCGAAATATCTTTGTCTTTGAGCCTCAAAAAGAAAAACTGAAGCTGCTATAGAAACATTCAATGAATCTACACCTTCCCTTAAGGGAATTTTTAATAATACAGGATCTAAATCTATATATTTTTCTTTCCTAGTTCCCCATGCTTCATTACCAAGAATAAGAACGAAACTTTCCCTTAAGTTTTCTTGAAAATATACCTTACTACCCTTAGGATCTGCTATGATTACCTTCCATCCTTTAAAAAACTCTATAAAGGTCTTCTTGTCAGAAACCCATATGGGAACTCTAAAAATAGATCCCGTTGAACCCCTTATAACTTTATAGTTGTAAGGATCTACCGTATTCTCACTAAGAATAACAGCATCTACTCCTACCCCATCAGCTATTCTGATAATAGTTCCCAAATTTCCAGGATCTTGTATATCATCAGAAAAAAGTACTATTTTATTATTCTTTTCCTCTAAAAGTTCCCATTTAGGAAATAGAAATAATGGAAACACCCCCATAATACCTGGGGGTGTTTCCATAAGGGATATTTTTTCCATTAAATTATCTTCTACAATATATAAATCATAAGAAGAAAAACTTTTTAAAATCTCGTCTCTTCTCTTATTCCATAAACTCTTTGAAATTATTAGCTTCTCAATAGAAATCCCATTTTCTTTTGCGTCCTGTATTAATCTCCAGCCTTCTACTATACACTTTTTAAGTTTTTTTCTCTTATTCTTATCATGGAGCTTTATTACTTCCTTTATAACTTCGTTTGAAGGACTGGAGATAAACTTCATCTCATTTTACTTTGTTCACCAATGCCTCAAAAGCCTTTGGTTCATTTACACACAAGTCTGCAAGAACTTTCCTATTAAGCTTTATATTTGCTTTTCTGAGCAAGCCCATGAATTTACTGTAAGATAAGCCATAATTTCTTAAAGCCGCACTTATTCTTACAATCCAAAGTCTTCTAAATTCTCTCTTTTTTCTTCTTCTATCAATATAAGCATCATATAGAGCTTTAATTACTGATTGATTTGCAATCTTAAAAATTCTACTTCTTCTACCCCTGTAACCTTTTGCTAATTTCAGTATCTTCTTATGCCTTTTTCTTGTTATTGTTCCACCTTTTACTCTCATCTTTCATCTCTCCCCTATTTTTATAAATTGTATGGAAGCATCCTTTCAACTTTCCAGCGATCCACACTTTTTATTTCCCCAGGAATATCAAGTCTTCTCTTCCTGGATTCTGATTTTTTACTTAAATTATGCCTTTTACCAGCTTTTTTGTGCAGAATTTTACCAGTAGCAGTGACTTTAAATCTTTTTGCCGCAGAAGATCTCGTTTTAAGCTTACTCATCTTTTACCTCCTCTAATACAGCTTTTTTTGTAGAAGTTTTCTTTCCTGGAATCAACATAGTAACCAAAGACATACCCACCTGTTGCCCCTTTTTCTCGGCTGTACCCAAGTCAGATATGTCTTGTAAAATTCTTTCTAAAAGTTTATCACCCCACTCGTTATAAATCAATTGTCTTCCTTTGAAAAGTATTATTAAACGTACCTTATATCCTTTTTCAAGAAATTCTCTTATCTTCCTAAGCTTAACTTGATAATCATGCTCTTCAATGTTAGGTCTTATTTTTATTTCTTTAACTTCTGAGGCTATCTTTTGGTTTTTCTTTGCTTCTTTTTCCTTTCTTGCAAGCTCATACTTAAACTTACCAAAGTCCATTATTTTACATACGGGAGGATTAGCATTAGGAGCTACCTCTACTAAATCGAGATTTCTTTCTCGTGCAAGTTTTAAAGCTTCACTAACTGACATTATACCTAATTGCTTTCCATCTTCATCAACTACCCTAATCTCCCTTGCTCTTATTTTCTCATTAACCCTGTAATCTTTATCTATTGAAATACACCTCCTTGAAAAGATTTTAATCTTCTAAATAATCTTTTATTTTCTTGCTCCTACTTGGATGTCTCAGCCTTCTTAAGGCTTTTGCCTCAATTTGTCTTATTCTCTCCCTGGTCACATTAAATAACTTACCAACCTCCTCTAAGGTTCTTGGTTGATTATCCTCTAAACCAAATCTTAATTTTAAGATTTCTCTTTCTCGTTCAGAAAGTTCGTTTAATAATTCTTCTATATCTTTTTTCAAAGACTTCTGTACAGCAATATCTGCAGGACTCAAATCTTTATTTTCTACAAAATCAGCTAACCTATTATCCTCATCTTCTCCTACAGGCATTTCAAGAGAAAGAGGCTCCTGTCCCATCATACTAATTTCTCTTACCTTTTCAGTTTGCTGTTTTATCTCCTCCTCAAGTACATGTCTTAATTCTTTAGCTTCTTCATTTATCTTCTCTTTGGTTAGTTCCTTTTTTCCTTTTGTCTTAAGGTGCAATTCTACAAGTTTTTTAGCTATTTCATCCAAGGACAACATGCTAATTTCTACAATCTCATCATCGGAAATCTTTTCACCCGATTCCTGGTATACTTCAAATTCCTGTAACTTCTGCTGTATGACAAGGAATTTTGCTATGTCCTCCTCTGTAGGTTTCCTACCTAAGCTCTGGGTAAGGAGTCTTGTAATCTTATGGATCTTGTTCATAGTTTCTACCATATGAACAGGAATACGAATAGTTCTCGCCTGATCAGCAATAGCTCTTGTTATTGCCTGTCTTATCCACCAAGTAGCATAGGTAGAAAACTTATATCCTTTTCTCCAATCAAATTTCTCTACAGCCTTTATAAGACCAAGATTTCCTTCTTGGATTAAATCCAGAAAAGAAAGCCCTCTTCCAATATATCTCTTAGCCACACTTACTACGAGTCTTAAGTTTGCCTCTATAAGTCTTTTCTTCGCATCTTCATCTCCCTGTTCCACTCTCTTAGCAAGTTCTATCTCTTCTTCAGGAGTTAATAAAGGAATCTTTCCTATCTCTTTCAGATACATTTTAACAGGATCATCTAATTCAATTTCCTCAGGAATTTCAACTTCCTCTTCCACACTTTCAGGAAGCTTATCTTCTTTAACATCTACATAAAGATCCTCACTATCTACTAACTCATGACTTTCAAGAAATTCTTCAACTTCTTCTATACTTTCCTCAGGATATGGAAACTCCGCAAGGACTTCCTCAGGAGTCACCTTTTGAATTTTCTTTTTAGGCATATAAAATCATCTCCTCCTCAAAGTTATTTTTTAATCCTTCACTTCTAAAAGACTTCTTAAGAAATAAATTTCTTCCATCAATTCCTTCTCTTTTGCAGGGTCTTCTACTTTAGATAGTTCTTCAATTAGTTTATTAATCTCCTTCTTTATCCTCAATTTTTGAAAATGATCCCATAAAAAGGGAATAACTTCCTCTTGATTAATAAACTCTTCTCCCGACGATATCGCCCTATCTATAAGTACTCTTTTATCCTCATCCCATAAATTCAAAAATTCCTCTAAGGTTCCTTCCCAAATTCTCCATTTTTTTAATACTTCTTGATACAATGGGAAGGAAAAGTCTTCAGGACTCATATTTCTAATCTGCGAATTATTTGTCTTTAAAAGAATCAAACCTAAAAGTACTTCCTCCGTTTTTGAGACTCCAAAATAACGTGTTATCTCAATTTTAACATTATTCCTATAACTCCTATCAGAGAAAATCCGCTTTTGAATTTCTCTTTGAAGACCCTCTTCGGGAACTCCCAGTTTCCTACTTATTACTGGGAGATATTGCTTTATTTTTTCCTGCTGGACTAGTATATTTTTACTACGAAGAATTGAAGATGTCAATATTTCTATAATTTCTTCTAATTTTTCTTTAAAGTTCATGGGAAGATTTAAGGTATTTTCAATTAAAAAATCTAAGGATGGTTTACTTTCTTTAACGAACCTCAAAAATTCCTCTTTTGAATACTTCTGAACAAATTCATCTGGGTCTTTTACATCATGAGGCAAAGAAAGCCAATAAACCTCAAGCCCCTCTAATTCAAGAAGAGATAAAGCTCTTTTCCCCGCTTGGTAACCTGCAGAATCTTGGTCATATCCTAATATTACTTTGTTAGTATAACTCTTTAACAGTTTTGCTTGATGGGAAGTAAATGCAGTACCCAAGGAGGCAACTGCATTAGTAATTCCTGCCTGGTGGAGAGAAATAGCATCCATATATCCTTCTACTAAAATAGCTTCTCCTTCCTTTTTAATGCTTTCCTTTGCCTGATATAAAGCATACAGATTTTTTCCTTTACTGAAGAGATCGCTTTCAGGAGAATTTAAATATTTTGGCTCCTCGCCTGTTAGGGTTCTACCTCCAAACCCTATAACTTTTCCCCTTGGATTCATTATTGGAAAAACAACTCTCCCAGCAAAAGGATCCTTCCATTCATCTTTTATAAAATAAAGTACCTTTGCTTTAAGAATATCATCTTTTGAAAATCCCTTCTTCTCAAGATATTTTAACATTAGGGTTGGATTTAAAGGAGCATAGCCTAATAAAAATTTCTCTTGGATTTCTGATGACACACCTCTTTTTTTTAAATACAACCTACCCTCTGCCCCATATTTACTATTAAGGTATATGTGATAGAAAGTAGCTACTGCCTTGTTTATCTCTAAAAAAATATTAGCCTCAGCCGAAATCCTTTCATCTTTTTTTGGGAGTTCCAAACCAACTTCTCGAGCAAGTTCCTCCAAAGCTTCTCGAAAGGTAAGATTTCTATAATTAATGAGAAAGGAAAAAACATCTCCTGCTGCTCCACATCCAAAGCAATGATAAAGCCCTTTATCAGGACTAACGTAAAAAGACGGAGTTTTTTCTTGATGAAAAGGACACAACCCTACGTAATTTTTTCCTGTCTTTTTTAAATTTACGTACCTTGATATGACATCAACTATGTTAACTCTTTGTTTTACCTCTTCCACAAAATCTTCCCATGCAAGACTCATTTAGAAAAACCTCCATGGTTTTGGTATAAATATATTCTCATAAAGCTCTATGGCATATCTATCAGTCATTCCTGCTAAAAAATCTCTTATCTTTATTATAATATTCTCTTCCTCGGAAAGATTTTGAGGAAGCTTTTGAGGATTTTTCATAAAATATTCAAAGAGACCTGTTAATAATAATTTAACTTTATCATTTTCAGACTTCACATGTGGATTCACATATAATTTCTCATACAAAAAAGCTCTCATCTCCTCAATAGCATCAAGGATTTCAGAATCAAATACCAATCTATCTTTATTAATACTATTTGCCACAAGATTTTGGACCATAGTATTAATTCTTTCTCTATGAGTCCTTCCCAAAACATCTAACACCTTTTTAGGAATGTCTTTTTCTCTTATAACACCAGCCCTTATGGCATCATCAAGGTCATGATTCAAATAAGCAATAACATCAGAAAATCTAACCACTTCAGCTTCCAAAGTCTCGCATACTCGACTCCCAAAACATTTCCTAAAATCTTGCTGTCCTTTGCTATGTTGAAGAATGCCCATTCTAACTTCATAGGTTAGATTTAATCCCTTTCCATTATTTTCAAGCCTATCTACAATCCTTAAACTCTGCTCCGCATGAGAAAATCCTAAAAGTCCATAGGATTTAGAAATCTCATCTAAAACATCCTCTCCCATATGTCCAAAAGGAGTATGTCCAAGATCATGTCCTAAAGCTATAGCTTCCGTTAAATCTTCATTTAAAAATAAAGCTCTCGCAATAGTTCTTGCTATCTGAGAGACTTCAAGGGTATGAGTCAAACGAGTTCTATAATGATCTCCTTCAGGAGCCAGAAATACTTGCGTCTTATGTTTTAACCTTCTGAAGGCTTTAGAATGTATAATTCTGTCTCTATCTCTTTGAAAACGGGTTCTTATAGAACATTCTTCTTCAAAAAATAGTCTACCTTTACTATTACAACTTAGGGTTGCATATGGGGACAAGAATAGTTTTTCTCTTTCTTCTAATTTCTCCCTAATAGTCATTTTTCAGGGGAGGGAAATTTTTCCCTCCCCTTCTTTTATCACCTCTCTAAGCAGTTCTATCTACAAACTCCATTTTCTTTTGATGTTTTAAAGTAGCTTGAGCAGCTGCTAATCTCGCCACAGGCACCCTAAATGGGGAACAACTTACATAGTCAAGTCCAATAATATAACAGAACTCAATAGATTTTGGATCTCCACCATGTTCTCCACATATACCCACTTTAAGATCGGGTCTTGTACTTCTACCTTTTTGAACCGCTATCTTCATCAATTCTCCTACACCCTCAGTATCTAAATGTTCAAATGGATCCTCTTCCACATATCCTTTCTCTCTATATCTTCCTAAGAATTTACCTTCTGCATCATCACGGCTGAATGCAAAGGTCATCTGGGTTAAATCATTAGTTCCAAAAGAGAAGAATTGAGCAACCTCTGCAAGTTTATCTGCAATAAGGGCTGCTCTCGGAACTTCAATCATAGTACCAACTTTATATTCAATATTGACCCCACTTTCCTCAATCACCTGTTTTGCTACTCTATGGATAAGATCACCTAACACTTTCATTTCGGACTCTAAAGCCACAAGAGGAATCATTATCTCTGGTTTTACAGGCAATCCTTCTTTGGCTACTGCTACTGCTGCTTCCATAATTGCTCTAACTTGCATTTCAAAGATTTCTGGATATACCATGCCCAATCTACACCCTCTAAATCCTAGCATTGGGTTAAATTCATGCAATCTTCTTACCACCGAAAGGAGTCTCTCTTTCTCTTCTAATTCTTTACCCGTGATTCCCTTTGCTTTCATCAGCTCTACTTCTACAGTAAGATCTAAAAGTGGTGGTAAGAACTCATGAAGAGGAGGATCAATTAATCTTATAGTTACAGGTTTTCCTTGCATTGCTTTAAAGAGTCCAATGAAATCTTCTCTTTGAACAGGAAGAAGTTTATCAAGAGCTTTCCTCCTATCTTCTTCTGTCTCTGCAAGAATCATTTCTTGAACCAAGGGAAGTCTATTTCCAAGGAACATATGTTCCGTTCTTGCAAGTCCAATACCCTCTGCTCCGTACTCAAAGGCTTTTTGTGCATCTTCAGGAGTATCTGCATTAGCTCTTACTCCAATCTTTCTTATCTCGTCAGCCCAAGAAAGAAGCTCTTTAAGCTCCTCACTTAATGTGGGTGGAATCATTGGGACTTCTCCAAGTATAACTTCTCCAGTAGAACCATCTATAGTTATAATATCATCTTTCTTGATTACTACATCTCCTACTGTGAATTCCTCCTTATTTAGATCTATTTTTATGGCTTCGCATCCTACCACTGCTGGTTTACCCATTCCTCTTGCCACTACTGCTGCATGACTTGTCATTCCACCTCTACTTGTGAGCACACCCTGAGCAGCAGCAAGCCCGCCTATATCATCGGGAGTTGTCTCAGGTCTGACAAGTATAACTTTCTCTCCTTCTTTACCTCTCTTTTCAGCTTCACGAGAAGAAAACACTACTTTACCTGATGCAGCCCCAGGAGATGCTGGAAGACCTTTTGCAATAACTTTCTTTGGAGCATTAGGATCTATCTGGGCATGAAGAAGCTGATTTATTTGATCAGGAGAAACCCTTAGTATAGCCTCCTCTTTAGTAATTAAGCCTTCTTTTACCATATCTACTGCAATTTTTACCGCTGCCCTTGCAGTTCTTTTTGCATTTCTCGTTTGAAGCATATATAACTTTCCTTTTTCAATAGTAAACTCAATATCTTGAACATCTCGGTAATACTTTTCAAGTAAATCTCTTACTTCAAGAAGCTGCTTATACACTTCAGGCATCTCTTCAGCAAGTTTAGAAATAGGTTGTGGTGTTCTAATACCTGCTACTACATCTTCTCCCTGTGCATTGGTTAAATACTCACCATAAAACTCTTTCTCGCCTGTAGATGGGTTTCTTGTAAATGCTACTCCTGTCCCACTATCATTCCCCATGTTTCCAAATACCATGGTAACAATATTTACTGCAGTACCATAGTCCTCAGGGATATTATGGAGTTTCCTATAAATGATTGCCCTTTCGTTGTTCCAAGAATCAAACACTGCTCTAATCGCCATTTCAAGTTGCTCATAAGGATTTTGTGGGAAATCTTTTCCCGTTTCTTTCCTTACAAGCTCCTTATATGCCTCTACTACCTTTTTCAACGTATCAGCTGAAAGCTCACTATCAAGTTTAACCCCCTGTTCTTTTTTGTAATGATCTAAAATTTCTTCAAATTTTTCATGAGGAATTCCTAAGACCACATTACCAAACATTTGAATAAATCTTCTATAGGAATCATAAGCAAATCTCTCATTGTTACTTCTTTTTGCAAGACCTTCTACTGTCTCATCATTTAAACCAAGGTTTAAAATTGTATCCATCATGCCTGGCATGGAAACAGGTGCACCAGACCTAACAGAGACAAGAAGTGGATTTTCCGGATCGGCAAATTTCTTTCCGGTTTTTTCCTCTAATTTTTTCATTGCTTCCAATACTTCTTCCATTAGTCCTTCTGGAAGCTTTTTACCATTTTCATAATATTCCTTACATACTTCTGTAGTAATTATGAATCCTGGAGGAACAGGAAGTCCTGCTTTAGTCATGTCAGCAAGCCCAGCACCCTTACCGCCAAAAAGTAAACGATTTTTACCATCCGCCTCTTCAAATAGATATACTCTCTTTTTTGACATATTCCATCCTCCTTACCTTTATATTTTTTTAAAGCTCTTAAATTTATCTTAAAGAATTATATCATAATCCCTCTGAAACTTATTTTAATAAAAGTTTAAAAAGCTAATTTAATTTACTCCAATCCAAAACTTCCCAAAACAAAGACTTTATAGCAAAAAGGAGAGACAAACGATTTAACTTCTCCTCCTCATTAGGAGACATGACAAGAACATGGTCAAAGAAGCTTTCAATATGATCAGAAAATTCCTTTAGAAAATCATAACCAAGTAAGACTTTATAATTACCTTTTAAAATCTCTTTAGAAATTTCTTTATTAATTTTCACATAATCTCTATAAAGCTCTTTTTCAAAAGGAGAATTAAACAGGTTTTCATTAATCTCCTTAGGACTGAAATCCTTTGGTAGTATTCTATAAAGCCTATTTAATGCTCTCTTTAATTTTTCATAGGGGTCCTTTTCTTTAAATTCCCTTATAAAGTCTACCCTTCTTTTCAACTTCCATAACTCATCATATCCTACTTCCATCACCGCTTCTACTATATCATTGGGATACTTATCTAAAAGAAGGTTTCTCAACCTTTGTCCAATAAAGAGCATGCCTTTTTCAATCTGAGATATAGGACATTTATCACTAAATTTATAAACCTCAAAGGATTTCATAAAAAGATTTCTCAAATTTAATTTGAAATCTGTTTCTAAAAGAAGTCTTAAAAGCCCCCCACTTATTCTCCTTAGACCTATAGGATCCTCAGATCCTGTCGGAAACAAATCTAACGCAAAATATCCAGTAAGACTATCTACTCTATCTGCAATTCCTAAAACTGTTGAAAGAGGATTTTTAGGAATCTGATCCTCTAAAGTACGAGGATAAATATACTCCCCTATTATCTGAGGTATAGGCTCTCTTTCTCCACTAATTTTAGCATAAATACTCCCCATGATACCATGTAACTCAGGATATTCACTGACCATCAAGGTTCCCAAATCAGCCTTATAAAGATCTACTGCTCTTTCCAAAATTTCCTTCTCCTCAGTACTAAGCTCTAAAATATTTGCTATCTCTCTTACAAGGATTCTTACTCTTTCTACTTTATCTTTAATAGTCCCTAACTGTTCTTGAAAAATGATCCCTGACAGTTTTTCAGAGTATTTCTCTAAGGGACACCTTATATCCTCATTATAATAGTACTCCGCATCAGCAAGCCTTGCCTTTAGCACCTTTTCATTCCCTTGTATCACTACTTCCTTATAATTTTCTGTCCCATTTCTTATCACAATAAACTTGTTAATTAAATTTCCTTCTTTATCTCTCAAAGGAAAATATCTTTGTTTCTTTTCCATGGTAACAATAAGTACAATTTCAGGAAGAGTTAAATATTTGCTATCAAATTGACCTAAAAGAGCAGTAGGATATTCCACAAGATAGGTAACTTCCTCTAAGAGATCTTCATCATAAGAAAGAGTCAAAGAATTGCTGTTAGCGATCTCCTTAATCTGTCGCAAAATTTCGTTTTTTCTTTCATTTTGATCTACAATAACATAATTTTCTTTCATCAAATCAATATAGGAATCAGCATCCTTTATTTCAATAGGAGTTTGGGGCAAAAATCTTGGTGGTCTTGAATATCTTGAAGATTTCACACCTGCCACTTCAAACTTTACCTCTTCACTCCCATACAATGCTACGATCCATCTTATAGGTCTGCCAAAATAAAAATCTACATTTCCCCATTTCATCATTTTAGGAAATCTGATGTTTTTTAAAAGAGAAACAGCATAATCTGGAAGTATTTCTAAAGTATTTACTCCCTCCTTAATCCTCTTTAAAAATATATATTTACCTCTTGGGGTTTCTTTTATATAGAGAGCCTCTAAGGATGCTCCATATTGTTCTGCAAATCTTTTAGCAACCTCTGTCCATACTCCATTTTTATATCCCACATGAGCTGCAGGACCTCTAATTTCTTCTTCTTGAGATTCCTGTTTTTCACTAAGATTCTTTATATAAACCACAAGCCTTCTGGGAGTAGCCCAGGTCTTAATATCTTCAAAACTTATCTTCTGGTTCTCAAAGTAGTTCAAAGAGAAATCATAAATCTGCTTTATAGCAGGATCCAGAAAATGGGCAGGCATTTCTTCAGTTCCTATTTCTAAGAGAAAATTCTTACCCAAGTCGAGCCTCCTCCTTTCTCCATGCCTTGTTGAGAAGAGGAAAACCAAGAGCTTCTCTACTCTTTAAATAATTTTCAGCAGCCCTTGCAGCAAGACGCCTAATACGAGATATATATTGACTCCTTTGTACCACGCTAATGGCTCCTCTTGCATCCAACAGATTAAAAGTATGAGAACATTTTAACACATAATCGTAAGCGGGAAAGGTCAAACCCTGATTTAAGAGCCTTTCTGCCTCTTTTTCATATTCATTAAATAAAAGTCTAAGCCTTTCCACATCTGCTAATTCAAAATTATAAATACAGTTCTCAACCTCACTTTGAAGATGAACATCTCCGTAGGTCACATTATCTTGCCATTTTATAGCTTTGAAATCATCTACCCCCTGAATATACATAGCAATACGCTCAAGTCCATAGGTAATCTCTGCTGATACAGGGAAAAGATCAAATCCACCGCACTGTTGAAAATAAGTAAACTGAGTAATCTCCATCCCATCAAGCCAAACTTCCCATCCTATCCCCCAAGCTCCAAGGGTTGGAGATTCCCAATTATCCTCTACAAACCTAATATCATGCTTTTCTATCTCTATTCCAAGATACTTTAAACTTTCAATGTAAATTTCCTGAACATCAGCAGGAGAGGGTTTTAAGATTACCTGATATTGATAATAGTGCTGTAGTCTATTTGGATTCTCACCATATCTTCCATCAGTAGGTCTTCTTGAAGGCTCCACATAAGCTACATACCAAGGCTCAGGACCAAGCACCCTAAAAAAAGTTGCAGGATTCATAGTTCCTGCTCCTACTTCAATATCATAAGGTTGTTGAATAATACATCCCTGATTATGCCAAAATTCATTTAATTTAAATATTATTTCCTGAAAGAGCATACTCATACCTCCTGCTCAATTCTTTCTATCATTCTATCTATTAAATTAAAAGTCTTATCACTAAAACCAGTCTCTTCCATAATTAATTCATCAAAAGTTCTATCTAAAATCTCATTAAACTTAATAACTTCTTCAGACTTTATCTTCAGAGACTTCAACGTCCTACAATCTTCACAGTAAATTTTACGATTATCTAAATCAAAATAAACATACTCATCTTTTAATAAATCTTTATCACATCCTTTACATTTTAGTTCTACCTTACTAATATACCCCAGTTTTTGTAAAAGTTTTATCAAAAATACATCTCCTGAATATTTATTTATTAAATTCCAATTTTTCAGAAATTTATAAAGGTACTCATAAATTTCTAAATCTTTGACCTCTAATGGTATAAACTTATCAGCCTTTTTAAGATATTTGGAAAGGATAATAAATTTGTCTACATCTTTTATAATCTCAAAAAACTTCTCATAAGAATCCCAGAAAATTAAAAGATCTACCTCTCTTCTCTTTACAAAATACCCCTTTCCAATAGAAAAAATGTTTACTTTTCCCCTTAAACGGTTTTTAATCTTTAGAGCCCCTCTCGCTATGGCAAGAAATTTTCCCTTTTCTTTGCCGTAAATTGTTAACAAAAGATCCCCCTCTCCTACTTTTTTTTTAAACAATATTATGCCCTCTTCATAATAATACCTATTTTCCAAGCCCATTTATTATACTCACTCCACTGGAGGTTCCAATCCTATCTGCTCCTGCATTTATCATTTCTAAAGCTTGTTCAAAGGTTCTAATACCTCCAGATGCTTTAACCTTCAGGTCATTACCAGCAATAGATTTTAGTAATCTAACATCCTGTACAGTAGCACCTTGAGGACCAAAACCAGTAGATGTTTTAACAAAATGGGCTCCACCTTCTTTTATTATTTCAGTAGCATAAATCTTCTCCTCATCTGTCAAATAGCACGTCTCAATTATTACCTTAACTACCTTGCCTTCTGCAGCTTTTACTACCTCTCTGATCTCAGATATCAAATAGTCTCTTTTCTTGTCTTTTAAAGCCCCAATATTTATAACCATGTCAAATTCTTCTGCTCCAAGTTTAAGAGATTCTCTCACTTGATAAACTTTCATGGAAGTAGTACTTGCTCCCAATGGAAAATCAATCACTGTACATATCTTAACTTTGGTATCTTTTAGTAACTCTTTTGCATAAGGAATATAATAGGGATTTATACATACAGAATAAAAACCGAACTCTTTTGCTTCGTTACACAGTCTTTCAATATCCAAAAGAGAAATATTGGGCCTTAAAAGAGTATGGTCTATCTTCTGAGCAAGCTCGTATCTATTCATTTTTTCACCTCACTCGTATCCTAATTCTCTTAATATTTCTGGTTTCTTTCTCCATTTTTCCCTAACCTTTACCCAAAGATCAAGATAAACTTGCTTTTGATAATAAGACTCAATCTCCATCCTTGCTAAAGTACCTATTTTTTTAAGCATTTGACCATCTTTTCCAATAATAATTGCTTTTTGTGTTGGTCTTTCTACAATAATAGTTGCTCTAATGTACAGTAGATTACCATCTTTTTTTTCCTCAATGTCATCTACATAAACAGCCACAGAATGAGGAACCTCCTGATAAGTTAAGTGGATAATTTTCTCTCTTATTATTTCAGCAATAAAGAATTTATCCGTTTGGTCTGTCAACATATCAGGAGGGTACAAAAATTCACCTTCGGGGGCTATTTCTTTAAGTTTTTCTATAAGTAATTCTTTATTCGTGCCATAAAGAGCTGAAATTTCAATAATCTTTTCTTCTGATACCCCTAAGGCAATAACCTCTTTTTTCCTTTCCTCTATAGATTTGGATGAAACCATATCTATCTTATTTAACAACACCAAATAAGGTTTACCTTGATCTTTAACAAATTTGAGTAAAGTTCTATTATCATCGTCTAACTCTACCGAAGAGTCTATAACATATAGTACAATATCTGAGTCTTCAATGGTTTTTTTAATAGTCTTTTGCATATACTCTCCCAATAAGTGTTTAGGAGGAAACCAACCAGGAGTATCAAGAAAAATAAATTGGGCATCCTCTAAAGTGAGAACTCCAAGAATACGCTGTCTTGTAGTTTGAGGTTTATCAGCCACGATAGAGACCTTTTCCCCCACTAAAAGATTGATTAAAGTAGACTTTCCAGCATTAGGTTTACCCACTATACTTATGTATGCAAGCTTTGTCTTTCCCATCATTTGTTAGCCTCCAAATCAAATCCTAAAGGTAATATATCCTTTACTCTATAAGTCATAAATTTGCCCTTTTCTTTATCATAAAGCAATATTTCCATATCTGGTGAGAATTCAAACATAACCTGTCTACATGCACCACAAGGAGGAACCCCACTTCCATCCTTACCTACTATAACTATTTTTGAGAACTCTTTTTCTCCTTCACTTACTGCCTTAAATATTGCTACCCTTTCAGCACAAATAGTCAATCCATAAGATGCGTTTTCAATATTAGTTCCAAGATATACCTTACCATTTTTAGTAAGTAGGGCAACTCCCACAGGAAAATTAGAATAAGGGGAATAAGAATTTTCTAAGGCTTTTAATGCCAATTCATATAGCTTTTTGTTATCCATTTTTTTTCTCTTTCTCCTTTATTACATTCTCTATAAATCCTTTAAACAAAGGATGGGGATTTAAAGGTCTTGATTTATATTCTGGATGAAATTGAGTAGCTATGAAAAATGGATGATCAGGAATCTCAATTATCTCAACTAATTCTCCATCAGGAGATTTTCCTACAATCTTTAATCCATGCCTCTCAAATAATTCCCTATACTTATTGTTTACCTCATATCTATGTCTATGCCTTTCATATATAATTTCCTTTTGATAATATTTATAAGCTAAAGAGGACTTATCAAGTACACATGGATATGCACCAAGTCTCATAGTTCCACCCTTTTCATTGATATTCTTCTGGTTAGGCATCAAATCAATTACAGGATCTGGTGTATTTTCATCAAATTCACTGCTGTTAGCATACTTTAACCCAATACTTCTTGCAAATTCAATTACAGCACATTGAAGTCCTAAGCATAATCCTAAGAAGGGAATTTTGTTCTTTCGAGCCCATCTAATACCTTCTATCATTCCTTCTATTCCTCGAGCTCCGAATCCGCCAGGAACTAATAATCCCTCAGTACCTTTAAGTACATCATCTACATTTTCAGAATTAACCTTATCACTTTCTACCCATCTAATATTCAACTTTACTCCATAAAATCTTGTAGCATGTTTTAAAGCCTGTACTACACTTATATAAGCATCAGGCAAAGTAACGTATTTACCCAAGATTGTAATGTTTACTTCACCTAAAAGTTCTTTATTAACCATTGCTTTCCAATCTTCAAGATTACTTTTTCTATTTTCCAGACCTAAGAGTTTACAAACCAAATCCCCTAATCCCTCTTCCTCAAAGTAAAGAGGAATTGCATATAGATCTTCCACATCTACACCTGTAATTACTGCCTCTGGCTCCACATCAGTAAACAAAGCAATTTTTTCTCTTATACTCTTTGGAAGTTTTGTCTTTGCTCTACAAAGGATTATATCAGGCTGAATACCTATACTTCTAAGCTCCTTTACACTATGCTGGGTGGGTTTCGTTTTTAACTCTCCTGTAGGAAAAAGTGAAGGCACAAGAGTTACATGAAGATATATAACATTATCTTTACCCACATCTTTTCTAAACTGTCTTGCAGCTTCTAAGAAAGGTAATCCTTCAATATCGCCTACTGTTCCTCCAATTTCAACAAGAACTATATCTGCTCCCGTTTCTTTTGCTACTAATTTGATACTGTTTTTTATCTCTTCAGTTATATGAGGAATGATCTGTACTGTTGACCCAAGGTATTTACCTTCTCTTTCTTTCCTAATCACTGAAGAATAGATCTTGCCAGTGGTTACATTGTTTATAGCAGAAAGATTAACATCTAAAAACCTTTCATAATGCCCTAAATCAAGATCAGTCTCAGCCCCGTCTTCTGTTACAAACACTTCTCCATGTTGATAAGGGTTCATAGTTCCAGCATCCACATTTATATAAGGATCAAATTTCAAAGCTGTAACATTAAAACCTTTACTTTTTAATATCCTCCCTAAGGAAGCTGTAGTTAAACCTTTTCCAAGAGAAGATATAACTCCACCTGTAACAAATATGAACTTTGTATCACTCATCTTTTTCCTCTTCTCCTTCTTTTTTAATTTTTCTTATTATTTTCACCTTTTCTATTCTTTGCCTTCTAACGCTATCTATTACTATAATTAAATTTCCAAGATCAATTTGTTCCCCTCGAGAAGGCACCCTGTTTAATAAGTCTAATATAAGACCACCTAAAGTATCATACTCCGTCTTAGGCAGAGTCATACCCCATGCCTCCTCAAGAATATCATTTAACTCATAAATATTTATCTTTGCATCCACCACTAACGTATTTTCGTCTATAAAATTAAACTTATTTTCCTCTTTATCATATTCATCTTCAATTTCTCCTACAAGTTCTTCTAATACATCTTCAAGGGTTACAAGTCCTGCTGTACCTCCATATTCATCTACAACTATAGCTAAATGAGCCTTCTTCTTTCTCATCTCATTAAAAAGCTCATTTATCTTCATATTCTCAGGCACATATATAACATCCCGTAAAATGTCTCTTACTTTTATATTAGGATCCTTCTCTGCAAGAGCTTTTAACACATCCTTTGCATGTACTATACCCACTATATTATCAATACTACCCTCATATACTGGAATTCTTGAATGTCCCTCTTCTATAATTTTTCTCCAAACTTCCTTTAAAGGACTGTCTACACTAACACAAACCATATCTATTCTTGGAACCATAATTTCATGAACTTCAGTATCAGTAAATTCTAAGACATTATTTATGAGTTCTTTTTCTTCTTTCTCAATAATACCCTCTTTTTCTCCTACATTCACAAGGGTTAAAAACTCATCTACAGTAGCAAAAGGAGAGATATTTTCTTGAGTCTTACCTACAAACTTGTAAAAAATATTACTAAATCCTAAAATCAATTTTGTAATTGGTAGAAATATTATGTAAAAGGGATAAAAAACATTAATCACTGCTAATGCATATTTTTCTTTTAACTTCAAGCCAAAACTCTTAGGAATCACCTCTCCAAATACCACAATAAAAAAGGTACTCACGCCCGTAGCAACAGCAACACCAAAATTCTTAAATGTAGCAAGAGCTATTTTGGTGGCTATTGCCGAGATTAAAACATTCACAAAATTATTGGCAATAAGAATTGTGCTAAGCACTCTTTGACTATTTTCCATAAGTCTAACAATTTTTATTGCCCTTTTGTCTCCATTCTCAGCCAAATGATGAAGTCTAATCTTAGGAAGAGAAAGAAGAGATGTCTCAAGAGCTGATAAAAAACCCGAAATAATTAATAGAATTAAAAGCGATAAATATTCCAGTTTAACTTCACACCCCTTTAAATTAATCTCGACAGGTATTTAAAAAAGATTAATAATCCTGAAACTAAAGCTATTAATGCCAGTATAAAAACTGCTGAAGCAGAAAGATCTTTGACTATCTTTATTTTAGGCGAATATTCTTCGGAAAGCACATCCATAGCCCTCTCAATAGCGGAATTAAAAAACTCAGCACTTATTACCACACCACACCACATAAATATTAACAACTTATCCGTTAGATCAAAGTTTAGAATTAAGGAAAATAATACAACTAGTAAAGCTATAAATGCTTGAATTTTTATATTTCTTTCATATTTCAAGCCAAATTCTAAGCCTTCCACAGCCTTTGTAATACTTTCAATAAGATTCCTATTCCTCATTATCTCCACAAAGATATTAGCTTTTTTGTTTCCTTTTCCATTTTCTCATATTCTTCATCATTCTCATGATCATAACCAAGTATATGTAAAAGCCCATGCAAAGTCAAAAAAGCAACTTCATCTATAAGAGTCTTATTATTTTCCTCTGCCTGAATTTTAGCAGTATCTATAGATATATAGATCTCTCCTACTATTCTTCCCTTAGGATCCTTTCCAAGAGAAAAAGAAAGAACGTCGGTAGGTGTATCTTTCCCTCTATATTTGCTATTTAGCTCTCTTATTTTTTCATCATCTACTAAAACCACCGAGATATCATATTTATTCGGAAGAAAACCTTCCTTCTTAAAAACTTCTTTTACAAAGTTTTTAACTCTATCTTCTTCTTTTTTGTCAAAACATCCATATAGATCAAAGATATTAACACTCATTTATTTATCTCCCATCTTTCGTAGGCTTTTATAATCTCCTTCACTATATCGTGGCGTACCACATCTTTTTCTGTAAGCTCTACAAATCCTATACCCTTTATTCCTCTTAATATCTCCCACGCATGAGTTAATCCAGAAGTTCTTCCCACATCAAGATCTGTTTGAGTTACGTCTCCAGTCACAACCATCTTACTTCCTTCTCCAAAACGAGTAAGGAACATCTTCATCTGCATAGGAGTGGTATTTTGGGCTTCGTCCAAAAGAATAAAAGAATATTTAAAAGTCCTTCCCCTCATATAAGCAAGAGGGGCAACTTCTATCATACCCTTTTCTATGTACTTATTAAGTTTCTCTGAACCTAATAGCTCCTCCAAAAAATCATATAGAGGTCTTATATAAGGATCTACCTTTTGTTGAATATCCCCAGGGAGAAAACCTAATTTTTCTCCTGCCTCCACCACTGGTCTCGTTAAAATCATCTTTTGCACCAAATTATTTTTCAACATATTCAAACCCACTGCTATAGCAAGAAAACTTTTCCCTGTACCTGCGGGACCTTTTGCTAATACTATATAGTTTTTCTCGATTTCTTCCACATAATTTTTCTGCCCTGGGGTCAAAATCCTAACTATTTTTTTATCAAAAACAAGTACCTTATGGACTAGAAGGGTCCCACTTTTCTTGGAAATAGAAATTTGATCTAATAAAAAAGCTTCCACTCTTTTAACAGACTCTGGCTCTCCATAGATCACTAATTTATTATCTTCCACTTTAATTTTTACATTATCTATTTCTTCTATTTTCTCAATGTTATTCAATATTTCTTCTCTATAACTTTCCACATCCTTTGGAATTATTATCTCTGTCCTTAATAGTGACCTTTCCATAAAACCTATTTACTTCTTTTTCTTAGATTGAGCCTTTTTTCTATTCCTTTTTTCGCTAGGTTTCTCATAATATTCATGCCTACGAATATCTGCAAGAACACCATCTTCCTGCAATTTTTTCTTAAATCTCTTCAATGCACTATCAAGACTTTCATCTTTTCCTACTCTTACTTCAGTCACAATCTTCCCTCCTTTCTTATAATGTAACTTTTACTTTACTCTCCAAAACTTCGCCCCATACTTTTTCTTCTTTATTATCTACCTTCAATAGTCTTACCTTTATATATTCACCCTCCTTTAATAATAAATTACTTTCAAACTCTACTTTTATATAGTTATCAGTTGTACCTCTATATAGATTTTCCTTTCTTTCTTCAACCATAACTTCTAATTCTTTCTCTATGAATTTACTTACATATCTCTCCCATAAGTCATTACTTAATTTTATCAATTTTTCCTTCCTTTTTGTAATCACTTCATAAGGTAAAGGCTTTAATTTATAAGCCGGAGTAAAAGGTCTTGGTGAATATGGGAAAACATGTATCCTCATAAACCCCATTCTCTCTGCAAAAAGATAAGTGTTATTAAAATTTTCCTCACTCTCTTCAGGATAACCCACTATTATATCAGTAGTTATGGCCACATCGGGCACCTTTTCTCTTAATTTATAGACTATCTGCTCAAAATATTTAGTATCATACCTTCTGTTCATCTTCTTAAGAATCTCATCATCACCACTTTGAAGAGGTATATGCCAATGTTTACATAACTTAGGATGATCCGCAAGTTTTATCAACCCCTCTGTTATATCCATGGGTTCTATAGAGCTTAGTCTTATTTTAACTAAACCATCCATCTCAAAAAGTTTTAAAAGGAGTTTGGACAAGGCATCTTTGTCTCCCAAATCTCTTCCATAAGCTCCTAATCTTATCCCTGTCAAAACTATTTCCTTAAAACCATTTTCAACAAGTTTTTGGGCTTCCTCCATTACCTTGTCAAAAGGTTTACTTCTTTCTCTACCTCTTAAGTAGGGGACTATACAATAGGTACAAAAATTATTACATCCATCTTGAATCTTCAATATTGCTCTTGCTCGATCTTCGGAGGTTACAAAAGCTGAGTCTTCACTTCCCCCAAAAAACTCCCACTTTTGCTTATTATCTAGAACAAAATCTAAAACAAGCTTTTCCGAGGACAAGTTAAGCCTTTCCGCATAACAACCTGCAAGAGCAATTTTAGCATTAGGAAAGCGATTTTTGATAAGATTAATTAGTCTCCTTGCTTTTCTCTCAGCAACGTGCGTTACAGCACAACTGTTTATAAATATTAAATCTGCCTCTTTTCCAAAAGGAACAATCTCAAAACCAGCATTTCTTGCTAATATTTTTAAGTTTTCAGTTTCATATTGATTTACCTTACACCCAAAGGTATAAAAAGCAACTTTTCTCAAGATATTAAAATAAACCTAAGCCTCCTTTCTCATAGAGAAGGAGAGCAGAAGCCACAATTGCAGCTGTCTCAACCTTTAATATTCTTGGACCCATATTAAAAAAAATACCATTATACTTCTTCATAAGGTTAATCTCTTCATCAGTAAAACTTCCTTCAGGTCCTATAAAAAGAAAAATTTTATCTCTAATATTATTTCTTATAATATTTTTTAAACTCAACTCCGCCCCTTCCCAGGCAATCAATATATCAGCATTCTCCTTTTTAGCCAAATTTAAACTTTCCTCTAAGGTTTGAACTTTATATAATAACGGTAATTTATTCCTTCCACACTGTTTTACAGCTTCTTTGATAACTTTATTCCATCTTTGATATTTTTTATTCAATTCGTCTCTTGATAAGTTTACAATACTCCTTTGAGTTTGTAAAGGAATAAATCCTACGACACCAATTTCGGTACATTTTTCTAAAATGATCTCCCAGGACTCCTTTTTAGGCAAACTTTGACATAAATAAACTTCAACATTAGCCTCCTTATTCCCAATTTTCTCAATAATCTTACATATTACCCTATCTTCTTCAATTTTCTCAACATAAGCTCTAAAAATCTTTGAATTATAATTTACATCAATTTTTTCTCCCTCTCTTATTCTTAAAACATTAACCATATGGAAAATATCCTCTTTATCCTCAATATAAAGTAAATCAGGTTCCTTAAAAGTGGTGGCAAAAAACATTGGAGACATGATTATTAATACTCACCCAAAATTTGTGTAAGTCTCTCGGATAATGTCTTTCCTATTAATTCTACGAAGGCAAGGATTCTTTCGTATTTCATCCTTTTGGGACCTATCATACCAATAGATCCCGTAATATTATCCCCTAAGGAATAAACTGTAGTGATAACACTACAATCACTAAGTTCTGGAATATTTATCTCCTGACCAATAAGTATAGTAAGTCCTTTATTAAGAAAAGCGGTAAAAAGTAAAGAAGACAAAGTTTTTTCTTCTTCTAAGACATCAACCAATGTCTTCACTTTATTAATATCCTGAAATTCCAAATGTTTCAGTATTTTAGAAAGACCAGAGACAAATACTCCCTCTTCCTTTCCCGTATAAATCAATTCTTTCAATATGTCCTTCAAGGTCTCTATAATCTCAGAAGGAATATTAATCCTCTTTTCTTCTTTACTTAAATTCCAATATACCTTTTGAAGCTCTTTATTTCCAAACTCTTTATTTAATTTCATTCTTATTCTTTGTAATTCTTCTTCTGTAATAGACCTCGATAACCTTATAATTTTCTCCTTTACTATCCCTGTCGCGGTAGTGACAATAATAACTACAGTTTCCTCCCTCAAATCCACAAACTCTATTTTCTTAAGAGTGGTATTTCTCAATTGGGGGTATAAAACAACCCCAATAAAAGTGGTTCTTTCGGACATCAACTCTGCTACCTTCTTCAAAAGGCTCTCCCAATCAAGAACAGAAAAAATAATACTATTTGCAACCTTTATATCTTCCTCGTAAAGCTCATATCCATCCAACAAAAAATCTACATAGAATCTATATCCTCTATCAGAGGGGATTCTTCCCGCCGATGTATGGGGTTGTATGAGATAACCCTCTTCCTCAAGATCTGCCATTTCATTACGTATAGTAGCAGGACTCCATCCTAAAAGGTACTTTTTAGCAAGTACCCTTGAGCTTACTGGATGGGCAGATTCAATGTAATCTTTTACCGTTATTTTTAATATTGTTTTTTTTCTTTCATCTAACAAATTTAGCACTCTCCCTACTAAATTGCTAAAATTTTCAATTAAATATTAACACTTAGCTTTAATAAGTGTCAATAGTAATTAATAATAGTTATAAATTAAATTACAGACTTATGATTTTTTATTATTTGCACCACCTTTATAAGGCTGATAAGGCACAGGTATGTACTGTACAGAAGGTCTTGAACCAGGAGATTGAGGATATAAATTCATGAGAGCATAAATTTCTTTTGGTAATCCAACTTTTACAGGAAGACCTAATTTCTGTGCCTCTTCGACCGTTATAGGATAATCATGAGTCCAGGTACCTGTGGAAAGAATTTCTGCAATCTCCTTTGCTTTCTCTTCAGGCATTTTATCTTTTAAAAGCTCAAAAACTGATTCTTTTACCTGTCTAATTGCTTTTTCTGCCACATCTCCCAGAATAAGGGTTTTATCTTCGACTTTATCTGCCCCCTTTCTATTAATAGCATTTAAGATAGAAGCAGCAGGATATTCTCCAAGTTGAGGATCCACAGGACCAAGTACTGCATTCTCATCCATTATAATTTCGTCTGCAGCAAGAGCTATAAAAGTTCCTCCTGACATAGCATAATGAGGTACAAAGACCGTAACCTTTCCTTTGTGATTTTTTAATGCATGAGCTATCTGCTCAGCTGCTAATACTAACCCACCAGGAGTATGGAGAATTAAATCAATAGGCATATCCTCAGGAGTAAGTCTTATAGCTCTCAAAATCTCTTCTGAATCTTCAATGTTAATATACCTTGCTATTGGGATACCAAAAAGATTCATAGTTTCTTGCCTATGAATAAGAGTAATAACCCTAGAACCTCTCTTTCTCTCCAGGGTCTGAATTAATCTAAATCTCTCTGCTTCTATAACTCTCTGCCTTACTATGGGAGAAATACTACTCAAAATAAATATGATCCAAAAAATATCCCAAAAGTTCATAAAAAGTCACCTCCCTTAGTAGTAATAAACCCAATATCTTCTTCTCCTAAAATGCTTTGCTAAGATGAAACCAAAAACAAACCCCCCAATATGTGCCCACCAAGCTATTCCACCACTAATATTAATTAAAAGAGAGAATATCCCTGATGAAATTTGCATTATAAACCAAAGACCTATATATAAAAAAGCAGGGATATAAATAAAATCTATAAAAAATACAAAAAAAGTCATAGTTAGAACCTTCGCTAAGGGAAAGTATCTCATATATGCTCCTAAAACACCTGCAATCGCTCCGCTCGCTCCTATAGCAGGCATATAAGGGTTAGTACTAAAGAAGATTTGAGTCAACCCAGCAAGAATTCCAGAAAGAAGATAAAAAACAAGATATCTAAAATGCCCCATAGCATCCTCTACATTGTCACCAAATATATACAAATAAAGCATGTTACCAATGATGTGAGACCATCCACCGTGTAAAAACATAGAAGTAAAAAGGGTTAAAATCCCATGAGGAAGTAAATTTAAACTGAAAAACCTATATGGGACTACCCCATATTTAAATATTATACTTTCTAAGACCCCTTGAGGTAATAACATCTCCCATAAAAAAACAAAAATATTCAAGAAGATAAGAGTCATATTAACTATAGGATACCTTCGAGACGGTATATCATCTCGCAGAGGAATCATACATCTTTCTCCTCTTAAATAAAAATTTAAAAGACCGCTATTGCTTCAATTTCAATTTTTACATTTTTGGGAAGAGCAGAAACCTGTATAGTTGATCTTGCAGGAGGATTGTTAGGAAAATATTCTTTATATACCTCATTCATCTCAGAAAACTCTTCCAAATCTACCATAAATACTGTAGTCTTTACTACATTATTTAAACTTCCACCTATGGATTCCAATATAGCTTTTACATTCTCTAAAACTCTTTTGGTTTGTTCCTTTATTCCTCCCTCTACCACATTTCCCGTATCTGGATCAATTGGAATTTGTCCCGAGATAAATACCATATTCCCTACCTTTATTCCTTGAGAGTAAGGACCAATAGCAGAAGGAGCTTTTGAGGTCGAAATTATCTCTTTCATAGCTTACCCCCTTTATAAAAACATTCTAAAAATAATTTTAACTTATTAAAAGCCATAAATCTATGGCTATATTTGTTTTTCTCAAACTCGTTTATTTCCCCAAAGGTCTTACCCAATGGGGGAAAATAAAAAATAGGATCATAACCAAAACCCCTTTCTCCTCTCGGCTCATAAGCAATATACCCCTCAACTTTCCCACCTGTAATAATTTTTATGTCTTCTTTTTCATCATAAAACACTGCCTTACATACAAATCTTGCTTTTCTATCTTCCCATGGAATATCTTTCATCTTCTCCAAAACCAATCTTATCTTTTCCTTATATCCCACACTTCCTCCAAACCTTGCAGAATGAATGCCTAATTCTCCTTTTAAAGCATCAATTTCAAGACCCGAATCTTCTGCAATAACAGGATAACCTGTAAGTTCAGCAATATACCTTGCTTTGATAAAAGCATTTTCTTCATAACTTTCACCTAACTCTTCAGGAAGTTCTATGTCAAGATTTAAATCTTTCAAAGTTTTTATCCAACTTCTATACTCTGAGAGAATATCCAATATTTCTCTTATTTTACCTTCGTTTTTTGTCGCCAATATAATAAACTTATCCATCTAAAGTAACCCAAGAGTTTTCTTTTGAATTTCAATTAATCTCATAATACCCTGCTTAGCAAGGTTAAGCATATGTTGCAACTGTTCATGGGTAAAAGGAGTTTTCTCAGCAGTTCCTTGAATTTCCACAAATTTACCACTTTCTGTCATAACCACATTCATATCCACTTCGGCCCTCATGTCCTCATTAGCAGAGAGATCAAGAAGAATTTCTCCATCTACGATTCCCACACTTACAGCAGCAACAAATTCTCTTATAGGTATCTCTTTTATGATTCCCTCCCTCTTCAACTTTTCTAAAGCATCATAAAGAGCCACAAAAGCCCCAGTTATAGCAGCGGTCCTTGTACCACCATCTGCCTGAATAACATCTGCATCAATCCAGATAGTTCTTTCCCCAAGCTTGCTAAAATCAACTACTGCCCTTAGAGATCTCCCTATAAGCCTTTGAATTTCTTGAGATCTCCCATTTATCGCACCTTTTACTACGTCTCTCACCTTTCTTTCTGGAGTAGAACCTGGAAGCATCCCATATTCAGCAGTCAACCATCCCTGATTTGTACCCTTAAGAAAAGGGGGAACTTTTTCTTCCATGGAAACAGTGCATATAACTTTTGTTTCTCCCATCTCAATTAAAACCGACCCCAAGGGATACTTTAAATATTTTCTTGTTATTTTCACAGGTCTTAAATCCGTATTTGATCTTTTATCAATCCTTACCATATCTATCTTCCTCTTTCTTTAAGTTTATTAACTATTTTATCATATTCCACCTTATCGACAAATCCAACAAGCAAATAATCCTCTTCTTCTTTGTCAAAAATGAAATCGGGATATAAATAGAACTCTTTTATATCTCTCGTATTTTTCACATGAAGTCTTGGTCCTGTACAGGGTATAATACGCTCACCTATCTTTATGTGTTGTCTATCTAAATAAGATACTTCTACACCCTTTTCAATATAATTTTTAACCTCTCTTTCTAAATCTGAAATATCTACTTGAAGTTTCTCTTTCAATCTTATAACAAATCCATGTTTCACATCACTGTGTCCTTCAATATATCGTAAATAACCATGATCCTCCAAAATCATTCCTGTCAGATCCTCAGCTGTATGAGCCTGCAATCTATAACTTAGAGAGGGAAAAACAATGGCTACAATTTCTTCTGGCAAAGGCCCAAAAATATTAGGTCTTGCTACAATAACTTCTTCACCTACTCCTATGAGTAGGTCTGCATTCCTCTTAATATAAGAGTAGATCAGCTCAAAATGTTCACAAACAATTTTTCTATCTTCTTCTAAAGCCTTTAAAATAGCTTCTGCTATAAGATATATAGGATAAAAAGCTAGCTCAAATCTTACATCAAGATGGTATATATATTCGTAAAATCTTCCTCTCTCATAATCTTCAATAAGAGGTAAGGGCCTTCTATATACTCCTTCATCATCGTTAGTTAGATTAAGTCCTGGAAACATCCCTCTTATTAATAAGGATTTCCCTGAACCAGAATCCCCTATTAGTCCTATGAGTTTATCTTCGTGAGATAGGAAATTTTGAGCAATAATAGATCCAAGAAGCTGAAGTCTTGCTTCCCCTCGTGGAGCATAATAAATGGCCTCCCTTAATAGAACTTTTGGATGTATCATTATATCTTCCAGAAGGAGTTTCCTTTAGAGTCAATAGCCATCATGGCAGGAAAATCAAAAACCTCTAAATAATAAATGGCTTCAGGACCAAGTTCAGGAAAAGCCAAAATTTCCATATTCTTAATTCTATCTCCAAGATACGCTCCCGCTCCTCCTACTGTTACGAGATAAAAACCTTTATATTTTTTTATTGCTTCAATTACTTCTTTACCTCGCATTCCCTTTCCAATAAATCCCTTTACTCCATTCCTCATGAGCTCTGCCACAAAAGGATCCATCCTTTTGCTTGTAGTAGGTCCTGCAGAACCTACCACTCTACCGGGTGGTGCAGGAGAAGGTCCCATATGATAGATAATAATATCCTTTAAATTAAAAGGTAGTTCAACTCCTTTATCTATCATATCTACTAATTTTTTACAAGCTTGGTCTCTTGCAGAATACAACACCCCATTTAAAAGTATCCATTCCCCTACCTCAAACCTCTCCAATTTTTCAATATCATCAGGAATATAGATCCTTTTCATATCTCAACCCACCCATGCCTTACCGCACAGCATTGGAGATTTATTGCAAGAGTAAATCCTGCAATATGAACAGGATAACTCTCTATATTTACCGCTAAAGCTGTAGTTTTTCCCCCAAGCCCTCCAGGGCCTATATTGAGATTATTTATCTTCTCCAAAAGTTCATCTTCCAAAGATGCCCAAAAAGGATCATCATTATGTTTACCTATAGGCCTCAATAATGCTTTCTTAGATAAAATTGCAGCCTTCTCTAAAGTACCTCCTATACCTATACCCACAATTAATGGAGGACATGCGTTAGGCCCGAAAAATTTTATATGCTCTATAATCTCATTAATTAACTCCTCTCTTGATACAGTAGGAAGTAAATTTTTTACCACACTCGCATTTTCACTTCCAAAGCCCTTTATCAGTATATTTATTCTCAACTTATCTCCATCAACCACATCATAGTGAATAACTGCAGGAGTATTGTCCTCTGTATTAATTCTCCTTAAAGGATCCCTAACTACAGACTTTCTGAGAAAATCATTTACATAAACTGTTCTTACTGCATCATTTATAGCATTCTCTATATTCCCATTAATACATAAATTTCTACCAATCTCTACAAAAGCCACCACCATTCCACAATCTTGACATACAGGAATCTTTTTTTCTTTAGCAATTTTTGCGTTTTCTATAAGAATATCAAGAACAATTTGAGCATTTTTATCTTCTTCTTTTTTTCTTGATTCTAGCAAAGCTTTTTCTACGTCCTCAGGTAAAGAAAAATTTACTTTTTCTATCAAATCTACCAACTTCTTATAAATTTCCTCCTGATTAATGACTCTAAACATCTATCTCCACCTCAAGAAGAGGAGCATGTTGTTGGGCTCCATAAACATCAGTATCCCCAGGACTTCCCGATGGAACCCTCCTTTTTATATTAGCCTTAACAGCACTTACAGGATCAAAATAAATTACAGAAATAACATCATCTAAATTTATCCCATAAACCTGAGCCCACCAAACTTTAGAAAAATAATCTATTTCTTTTAATCTCTTATACACATAAGAATCTTTAAAAATAATGTCTATGGTAAGAATGAAGGGACCACTATTTTTAGTACGTATTACTTTTGCCAAATCAATTAATTTATGCCTCATAGGCTAAACCTCTACAACCTCTATTGGAAATTCGTAATCTTCAAGTTTTATAAGATGGTAAATCTTAAATTCAAAAACCTCTCCCCAGATAACTTCGGAGGGAGAGAATGGAAAAGCAAGGTTTCCAGCTGTGGAAATACGGTTTTTATAACCATAATGAAGAAGCGAAGATCTTAAAAATCCAAGTATTGTCTTTACATGATCTTGATTCTCACCTATCACCTCAATAACAATACAAAGTTCGTGGGAAAGATTCTTTTCCTTCTCCCAACTTCCCATAACTCCATTTTTCCCATATACATGGAAAAATATTTCATACTTATTTAAATCTTTAAAATTCTCCCTTAAAAGAATTTTCTGCTTTTCTAATATTTCATCTATTTGAGAAATCATGATAGGATCTCTAATTCCAGCTATACAGATCCCTCTTATACCAAGATATTTGGCTCCCTCTATCTTAATCCACTTATCCTTAGATTCTATAAACTCTGAACCCATAACCGAAACAGTTCTCTCATCTTTTTGTATAAAAACCGACTTGGTAAGATCAATAACCCCATCGGGACCAATAAGATGATAGGGATCACTTTTCTCATATAGAGTATGAGCAGCCACAGAAATAACAGTACATTTTCTATCTTCGTTAAGGGGATAAACCTCAAAACGATCCTCAAAAATTAATCCCATGAGCCCATCTCTTCCACTACCAGGTTCAGCTGCAATTGCCCCACATTCAAGAATTTTTCCTAAATGGTAGGAAAGCCCTTTAGGATATCCTTTATAAATTGGAATTGCAGAGAACGGGGCTGGATCATAACTTCTTCCTGCTAAAATTATATTTACTCCCTTTTTATAAGCCTCAATAAAGGGCGATATACCTATTTGAGCCACAATATTATTTACATTTTGAAGATCTTCTACAGTTAATTTCGAAGACCCATCAAGTTCTTTAATTTTATCCCCTAAAATAGCTTTTCTAACTATCTCTTTATCAATATCACTATAAATTTTGGCAACCTTTGCCTTGATATTTTCTGTCCCTAAAATCTCCTTAACTATATCAAAAGTCCAATCTAAAGAAGATTTTGTACCACATCCTCCTGAACTTCCGACTAATATTGGTATGTCAAACTTTAAAGCCATTTTTATTAAATAATATAGATCCCTCTTAGTAGCGTTCCTATCAACAAAAGAAATACCTTTACCTAAGTAATAAGGTCCAGGATCTGTCGAACCTGCATCTACAGCAATAATGTCTGGCTTCTCTGAGAGGGCATTGTAATAAGTTTTTTCAGGAAAACCATATCCTAAAATAGCAGTAGGAGAGAAAATCTTAAGCATCTATAACATTCAATCCTTTCTTTTTTAATATTTTTAAAGTCCTCATCATTTCGTTATAAACTATCATCAGTCCTTCATCTACGCCCATTCCTGGTTTTGCCAAAATTTGATCCGCCTGAGTTGCCAATGCAATGTGGACGGAAACCTGAGCCGACCTATCAGTTTCATTACAACTACCACCTAAATAGGCTCCTATATTGTTTTCTCTGCAATAAAGCACAGCCTCAATAGAATTGTGAATACTACCTAAAACAGGAGTCTTTATCTGGATCATATCCACTGCTTCAGCTTTAATAAAATCCTTGATATCATCTAAGCTATTACACCATTCATCTGCTACAATATCCACATTTATACCTCTTTCTTTGAGTTTTCTCTTTATTTTGCTCAAGAAATCTATTTGTAACTCTTTACTCTCCATGTCTACAGGCCCTTCAATTCTCAACTTATATGGATAACAAATCTTCTCAAGTTTTTCCATATATTCTACTATCTCATCTATATTATACTGAAAAGCAATTCCAATGGTTCCGTAAACGTCTATATGAAATATAGGATGATAATTCTCGTCTCCAAGTATTTTTACTCTCTCTTTCAACCATCCCAAATACTCTATTAACTTTTCTCCACGCCATCCTAACTTTGTCTCTACATTATTGATGAGAGCATGAGGTAAAACATCTACTCTCTTAAGAATCATTTTATCCACATTAATATATCTTTCATCTCCTGATTGAGCAAAAATTGGAATCTTTTTAATGTCAAAATTTAGCAAATACTCATCCCGAATAATTTCAGTCATGGTCTTTTTATAATATTTTGAAAAAGCATCAAGAATAGCTTGAGAAACTCCATACCTCAAAGCAGTATGAAGTTTCCTACCATTGATACTCAAGGTTTCTAACTTCTGACATATGAATCTAAAACTTTCCCATTTCTCCTGGAAAAGAAAGGGAAATACTACATTCTCTAAATCTTTAACCAATTCTTTTGCTTTAAATAACGGTTCTCTCCCTCCTGCTCCCGAGTATTGAATAGCAGCACAATCCCCAAAGGCTATCTGATCATCATCAAGAATTAAGATTACCGATATACTTTCTCCTTTCTGTCTTACAGATTCATAGCCTGAGGTTAAAGGAACTCCCCTATAAGCAAAGCCATCTTCTTTTGCTCCTGCTTTAATAGCCCTCTGATCATCAAAATAAAAACCTGAAAGCCCAATGGAATATAAAGCATCTTTTATCATAATAAATCTCCTTAACCTACTTAGGTCTTCCCACTAATCTACCTTTACTTATAGCATATATGTCATCTAATACCATTTGAAAACTAATTTCTCTCTTCTCATACTTTGCTCTCTCTTCAATCTTCTTTCTATGAAAATCTTTAATTTCTTCATCAAAGGGCAAATTTCCAAAATCAAAAAATCTTATAGCACCCTCATTATCTCTTATAGGCATAACTCTTCCCAGAGTAAACCTACTTGGAGCAAAAGGAACATCAAGCAAACCAGAAGAAAAAGCCCTTACAGTACCTAACACAAGATCTCCTTCACCAATAGAATACACACTATTTAAAATGCTTCTCACTTCTCTTTCAATGATGTATTCCTCTTCTTGAAGTTTATTCTTATCAATAAAATCCTGCGAGTCTAACATTTGAAGAACTTGTCTTGTGTTTCTTAAAGCTGCAGCATTAGCCTCCTTAGACGGAATACCAATTGCTTCTTGAGGTGTTTTCACTATTACTTTCGTAGCTTTAGATAATACCGCTGGAACTGTACCTAAGCTTATTACCGCATAAGCCCTTGCCTCATCCTCTGGAAACCCACCCATAAAATGATGCAAAACAGTGGTAACATGTACATCATAATATCCGAAACTTGCCAAATACTCCTTTGTTAACCTATAGAGAACATTAATAGAAGCGGTATCTTGAATAATATTCCCACATTGCCCATATCCCACACTAAAACTCTTTACTCCCTGCTCAGCAGCAAGTAGAGCTTCTATAATTCCAATACTTATAGAGATAGATGGAGGAACAAGGGTACCCGTCAAAGGACCAAAAGACTCTCGATTTATTATTACTCCATTTTCAGCATAGAGTCCAACAAGGTAATCCACATATTGCCAATAGAGAATTGAGTTTTCCAGAGAAACATCTTTAGCGTAAGGAATGTTATAGGTAATGCCCCCTCCTTCAAAGGAGGTAAATCCAGCTGCAAGAGTTATTTCTGCAAGCAATCTTGCATCAGGAGTTCCATGTCTCACCTCTACTGGTACATCAACACTTTCTATTATTTCTCTACAAGCCCTAACACCATAATTTACTGCAGGAAATCCATTGAGTAAAGATCTTCCCTCTCTTAAACTCTCTTCAATACCTAATTGTGCCTCTCGGTATCTATTTTGTCTTGTATAGCTATCAATAGTAGTTGGTAATATATCTGCCCCACCCTCTTTTTGGAGGTATTGCAAAAGAAGGATATGTTCTTTTAATATAGGCACTCCTGCTCTTGGCTGAAGCAGGGTTTTTTTACTTTCATCTGCTTTTCTCAAAACATAATCTGCATATTTTTCCCTTGGTAATGAGCTTAAATATGAAACCGCTTCTTCAAAATTTACCTCCCTTCCTGTTTCCCAAGAATTTAGAACTTCTTCTCTCATCTTCAAGAAATATTTATGATCCCATTTCTTATTTTTTAAGACCATTCCCAAGCCTCCATTCTCTTCATATATCTCTCAATAAGTTTTTTAGCCTTTTCTTTACTGATCTCAGATATTACACCTATAGAAAATAATATATATTCTTTATCAATAAAAACTTCAGGAGATATAGGCTTTAAAACAAAAGGCTCATCCTTAGAATAAATAGCTCCTTTCAATATTGTTTTTTTGTGAGGATTATAAATCAAAGGTCCACCAGTAAGAAGCAATTTTTTAACCCCCCTCAAATCTTTCCCATACTGAAAATATAAGGTTCCCATTGGAGTATAAATTACCTCTAAATGACCCACGTGTCTTTCTACACTTATTTTTACAGCATAATAAGAAAGTATTGCATCAAAATAAATATCTTCATCCTTCTCAGGTATAAAATTGGTATTTTTACTAAGAAAATATGCCCTTTCCTTTGGATTTATTTTTAAATCATTAGCTAATTTTTCTAATTCTCTTTCACCAACCGCTTCCAATAAAGATACAGCAGAAACCCTTACTCCAAGATCCCCTTCAACGGTCCTTTTTACTATTGGATCTTTCAAACCTTTCCACACAACTCCCGACTGAGTTGGTGCTCCCTCAGCCACAGAACAAACATCAGTGGTTGCTCCTCCTACATCCACCAATATACTTTCTCCGTACATCTCCGAGAATGCCTCTAAGCCTTTTAAAACCGCAAGAGGTGTTGGCATTACTACTCCATCAATTATCTTTTTCACTTTGTCCAAACCTTTTGCATGAATTATATTTCTTAAAAAAATCTCTCTAATTAATTTCTGTACTTCATTAATATTTATAACTCCATATTCTGGCATTACATTTTCAGTAATATATATCTCTTTATTATTTTCTCTGAAAATTTTCTCTATTCTATCTCTTAAATCCTTATTTCCAGCATAAATAAAGGGAATATTTAAGGGTAAAGTAGAAAGTTTTTGAGCATTTACCAAAGGATAATACCGGTTTCCGCCATCAGTCCCCCCTGAAAGTATTATTATATCGGGTTTCAAAAACAAAATTTCCTCAAGATCCAAGCTTGTAAGCTCATAAGAATATACTTTTAATACCTTTCCTCCAGCAGAAAGAGCAGCTTTTTTAGCAGCCTCTGCAGTAAGATCAGGAACAAGTCCAATAGCAATTATCTTTAAGCCTCCTGCAGCACTACTAGTGGCTCTTTTTATTTCAAATTCTTCTATCCTATACCCTGTTTGAGCCTTTATATCCTCTATTACTTTACTTAGTCCTATGTTTACATCCTCACTTACTGTAGAAGGATATTTTGCCTTACCTATAATCTCTCCTTTCTCTAAATCATAAGCCACACCTTTAGTAAAAGTACTTCCAATATCAAATATTAGAGCTTTCATGACTTTCTATTCTAATCCCAAGTCCTTTTTTAGGTCTCTAACCACATCTTCGGGCGAAGTTTTAGGAGGATATACTCTGTGAAAACCTAAATCTTTAAATTTCTTTTCTACTTCATTCCAATCTTTTTGTCCTACGCCTAAATTTCCACCTATATAGAGGATTATATCTTCAAGTCCTGCTTCCTTTAGTTTCTCCTTAAAACCCTTACAGTCAAGTTCTGCATGTCCATAAAGAGATGAAACTAAAATAGCTCTTGCTCCCGATTCAATCGCTGCTTTTATAAAATCCTCTTGTGATGATAAAACCCCAATATTCACCACATCAAAACCCGCATTTCTCAATACATAATCTAGAACTCTTAAGCCTACAGCATGAACATCTGCTCCAATGACTCCCAAAACTACTGTCCTTTCACCCATATATATCACCCTCTTATAAGGTTATAAATCAATACTGCAGTATCATAAAGATTCTCTATTTTTATGCGCTCTTCCTTAGAATGAGCATTTTCCATTCCAATTCCTACATTTACTGTCTTTATCCCATAGGAGTTCAAAATGTTAGCGTCACTTCCCCCCATAGTATATGTCAAATTAATTTTCTTTTCCATCTGGTTTAAAACATCCACTATTCTTCTCACAACTTTTTCCCTCTCATCAATGTTAAATCCTCTATAAAGAGTTTCTTTTCTCAAATCATAACTAGCACCTTTTTTTACCAACTTAATAAGATTATCCTCAAATCTCCTCCACAGAGAAGAAAGATTATCCTCATCAAGACTCCTAAACTCACCTTCCAGATACACTTCATCGGGGACTATATTAGTTGCTCTACCTCCTTTTATAATTCCTACATTTGCAGTAGTAAAATCATCAATCCTACCCCAAGAAAGGTTAAGAAGAAAATCCGAAGCTAATAATATGGCATTTATACCCTTTTCTGGGGAAGTTCCAGCATGGGAAGCTTTACCATATATGTTAAGATAAAACCTATCATGAGTTGGTGCTCTTAATATTAAAGTACCCACATCTCCTTCTCCATCTAACACATAACCCTCCTTTGACTTTATTAAAGAAGGATCTATGTTTTTAGCTCCTACAAGCCCTATCTCTTCTCCAATAGTAAAAAGAAATTCAATCTTTTTAGTTCTTTCTTTTTTTTCTTTTATAGTTTGAATAGCTTCCACTATAGCAGATATGGCAGCTTTATCATCAGCTCCTAAAATTGTATTTCCATCACTTAGGATGTAATCACCAGCAATCTGAGGATTTATATTCTCCCCTGGAGATACTGTATCCATATGAGCTGAGATTAAAATTGGTTCTCCATCACCATCAAGATAAGCATATAAGTTCCCCGAATTTCCACCTAAAGTTTTTCCAGCGTTATCTTCAATAACTTTTAAGCCTAAATTTTCAAGTCTATTTTTCAAAAAAGAAGAAAATTCTTTCTCTCTTAAAGAAAGAGAGGAGATTTTTACAAAATCTATAAAGGTATTAATTAGTCTATCCTTTGATAACACTTACATCACTCCTATCCAAAGTTACTTTTTTGACAATCCAATCCATACCTAAGAGTTTGTTAAGAATCCCTTGAAATTCTTCTGCTTCTCCGGTGACAAAAATCTCTACCTTTGTATTAAAATTACTATCACTTCTTAAAAAATTTATTACCTCTAAGGAAGGATCAACTACAAAAAGATTAGGATATAAGTCTTTTATAACTTTTTTTACAAAAGGAAGATGAGTACATCCTAAAATTAACCCTTCAATGTTTTTCTCTACTAATGGATCAATACACCTCATGATTTCTTTCTCAATAAGTTCTCCTTCCACTATTCCCTTTTCAATAGTCTCAAGAAGAGGTCCCTCACTGCAAGATTGAACATATACCTCGATTTTGTCTGAAATCTTTTCGTGAATTAATCTAGGATAGATATTACTTTCCATAGTTCTTCTTGTAGCTAAAACCCCTATCTTTTTAGCCTTATAATTTTTTGCACCTTCTATAGCTCCTAAGACAATACTATGTATTTTAAGATCTCTAAATCTATCTTTAAGAAAATCATAAGCTACTGACGATGCAGTATTACAAGCTATGATAACCTCTTCTACACCAAGACTTTTAAAGAAACTTACTATCTCAAAAACTCTTTCTTGAATAAACTCTACAGGCTTAATCCCATAAGGAAAGTATTTTGTATCGCCTAAGAAATAGACCTCATCGGCTAAATTATTTAGGTAAACTTCTTTAAGAACCGAAAGCCCACCTACACCAGAATCCAGAATACCTATTTTACTCATTTTTACCTCCTTCTACATATTTGTCTATCACTTCTATAATTTTATCTATTAACTTGTCTTGATATTCATCGTTCAATAACAAATTTCTATCAAATTCATTAGTGATAAACCCCATTTCAACAATTACAGAAGGTATAGAGACACGGGATAGAACATAAAATTTTCCTTTGATAGATCTCCTTACCATAAGATCATTAGAATTAAAAACTTCTATAAAAGTCTTGACTAAACTTTCCGATATATCATTAGCATAACATATCTCTATGCCTCTTACATCAGGAGAAAAAGCGGCATTTGTATGTATACTTATTAAAATAGAAGAGGACAAAAGTAGATTATTGGAATTTATCTTATCATTAATAAACTTAACCCTGTCATCCAAGGACAAAGTAATGTCATTTTCTCTAAGAAGATATACTATATAACCTTTGTTTTTTAATTTCTCTGCAAGTTTAAGAGAAACTTTCAAATTTATATCTTTTTCTTTTAGCTCTCCATATATAGCACCAGGATCAGAACCTCCATGCCCTGGATCAACAAAAACTGTATAATTTATGGAATTTTCTCTTATTAAATTTCCTTTTTTTGAGACTTTAAAAGAAATTTTAAGAGTATTTGAGTATACTTCCTCACTTATATCTGATTCGGTATATGTTTCAAAAACAACCCTTAAACTATAATCCTCCTTTGTCCTTTCGCCAATTCTCACAGAAATAATAGGATCCCTTTGAATAATAATACTAGTATAAGTCAGAGAGGATTCTGCGTTGGAAATATCATAATAATACCTATTAGGATTAGGTAAAAAGTTTTTAGTATAAGTAAAATTATCAGAAAACCTCAAAAAAAAATTCAAAGTATCAGCATTCTCTTCCCAGGAAAGATCATAAAGTCTTACCATTTCTTGTCCATCATTTTCTCCATATTTTACAGGAAACTTTAAGATTAATTTTCCTAAATCCTTCTTAATCTCAGGTGTCATGATTTGGTTTTTAAATTCGACAACCACTCTTACTACGTATGGAGCCACATTAAATTGAGAATACCTTATACTTTTTATATACGGATCATTTAAATTTATCTCTCCTTTATTATCGATAAAAACGACATTCTGGAGATCAATTACAAACCGTGGAGGTGCGCTTAAATTTAAGGTATTAAAATTTATCTGGGACTTCCCTTTAAAGTTTATAGTTAATATCCCCTTTGAATAATCCACATTTGATATTTCATTTACTATATATAGAGTCTTATTCTTCAGATATGCTCTATACCCTATAAGTCGATAAAAAGAGGAAAGAGGAAAATAAACTATATCACCTTCTTTTAAAATAGGATTAACTAAAACCCCGTTTCTTCCATGCAAGATTACCTTTTTCTCTCCTACTTTTGCTATAAGAATTTCATTGTTAGAGTCATAAAGATGTATTTCGTCGGCAACTTGTTTGTAAGCATATCCAAAAGTTGAGGAAAATAAGGGTAAAGGAATATAGATCTCATTATTAATCTCTTTAAGGGTAGTAAGGATTTTTATCTTTTCTCCTAAATAATCAACTTCAAGAAAAGATAACTCATCACTTAAAATGTAGTTATTGGCTAACAAAATAAAAACAAAAAATAAAACAAATAAAAACCTTTTTAAAGACATTTCCTAAGAGCTCTTCCTTTCTTAGCCCGAATTTAATTTTTGGTGGAGGCGGCGGGAGTCGAACCCGCGTCCAGAGAGCAAGAATCAAAAGCCTCTACAAGCTTAGCGGGAGTTTTAACTTTTCGGTGCTTACAGACTCCCTCCCGCAGGATTCTATAAGCACCTATCCCCTTACTTCTTTCCCTTCCTTAGGGGAGTCGGAAGGGGCAGCTGGCTTACTATGACACCCTTCTAACCCTGCCAGCCCGGGTTAGAAGAGCGTAGCTGCTAAATTAAGCAGCTAATGCTAAATTTGTGTTGGCACTTCTTTTTTGCCGTTGTTTTACGAGGTAACGGCACCTCGGCTTGCAGCTTTTGATCCTTGTACTCCCTGTCGAAACCAATCGCCCCCATTAGTACTTTAACTTATATAGTCTCTCTAATTCTCGTCTTTCATCTCTTTCTGCTATATCTCTTCTCTTGTCATAAAGCTTTTTACCCTTTGCAAGCCCTAACTCTACTTTTGCCCAACCCCGCTCATTAAAGTATATAGAAAGTGGTATTAAAGTCAATCCTCTTTCCCTTACTTTTCCCACAAGATATGCGATCTCATCTTTATTAAGTAGAAGTTTTCTTGGCCTCTTAGGATCATGGTTATAAATATTTCCATGTTCGTAAGGACTTATATGCAGATTATAAATCCAAACTTCTCCATTTTTTACATCCGCATAGCTATCTTGCAAACTTACCTTACCCCTTCTTAGAGACTTAACCTCGGTACCTGTAAGGACTATTCCAGCCTCAAAAGTATCCAGAATAGAATAATCATGCCTTGCCTTTCTATTAACTGCCACAACCTTCTTTTCTTTTGCCATTTCCGATATCAATTATATCAAATTTTATTCAGAATATCCAAAAGGATGCTTTTTCATCCAATTCCAAGCGGATGAAATCATGATTTCTAAATCATTAAATTTGGGTTGCCACTTAAGTACCTTTTTTATCTTATTAGAACTTGCAATAAGAATAGCTGGGTCTCCAAGTCTTCTTTGTCCCTCTTTAATAGGAATCTTTTGTCCCACTACTTTTTCGGCAATATTGATTACTTCTCTTACTGAATATCCTCTCTCATTCCCCAAATTAAAAACTTCTGAACGCATTCCATCAAATAGGGCTTCTAAAGCAAGAATATGAGCTTCAGCTAAGTCCACTACATGAATATAATCTCTTATACATGTGCCATCAGGAGTTGGATAATCGGTTCCATATATCTCTATATATTCCCTCTGTCCTAAGGCTGTTTTTAAGACTATAGGAATTAAGTGAGTTTCAGGTCTGTGATCTTCTCCAAGTTCTCCCTCAAGATCTGCTCCCGCTGCATTAAAATATCTTAAAGAGACATATCTAAGCTTATATATTTCATCATACCAACTTAATATCTCCTCAAACATCAATTTCGAGGATCCATACACATTAGTGGGATTTTTGGGATGATCCTCTGGTATAGGAACTACTTGAGGCTCACCATAAACAGCAGCAGTGGAAGAAAAAATAAAGTATTTTATATTATACTCTCTCATTAACTCTAATAAATTTAAGCCACCTAAAATATTATTTTCGTAGTATTTGAAAGGCTCTTTCATGGACTCAGCTACCGTGCTTAGCGCAGCAAAGTGCATTACTGCATCGATATCATACTTTTCAAAAACTTCTCTTAGAGAATCCATCTTCTTTAGATCCACAATCTCAAAATACGGCGTCAAGACCGCTTTTTTGTGACCTTTGTGTAGATTGTCCAATACCACCACTTTATAATTTCTCCTAAGTAGTTCTTTAACCACATGACTTCCTATATAACCAGCTCCACCTGTTACAAGAATAAACCCCATAACTATCCTCCATACTTATCATAGAATTCCCTTACAGTTTCAATCACATAATACACTTCTTCATCGGTAAGCTCTGGCCACATAGGTAAAGCGAGAACCTCCTCACTCGCCTTCTCTGCCTCAGGAAAATCACCTTTTTTATAACCTAAATCTTCATAACATTTTTGTAAATGAAGTGGTAGTGGATAATATATGGCTGTACCTATTCCTTTAGAGGAGAGATAATTTTGAAGTTCATCTCTTTTCTTAACTCTTATTACATACTGATGATATACATGTTTTAAATAAGGTCTCTCTTCAGGAACTACTATATCAAAATTTTTTAAATTCTCTGAGTAAATCTTTGCAATTTCTCTTCTTCTCTCTATCCAAGAGTCTAAATATTTTAACTTTACTCTTAGTATCACTGCTTGAATCTCATCTAATCTACTGTTATGACCTATTATGTCATGATAATATTTTTTAGAGCTTCCATGCACCCTTAAAAGTTTGATTTTTTCGTATATTTTTTCATCATTGGTAGTTATGAAACCTCCATCCCCATAGCCTCCTAAATTTTTTGTGGGGAAAAAACTAAAACAACCCGTATTTCCGATACTTCCTGCTTTCTTACCTTTATACTCTGCTCCTATAGCCTGACAAGCATCTTCCACAATAAAAAGGTCATACTTTTCAGCAAGGTAAGTCAAATCATCCATTTCAGCCATTTGTCCAAAAAGGTGAACGGGAATTATGCCTTTAGTTTTAGGAGAAATAGCATCTTCTACCTTTTCTGGATCTATATTATAAGTAGTAGGATCAATGTCTACAAAAACTGGCTTTGCCTTCAATAGAGATATAACTTCAGAAGTAGCAAAAAAGGTAAAAGGTGTGGTTATAACCTCATCTCCCTCTTTAACTCCTAAGGCCTCCAAAGATATAAGAAGAGCATCAGTACCAGACGCAACTCCTAAACCATATTTTACATTACAATAATCAGCAAGTTCCTGTTCCAATAAGTGAACATTTTCACCTAAGATAAATTGACCTTTGGAAAGAACTTGCTCCAAAAGAGGCAGAAGATCGTTTGAAATTCTTTTATATTGCCTCGTTAAGTCAAAGGCTGGAATTCTCATGTTATCCTCCCAATTTTTTCCATTCTCTCTTAAAATTTTCCCAAAAATTAAGGAAAAAGGCTAAAAATATCCCCAAAAATATACTGCTTACCCCAGCTATAAGCACGTTTAAAACAGTAGAGGGTTTAGACTTCTTAGAGGGAGGTACAGCAGGATCAAGAACTGAAACTACGGCCGTTTCTTTTGTCTCATCAATTTTTGCTTGTTCATATTGAGAAAGAAGCATGGTATAAATAGTCTCTTGAACTTTCACATCTCTCAAAAGTTTAGATAAAGTAAGACCAAGCTCTGGCAAATTAGAAAGTCTCTTCTGATATTCATCTATGACATCAGAAAGAGCTTTTAATTTAGATTCATTAACAAATATATCCATTTGTAAGCTAAAAAGTTCATATAAAGAAGAATTATTAATCGCTTTATAAATTCTATCAAGTTCGTCTCTAATTACCCTCTTGGTCTCCTCAATCGCATACTTCATGGAAATAACTTTTGGGTGATCTGGACCATAATCCACAGAAAGAAGAGCAAGTTCTGATTCCTGAGAGATTAGCTTATTCCTAAGGTCAGAAAGTACAGTAGATGTGGCGGTAAGAGAGGTTATAGCGAGCAGATCTTTTTGTTGAATTCTTTGCTGATTAATAAGAGCTCTTTTTAAATTCTCAAAATTCTCTTTTTCCACCTTTAAAGTTATGGATGTCATTTGTTTTTCTGATTCCAATTTTGCAAGAGCATCAACTACGGCTTTTGCCTCATCGTTTACATCAAATATTAAGTTCTTCTCTTGAAATTCCTTCAATCTGTTCTCAGCTTGCTCTAAATCTTTTTTAACTCTTTCTATCTGCTTTTCCAAAAATTCTTTTGTCCTTTTCGCAGTATATACTCCAAGAGAAGCATTTATATTACTTAAAGCTTCTACATAAGTATTAGCAATATCTGCAGCTAATTTAGGATCCTTAGCCTCCGCAGTTAGAGTAATAGTATTTTCCTTATCATTAGTAGTGACTTTTATGCTCTTCATCAACTGCTCTAAGGCGTCCTCATAGTTTTTCGCTTTAAAATAACCCTCAAGCTTAAGTTTTTTAAAAACATACTCAGCTGCAGACCTACTTTTTAAAATAGCTACCATATTCGCAGATGGGGTTGAAGGTAGAGGAATTCCTAAGGATATAGGTAGACTTTGAGCCAAAGCACTTAAGGCAGAAGTACTTCCTGATTGTTGAGGTAATAAGATCACAGTTTTAGCCTCGTAAATTTTAGGAGCTAACAAACTGTAAATTAGAGCTACTGTTATAAAAACTATGAATAAAGTAATGATTAAAATTTTTCTTTTCCAAATGATATAGAAAAGTTCTGCTAAGCTAATTTCATCTTCATATATTCTTTCTTCATTCATAATCTTCCCCCAAAAATTACTTGTAAATTAAAGTTCCTTCTTCCATATTCCATGCCTTTGAAAAATCCAATCCTCCCCATATTTGCACTGTTTTTACTCCATTTTCTATAGCCACAATTGCTGACTCAAGCTTTGGAATCATCCCACCAAAAACTTCTCCTATCTCAATCAATCTTTTAGCCTCTTCTACAGATAATTTATTTAAAACCACCTCTTCACCATTCTGCTTTAAAATAATTCCTGGAACATCAGTGCAAAATATCAACCTCTCTACCTTAAGATGAACCCCCAAAGCTAAAGCAGCAGAATCAGCATTTACGTTATAAGAATTACCCTGTTCATCAATCCCCAAAGAGGTAGTGACTATAATGTATCTTTCTTCTAAGAGTTTCTCAATAGCCGAAACTTCTACTCCCACTACTTCCCCTACATATCCTAAATCTATACCGTCAATAAACAATTTTCTACAATTGAAAATTGACTTTCCATTAAGACCTACAACTTTTAACCCTACTTTTTTAATTTCTGATATAACTCTTCCTTGTATCTCTCCTGAGAGGACCATCTCAACTATTTTTAAAGTATTTTCATCGGTTACTCTTCTGCCTTTTACAAATTTAGGCTCAAGACCAAACCTCTCCATCCAATAATTTATCTCGTTTCCTCCACCATGTAAAAAAACAAAATCATACCCTTTATCGTAAAGATCTTTTATAAAGGATAAGAAGAGAGAAAATTTATTTAAAACATTTCCACCAATTTTTATAAGTACTAAATTCTTATCCACGAGTAAGCTTTAAAAGTACCTCCTGAGAAATAGCTTTTAAAGTTTCCATAACTCCTTTTCCCTCGATTGCAACAGCCTCAAAATATTTATACTTCCCATCAGGATTTAATTTTTGATTTAACTCCTCAACACTAACAATATCTGGCAAATCTCTTTTATTATATTGAAAAACAAAAGGAAGCGTGTTAAAATCATAACCCACAGCAGCAAGCTCCTTTTTAAGAGCCTCAAATATCCTTACATTTTCATCTAATCTACTTTTCTGAGAATCTACCACAAAGACGAGTCCATCAACACCTCTTAAAATTAATTTCCTACTTGCCTCATAGAGAGCTTGACCTGGTGTGGTATATAATTGAAATCTCAGCTTAAAACCTTGTACTGTTCCAAGATCTAAAGGTAAAAAATCAAAAAACAAAGTTCTTTCGGTTTCGGTAGCAAGAGAGACAAGCTCGCCACGTCTATCAGGAGAAACCATCTTATAAATTTGCTGAAGATTTACCGTTTTTCCACTCAAACCAGGTCCACAATAAACAATTTTACAAGTGATTTCTCTTGCAGCATAATTTAAAACCGCCATTTATCTTCACCTTTCTATTCTTATTTTTTTATTTTTTGAAAAAATCCTCTATATCACTAAAATTAAACTCTGCTTTAGGTATGTCCTTCTGTTTTTCTTTAATTTTCTTTATTATTTTCGCAAGGTTTTCACAAGCCTTTTGTGCAAAAAGTCTCACCATACCAAGGGTGGTAGAATCATCAAAAATCACAAGAAGTAAAACCTGTTTCTCTATATGAGATATGTGAAGATGGTTTCTCTTTCCTTGATGAAAAATTAACGAGAACTCTTCCTCTCCTAAAAGCTTAGCAAGCTCCTGAGTAGCCGAAAAGGCACCTGCGGCTAAAGCAGAAATGGTTACAAAATCAAATTGAGAAGCAGTTCCCCTACCACCAATTACAGTACCACTTTTATCTATTAAGAGAGCAGCTTTAGCTTTAGACTCCGCAAGAAATTGTCCAAGATATCTTTCTATTTCTTCCTGATCCTCCAATGAGATTACTAATGATAAAATCTGTTCTCTTTCGTCCATCAAATAACCCTCCTTAAATTTTTTAATTATCTATTTTTTTAAACTTGAGAAAATTATAAATCTTTAAAAATCTATAGTCAAATCTATCACGCCTCTTCTCTTAAACTCAGGGATTTAAAAGAAGTTGAATTCTTCATAAACAATAGCTTTACAGTACCAGTAGGTCCATTCCTCTGTTTAGCTATTATAATCTCCACTTCTTCAGGCAAATCTGAGTCTATCTCTGATTCTTGCGCCTTGTAATATCCTTCTCTATAGATAAATATTACTACATCAGCGTCTTGCTCTAAACCTCCTGAACCTCTTAAGTCTGAAAGTTGAGGTCTTCTTTCGGCTCTTGTCTCCACAGCTCTTGAAAGTTGCGATATAGCAATAACTGGCACTTCGAGCTCCCTCGCTAAAGATTTAAGTCCTCTTGAAATCTCAGAAATTTGTTGATGCTCACTTTTATCCCTGTCGAGAAGTCTTATAAGCTGTAAGTAATCCACAATGATAAGAGAAAGTCCTATTTCTGCTTTTAGTCTTCTTGCCCTTGCTCTCATCTCAATAACATTAAGATCAGGAGTATCATCTACAAAGATAGGCGCCTCTGCTAATTTACCAAAGGCTCTTGCTAATTTAGGCCATTCCTGTTCCCGAATCTGTCCTGTCCTTAATCTATGAATATCTATCTGAGCCTCCGAACCTAAAAGCCTTAAAGCTAACTGAAAACTTGACATCTCGAGACTAAATATGGCCACTGGTAAATGTTCCTCTAAAGCTACATGTTGAGCAATATTTAAACAAAAAGAAGTTTTGCCCATTCCAGGGCGAGCTGCTACTATAATTAGATCCGAAGGTTGAAATCCTCCCGTTTTTCTGTCCAAATCCCAAAACCCCGTAGGAATACCAGTAAAAGGTTTTCCTGTTTGATGAATTCTTTCTATTTCTTTAAAGCTTTTTGCCAAGATATCTCTAAGAGGGACAAGGGTTCTAAATCTATGGTGCTGAGCTATATCAAATATCAATTGTTCTGCCTTATCAACTAAAAGTTCTGGATTTTCATTTTCCCTATATCCTAAAGAGACTATCTCAGTACCAGCAGTAATTAGTCTTCTTAAGAGAGCTTTTTCTGCCACAATGTTTGCATAGTACTCTACATTAGCAGCAGTAGGAACTACATCAAGAAGGGAGGCAAGATAAACACTACCTCCAACCCTCTCAAGAAGATTTCTACTCCTCAGCTCTTCTGTAACTGAGACCAAATCTACAGGAAGACCTTTTTCAAACAGTTCTACAATAATTCTAAAAATTATTCCATGATGCTCGTAGTAAAAACTATCTGGATTTAATATTTCAATAACCTTGGCTATAGCATCCCTTGAAAGAAGCATTGCACCAAGTACAGCTTGTTCTGCTTCTTCATTATGAGGGGGAACTCTTCCGAGGATATCTTCCTTATTCTTCATCTCTATTCAGCCTCAATCAACACTTTAGCATTAGCTACAACTTGAGGATGCAATTTCACCTCAATGTTATATTCTCCCAAAGACTTTATAGGTTCATCAAGATTAACTTGTCTTTTATCTATCTCTATCTTCAACTTCTTAGAGATAATCTCCGCAATGTCCTTGCTTGTTATAGATCCAAAAAGCTTTCCTCTCTCTCCAACTTTTGCCTTAATCACAAAAACTTCTTTCTCAATATACTCCTTTTCTTTCCTAAATTTTTCCAAAAGCTTCTCTTCTTTTTTCTTTTGAGAGATCTCCTGCAATTTTAAATGTTCTAACATTCCCTCATTAACTTCTTGTGCTAGTCCCTTAGGAAAAAGATAATTTCTAGCATATCCATCACTTACATCCACTATTTCTCCTTTTTTTCCTAAGTTATTTACATCTCTTAAGAGTAGAACTTTTACTTTCTTCATATAACTACCCCTCTTTTAGAATTAATTTTTCTCTTAAAGGAAAGAATATGTCAACAAAACCTACTATAAATATTATACTCCCAAAAATAGGATTTAAAATAAAAAGGATGAAAAGGAGTATACGTAAACTCTTACGTGAAATATAATGTTTTAACAAAATCCATGCAAAAATATAGCCGTTAAAAAGTATAATAGTTTGTAAAAAAAGATACAAATTAGAAAGGATTATGTTTTTGGAAGGAATATTAACAAAAATAAAGAGGATATATAAGGCAAGAACAGAAAATAATAATTTCTTGGATATCCTAAAACCTTCAAGATTAGGTAAAGATGGCGCTTCTATTTTAAACCTTTTTAATACTCTTTCCACGATTATATAGTTAAGAAAAACCTGAAATAAGGTGGAGATTATCAAGAAATAAGGTACAAAGATGTGTAAATTTTCCATAAACTTGTTTTGCATATCAATATATTCGTTATTACTTTCCCCTAAATAATTCCTAAATATCTCCAAAGATTTTCTCCAACCTTCTTTCATAGCATCAATTCCTATAACTTTCTCAAAGGGCATCTTAAAAAGTATCATGGACAGATATATGCTTAAAATTTCAAAGAACAGAAGAAGTGTAAAACTTCCAACAATTAACAGTCTCAAATTAAATTTCTTTTGTAGTCCATATCCCAAATATAATCCAAGAATACCTGAAGGTAGCATAAGAAAAATGGCACTAAAAGGACTTAACATTAGGGATAGAAGAATAATAGAAATAATCAGAGACAATATAGATATTCTTAATCCATGTCTATAAGTTAAAATCAAAGAGGGTAAAGGAATGAAATATATCATAGGAAAAAACCAATAAGAAAACCACGCAAGAACAATATTTATAGCAGTGATTAAACTCCCTTCAACCAAACCTTGAAGACTTCTATTCATAGATTCTCTCCTCACATAATAATAAGGAGGGCAAAGTGCCCTCCTTTAATCTTTATAAAACTACCAAATTTAAATAGTCTATTTAACCACATAAGGTAATAAAGCCATATACCTTGCTCTCTTGATGGCAGTGCTTAACTGTCTTTGATGTCTTGCACAATTTCCACTGATTCTACGAGGTATTATCTTGCCTTTTTCAGTCATAAATCTTTTCAATCTTTCCACATTTTTATAATCAATATAATCTATCTTTTCACTACAAAAAATACAGTATTTTTTCTTTGATGGATAAGCGAACTTAGGAGCTTTTGTAGAAGCCTTCTCATTACTCATTACTTTCCTCCTCACTTTCCTCTAATATTTCATTTAATATCTCTTCTTCATTTTCTATATCAATATCAAGAATCTCCTCTGAAGGTTCTTCAATTGAAATACTTTCTGTATTCTCACTCTTTTTTCCCAAAAAGTGTACATTTATTGCTTCTACCTCAACCACTCTCCTTCTTTGGCCATCGGGAGTCTGATAAGTTCTTGTCCTAAGTCTTCCCTCCACAGCTACAAGCCTACCCTTTTTAAGATAATCACCACATATTTCTGCCAATCTTCTCCATGCCACAATATCAATAAAATCTGCAGTACTTTCCCCCTTACTATTCTTAGGCCTATTCACAGCAATTCTAAAAGTAGTAACAGGTATACCAGAAGGTGTATACCTCATCTCAGGGTCTCTTACCAAATGTCCAATAAGCAAAACTTTATTTAACATTTTTTACTCTTCTTTCTCCAAGAGAGTAATCATATAGCGCAAGAGTTTTTCTCTTAATTTTAATCTCCGCTCAAATTCTGGAAGCTGAGTCTGAGGAAACAAAAAGTTCATAACCACATAATAACCCTCGGTAAATTTTTTAACAGGATACGCAAGGGTTCTTTTACCCCATACGTCTACATTTTGTACTTCGCCACCCAAATTTTGAATATCTTGTTGGATACCCTCATAAAGTGTTTTGAAATCTTCTTCGGATAACTCAGGACTTATTAAACACATAATCTCGTATTTACGCATCTCCTACCTCCCTTGGACTTATTTGGCCCCATACTCTCGGTATGGAGCAGGATTTAGCTCAAAAATTATACTATTATTTTAACAAAATGCCAAGAGATTTCAATTGAAAAATTTCCATTCTAAATGTATAATTTTACCTTAAAAAAAGGAGGGAAAAACAAAATGGGATTAGTTTATATTAATGGAGAATTTATTCCTACAGAGAACGCAAAAATTTCTGTTTTTGACCGTGGACTTCTTTATGGTGACGGCGTATTTGAGGGAATAAGATCATATAACGGAAGTGTTTTCAAACTCAAGGAGCATTTGGAAAGATTATACGCATCGGCAAAAGCAGTATGGCTTAATATACCTTTATCTTTTAAAGAAATGGAAGAGGCAGTCTTAGAGACTGTAAGAGTGAACAATTTAAGAGATTCCTATATAAGGCTCATTGTTACAAGAGGAGCATACGGACTTGGAATAGATCCTTGGGAATGCAAAGAGGGTACTGTCATAATCATAGCAGACAAGATAAAGGTCTTTCCTGAAGAGTTTTACCAAACTGGCCTAAATGCTGTTACTGTTGCTACCAGAAGATCTCCCACTGATGTTTTAGATCCGAGAATAAAATCTCTAAACTACATGAGTAATATTCTTGCAAGAATAGAAGCAAGAATTGCTGGTGCTGCTGAGGGAATAATGTTAAATCATCAAGGATATGTAACTGAAGCAACTGTAGATAATATATTTTTCGTAAAAAATGGCATATTATTTACTCCATCAGTAACCTTAGGTGCTCTTCCAGGTATAACAAGGGCAACAGTAATAGAACTTGCAAAGAAAGAGCTTGGTCTTGAAGTTGTGGAAGGATTTTTCACAAGATACGATCTTTATAATGCCGATGAAGTATTTCTGACAGGTACTGCAGTAGAGATAATCTCAGTTATAAAGATTGACGAAAGAATTATTGGAAATGGAAAACCAGGAGAAATTACTCAAAAGATAAGAAAAATCTTCCACGAATATGCAAACTCTGGAGTAGCAGGGAGTCTGGTATATGGAAAATAAAGTATATCCTATAACCTTTAAGAAGGATGAAGACTATAAAATAGGAGGAGTAAGTATACCTTATTTAGGAGAAAAATATGGAACTCCTCTTTATATATTAGACAAGGAAACACTGATTTTTCAGGCTCAAAAATATATAAACTCTTGGAAAAAATATTACAAAAACAAATATAAGGTATTATTTGCAATAAAAGCTCTGCCTATTTTAGAAGTCATTAGAATATTTAAAAATTATGGTTTAGGAGCTCTTGTTTCTACAGGGGGAGAACTGTATATAGCCTTAAGTGCTAATGTACCATCTGAAGACATATACTTCCATGGAAATGCAAAAACTCTAAAGGAGATTGAATATGCCATCGATCAGAAGGTTGGAGCAATAATTATAGATAACTTTGATGAATACGAAAAGATAAAATATGTATTGTCTAAAAAAGATACAAAAGTAAAAGTATTGGTAAGGATCATACCTAATATAGAAGTTAATACCCATAAATCTATCCGTACGGGGCAAACGGACACTAAGTTTGGCTTACCCATAGAGCAGGCTTTAGTGCTCATAGAAAAAATAAATACGGAAAAAAACATAATTTTTAAGGGAATACACTCCCATATAGGATCCCAGATATTTGATATCTCAGCATATGTTAAACTTTCCGAAGTATTAAGCGAAGTATATAAAGAGCTAAATAGTAAAAACATAACTGTAGAAGAGATGAGTATAGGTGGTGGATTAGGAGTAGCCTATACAAAAGAGGATAATCCCCCTGACATAGAGGACCTTGCCCGAGAAGTATCAAATAAATTTAGTGAGACTATTGGGCATAATTTCAAATTAATCTGTGAGCCAGGAAGATCTCTTGTAGGTAGAGCAGGAATTACTCTTTATAGAATTGAGAGTAGGAAAGAACTTGGCATAAGAAAATATGTTTCGGTAGACGGAGGAATGTCAGATAATATAAGACCATCTCTATACGGAGCAAAATATTCGGCCCTAATTATAACTAAAGGAGATAGGGAAGAAATTTTTTCCATAGCAGGAAAGCATTGTGAATCAGGAGATATTTTAATAAAAGACTTTTCGGGTTTATGGCCTAATCCTGGAGATTATTTAATAACCTTTACAACTGGTGCCTACAACTTTTCCATGTATACGTGGTACAATGCTACTCCAAGACCTGCAGTAGTATTAGTAGAAAATGGGAAAGATAGGATTATAGTAAAAAGAGAAAATTATGAGGACCTATTAGGGGGACAGATATGAAGATCGGGATTCTTGGAGGAGGACAAGTGGGGCAGGCTCTTTGGGATACTATCCACATGGAGAAAGAAAATATCCTAAATATTCTTGGAGAACCTCTAGAGATTAAAAAAGTACTTGTAAGAGATCTTTCTAAAAAAAGAGATATACCTAAGGATTTTTTAACTAACAATCCTGACGAGATAATTTATGATAAAGAGATATCTCTTATTGTAGAAGTAATGGGAGGAGAAGAGCCCGCTCATACTTATATAAAAAGGGCCTTAGAAGAAAAAAAGTTTGTAGTTACTGCAAACAAAGAAGTAATTGCTCTTCATGGTGATGAACTTCATAAAATAGCAAGAAAAAAAGGAGTAGATATAGCTTTTGAAGCAAGTGTAGGTGGAGGGATACCGTTAATAAAAACTATCAAAGAAGCTATGGCTGTGGATAAAGTCAAGGAAATATGGGCAATTGTAAATGGAACTACAAATTATATATTAACAAAAATGGAAGAAGAACTTAGAGATTTTGAGGAAGTATTAAGAGAAGCTCAAAAATTAGGATATGCTGAGCCTGATCCATCAAAAGATATATTGGGACTTGATACAAAATTCAAATTAGCAATACTCTCTTCTTTTGCTTATCATACAACAATAAAACCAGAAGACATATATACTGAAGGAATCGAAAAGATTTCCTTAAGAGATATCCAATATGCAAAAGAACTTGGATATAAAATAAAACTTCTTGCAATAAGCAAATTCTATAATGGTGAAATAGAAGTAAGAGTTCATCCAACTATGATTCCCTTATCATCTCCTTTATCTTCTGTAAAGGGTGTCTATAACGCCATATTATTGAGGGCAGAAAAAAGAGGAGATGTGTTGCTATATGGAGAAGGAGCAGGACCCTATCCTACCGCAATGGCTCTTCTTTCTGATATTTTGGAGGCAACTCATACCATCCTTTATTCGGTTCCTCGGTATTATTCCTTTGCTTATCTCTATCCTTCTAAAATAAAACCTAGCGATGAGATATATACCCGATACTATATAAGATTATGGGTAAAAGACCAACCAGGAGTTTTAGCTCAAATAGCTAAAATATTAGGAGAAAATCACATAAGCATTTCCTCAGTCATTCAGAAAGAAACTTCAGAAAAAGAAGGAAAAGCAGAACTCGTAATTTTAACTCATAAAACCTACGAAAAAAGTATGTCAAAAGCAATTGAAGAGATAAAGTTGCTACCTATTCTTGAAGAATGGGGAAGTTTAATAAGAATTGAGGTGTGAAGAAATGAATGGCGTAATACCGAGATACAGAGATCTCCTCCCCATAACCGATAAAACCCCTCTAATAACCCTACATGAAGGTAATACTCCACTAATATATGCCAACAATCTCTCTAAGAAATATGGTATAGATATATGGCTTAAATATGAAGGTATGAATCCTACCGGATCCTTCAAAGATAGAGGTATGGTGGTAGCAATTGCAAAAGCTTTAGAAGAAAAAAGTGAGATGGTTATATGTGCTTCTACAGGAAACACCGCCGCCTCAGCAGCTGCATATGCTGCTCTTACAAATCTAAAAGCTTTTGTGGTACTCCCAGAAAAGGCTATTGCTTTAGGGAAACTTGCCCAAGCTATAATGTATGGTGCTAAAATAATTAGTGTAAAAGGAAATTTTGATGACGCTTTAAAATTAGTAAAAGAGATCTCTCAAAAATTTCCTATTACCTTAGTAAACTCTATAAATCCTTATCGATTAGAAGGACAAAAAACAGCAGCTTTTGAGATTTGTGATGTTCTTAGTAGAAATCCTGAAAATCTTGCTATTCCTGTTGGAAATGCGGGAAATATATCTGCCTATTGGATGGGCTTTAAAGAATATTATAAAATAGGGAAAATAAAACAACTTCCTAAAATGCTTGGATTTCAAGCAGAGGGTGCTGCTCCTCTTGTAAAAGGGTATCCTATTCCTAATCCACAAACTATAGCTACAGCAATAAAAATAGGAAATCCTGCAAGTTGGGATAAAGCTATAAACGCAGTTAAAGAATCCTTAGGCCTAATTGACACTGTCTCCGACGAAGAAATATTAGAAGCTCAAAAGGAATTAGCCTCAAAAGAAGGAATATTTGTAGAGCCAGCTTCTGCAGCATCATGGGCTGGGGTAAAAAAACTTTTAAGAGAGAATAGATTCCCAGGTAAAGAAGTAGTATGTGTTCTTACTGGACATGGCTTAAAAGATCCAGATATAGCTATAAAACAAGCTAAGATTGATGTATCTATCGAACCTAAAATAGAAGAATTTCAGAAGATATTAGAAAAATGAGATATCTTATTAAGGTGCCTGCCACATCTGCTAACTTGGGACCTGGTTTTGATACTATAGGTATCTGTTGGGATTTATATCTTAGAATAGATATTGAGTTAAATTCCCTTGAAAAAAGGATTCTAAACAATAATAAGGAAGAGATTAAGAAGAATGACTTATTTCTTCAAAGCCTAGCCTATACATTAGACTATCTTAGGTTTAAAGAAGATCTTAAATATACTATAAAAATAGAGTCTGAGATACCCATAGGAAAAGGACTTGGGAGCAGTGCTGCCGCCATCTTAGGAGGTATATTCACAGCAGAGATAATTGCCAATAAAAAACTCGAAAAATTTGAAAAAATAAAAATTGCTTTAAATTTTGAGAATCATATTGACAATTTATCAGCTTGTTTAGAAGGAGGCGTTGTAATATGTTTAAAAAACGAAAATGAAATTTTCTTTAGCAAACTACCTGTATATAGTAACATATATGGGGTTATTTTCATTCCCAAATATACGTTATCCACAGAATCAGCAAGAAAAATTTTACCTCAAAATTATCCCAAAGAAGATGTAATATTTAATTTACAAAAACTAAGTTTTTTAATAACAGGATTAATTAAAGGTGATGAAGCTCTAATAGACATGGGGATGGATGATAAAATTCACCAACCTTACAGATTTAAACTAGTAAAAGAGTATAATACCCTTAAAGAGGAATTAAAAAAGTTTAATAAAAAGTTAGTACTAAGCGGGGCTGGACCTTCATTAATAACTCTAACATTCTCTTATAAAAAAGCCCTTGAAATTTTGAAAAACTTAGAAAATAATTTAAAAAATAAAATTGATGGTAAACTTATGGTTCTAAAAGTTAATAATGAAGGAATTAAAATAGAAAATCTCTAAGTAAGGAGGTAATTAGATGGGATATAAAATAGCGGTAGTCGGAGCAACAGGTCTTGTAGGACAAGAGATGTTAAAGATACTTTATGAAAGAAAAATCCCCATTTCAGAATTGTATGCCTTTGCTTCTGCAAAATCTGAAGGAACATATGTGGAGTTTGGAAACGAAAAGATAAAAGTTGAAAAAGCCACGGCAGATGGAATTGCTAAGGCTGAATTTGCATTATTCTCTATTGGAGAAGAGATTAGTCTTGAACTTGCTCCTGAAATTGCAAAAAAAGGAACCATAATTATAGATAATAGCAATGCATTTAGAATGGACCCTGAAGTACCTCTTGTAATACCAGAGATAAATCCAGAGGATCTAAAAAATCATAAAAACATAATTGCAAATCCAAATTGTTCAACTATACAAATGCTCGTAGCTTTAAATCCTCTTCACAAGAGATGGAAACTTAAGAGAATATTTGTAGCAACTTATCAGTCGGTATCTGGAAAAGGAAAAGATGCTATAGACGAGCTTTTAACTTCTACTTCAGCTTTTCTTAAAAGGGAAGATCATCCTCCTAAAGTTTTTCCCCATCCTATCGCGTTTAACCTAATTCCACATATTGATAGTTTTGAAGACGAAAATTATACCAGAGAAGAGATGAAGATGGTAAGAGAAACCCATAAAATACTGCATGATCCAACTATAAAAGTTTCTCCAACCTGCGTAAGAACTCCTGTAATAAGAGGACATTCAGAAGTAATTAATGCTGAGTTTCAAGATGATTTCTCTTTGGAAGAGGTTTTTGAAGTTTTATCCAATGCACCTGGTGTAAGAGTTTTAGATGAACCTTCGAATAAGGTCTATCCAATGCCTATCTTTTGCGAAGGAAGAGATGAGGTATTTGTGGGTAGAATTCGAAAAGATTTATTTAACCCAAGATCTATAAATATGTGGGTTGTGTCAGATAATATTAGAAAAGGTGCAGCTTTAAATGCTATTCAAATTCTTGAATATTTAATAAAATAAGGAGGAAATATAGAAGGTGAGCCTGATAGTACAGAAATATGGTGGAACCTCTGTCGGGTCTATTGAGAGAATTAAAAATGTGGCCCAAAGAATAGCTAAGTATTATCATAGTGGACATAAATTAGTAGTGGTAGTTTCTGCTATGGGTGATACCACTGACGAACTTATAGATATGGCGGAAAAATTAAATCCTAATCCTAATCCAAGAGAGATGGACTTTTTACTATCTTCTGGTGAAAGAATCTCTGCTGCACTTACTGCTATGGCTCTGCAAAATTTAGGAATTCCTGCTATAGCTCTATCAGGAAAACAGGCAGGAATTATGACAGATTCTGTTTTTACAAAAGCAAATATAAAAAAAATCGATCCCAAGAGAATATTGGAAGAATTAGAAAAAGGAAAAGTAGTTATTGTTGCTGGCTTCCAAGGATATGAACCTGAAAAGGGAGATGTAACAACTCTTGGAAGAGGAGGATCTGATGCAACTGCAGTAGCTCTTGCTGCTGTTTTAAAAGCAGATATATGTGAAATATATACTGATGTGGATGGTATTTTTACTGCCGATCCCAGGGTAGTACCAAATGCCAAAAAACTCGAGTTTATATCCTATGAAGAAATGTTAGAAATGGCAAGCCAAGGAGCACAGGTAATGCAACTTCGCTCTGTAGATCTTGCTGCCACATATCATGTACCAGTAGTAGTGAGATCAAGTTTTAATGAAAATTCTGGAACTTTAATAGGGGAGGTAAAGGAAGTGGAATCTAAACAGAAAGTAAAGGGGATAGCCCATAACAAAAACATTGCTAAAATAACTATTATAGGTGTCCCTGACAAACCCGGCATAGCCCACAAAATATTTGCTCCTCTTGGAGAAAAATCAATAAATGTGGACGATATAGTCCAGAATGTAAGTAAAGAAGGAATAACTGATTTATCTTTTACCGTATCTGAAAGGGAGTTGAACGAAGCTCTAAAAGTAGTGCAAGAAGTAGCAAAAGAAATTGGAGCAAAAAAGGTATTATATGATAATAACGTAGGAAAAGTTTCTATTGTGGGATGGGGAATCCAAAGCACCCCAGGAATTGCTGCCAAGATGTTTGGAATTCTTGCTTCGGAAGGAATAAATATAGAAATGATTACTACATCCGAGATTAAAATTACGTGTATAATAAGAAGAGATTTGGTAGAAAAAGCTGTTAGAGCATTACACGATGGATTTAATTTGGGAGGAGAGGACTAATCCCCCTCCTCCCTTTAATCTTTTACTTAATCTCCACTACTGCCCCTTCTGCTTCTAATTTAGCTTTAATTTCTTCTGCCTCTTGTTTAGATACGCCTTCTTTTATAGGTTTAGGTGTAGAATCCACAAGATCTTTTGCTTCTTTCAAACCAAGTCCTGTGATTTCTCTTACTACTTTGAGCACCTTTATCTTATTAGCTCCAGCATCCTTTAAAATTACGTCAAAGGTAGTTTTTTCCTCAACAGGAGCTGCTGCCGCTGCTCCAGCTACAGGTGCTCCTACAGCTGCCACAGGCATTGCTGCACTAACACCAAATTCCTCCTCAAGAGCCTTTACTAACTCTACCAGTTCGATCACTTTCATTTCTTTTATAGCTTGAATAATTTCCTCTTTATTCATTCTAATAACCTCCCTTTATTGATTTATTGAAATTTTTTCTTTTTCTTTAGCAATAGCGTCTAAAGTCCAAACCAGCTTATTAACAGGCCATTTTAAATTCCACACAAGAGAAGATAATGGTGCAGAGATAGATCCAACCACCTGAGATAGTATGACTTCCTTTGGAGGAAGTTTAGCTAACTCTCTAATCTCATCAGCAGAATAAACTTCCCCATCTATTATTCCGCCTTTAAACTTCAATAATTCATGATCCTTTGCATAATCCACAAGGGCCTTCAAAACGCCAAAAGGATCATCATAACAATAGGTTATTGCAGTAGGTCCTACGAAGAATTTTTCTAAATCTTTATCTGGGTACATTCTTTGAATTGCACGAAGAGCTAAAGTATTCTTTACTACTCGGTATTCTGCATTTAAGGGTCTTATCTTTCCTCTTAGTTGAGTTAAATCAGCAACTGATAAGCCTTTGAATTCTGTAAAAATTAGAGCATTAGCATTCAGCATTTTTTGATATAACTCTTCAACCTTCTGTATTTTCTCTGGTTTTGGCAATCTTTTCACCTCCTTTCTTATTATTTCAAAAATAAGGGAAAGCCTTCTGGCTTTCCCTTATTTATCTAAATCTTTTTTTATTTTTTGAGAAACCAGAAAGGCCTACGTAGGAAATTTTAAAAACCTACGGTCTTCGGCCCTCTAATATTTCAAGTTTTTATTTTATTCCGCTATGCAGCCTCCTCTTGTTTTACAAGGTCTGCAATATTCTTAGTATCTATAGGTACACTTGGGCCCATACTTGGGGATATGTAGATACTTTTAAAATATTGTCCTTTTGCTGCGGCTGGCTTAAGCCTTAAAAGGGTTCCTAACACGGTCATTAAGTTTTTATACAAAGCCTCTTCAGAAAAAGAGGCTTTACCTATTGGAACATGAACTATTCCATATCGATCCGTCCTAAATTCTACCCTTCCAGCCTTATATTCTTTAACAGCCTTAGCTATATCATTAGTAACGGTACCCGTTTTAGGATTCGGCATTAATCCTCTTGGACCTAAAATTTTCCCTAATCGAGAAGGAATTTTTAAGGTTCCCATTATATCAGGAGTAGCTATTGCTACATCAAAATCAAGCCATCCGCTTTCAATCTGCTTTACTAGATCTTCTCCACCTACATAATCTGCTCCGGCCTCTCTTGCTTCCTGAGCCTTTTCTCCCTCAGCAAAAACCAAGACTTTCTTTTCTTTACCTGTGCCGTAAGGTAAAACAACTGTTCCTCTAACTTGTTGATCTGCATGTCTTGGATCCACGCCAAGTCTTACAGCTAGATTTATGGTCTCGTCAAACTTTGCTGTTGCAAGTTTTTTAACTAAACTTACAGCCTCCTTTGGAGAATATAATCTTCCTTTTTCAATCAGAGAAAGCAACTGCTGATATCTCTTACCTCTTTTTGCCATATTCAATCCTCCTTTATAGTGGTATTAGCGAGAAAAAATCTCTCCCACTTTCTTTTTAACCCTCAATTATTTCAATACCCATACTCCTTGCTGTACCCTCAATCATCCTCATCGCTGCCTCTATATCATTTGCATTCAAATCTTTCATCTTCAACTCTGCTATCTCTCTTATCTTACTTCTCTTTACCTTTCCAACTTTTACTTTATTAGGTTCTCCAGATCCTTTTTCCACTCCTGCAGCCTTCTTTAAAAGATCAGAAGCAGGGGGAGTCTTTGTCACAAAAGTAAAGGATCTATCCTCATAAATAGTTATTTCAACAGGTATAATCATTCCTTCCTGTCCAGCTGTAGCAGCATTATAAGCTTTACAAAACTCCATAATATTAACACCATATTGACCTAATGCTGGTCCTACTGGTGGGGCAGGTGTAGCTTTACCTGCTGGTAACTGAAGTTTTACTTTTCCTACAACTTTTTTAGGCAATGATATTCCCTCCTTTACTAATCAGTCTTTTCTACTTGAGTATGATCTATCTCAGTAGGGGTTTCTCTCCCAAAAATAGATAATAATACTCTTACTGTTCCTTTTTCAGGATATACCTCATCTACGAACCCCTCATATCCCATGAAGGGTCCTGATTTTATATAAACTCTGTCACCCCTTTTAACTTTAAGCTCAGGTCTTATTTCTTTCTGTTCTAAGAATCTTCTTATCCAATGTTCCTCTTGAGGATTTAAAGTACTTGGCCTACCTGGGGTACCTACAAATCCTGTTACTCCAGTAGTATTTCGAATCATTCTTATCACATCCTCATCTTCAATCATTCTTATGAACAAATATCCAGGAAACACTTTTTTTACTTGTATCCTCTTTTTCCCGCCCTTTACTGTCATTACTTTCTCCTCGGGAACAACAATCTCAAAAACCTTATCCTCTAAATGATTAAGTTTTACCTGCCTTTCTAATATAGCTTTAACTTTATGTTCGTGTCCCGCAAGAGTATGTACCACAAACCATTTTGGTTCAGCCACAGAAATTACCTCCATTTTCTACCCCGTAAAACTTCCAAGAATTAATCTACTCAAAATACCAAAAATAAAATCATATAAAGAAATAATAAGAATTAACAATATTAAAGTTACACCTAAAGCTAAAGAAAGTTGAAGAACTTTATTTTTGTCTGGCCACATTACTTTTTTGAGCTCTAATTTCTCGTCAATCCAGAAACTCTTTATCCTATCTACGACCGATATTTTCCTAATCATAACTTCTCTCCCACCATATAAAAATTTTTGGCAGGCCCGGCAGGGCTCGAACCTGCAACCCCCGGATTTGGAGTCCGGTGCTCTCCCTATTAGAGCTACGGGCCTACCTTACTTCCCTATGAAGGGTATGCTTTTTACATCTTGGACAATATTTTCTTAACTCCAATCTATCTGGATCATTCTTCTTATTTTTCTCAGTAGTATAATTTCTCTCTTTACATTCTGTACAAGCTAAAGTTATTATTACTCTCATATCTATTATAACACCTCACTGTTTTTATTCAATAATTTTAGTTATGACACCTGCACCAACTGTTCTTCCACCTTCTCTTATAGCAAACCTTAAACCTTCCT
>NZ_JBMFQK010000008.1:0-85289 GCF_049968615.1 Dictyoglomus sp. | reverse complement strand
GAGATATTTCTGAATAGCAATCGAATGTTTATAACTTCCACTTGTCACCAACACTCTAAACATATTGAGCCTCTTTCTTTACGTAAGCCAAATTTTTCCAAAATCCGGTTAATTATATATTTATATTCCCTTACCCATTTATTTCTCATACTTTAAGACAGTTGATAAAGTTCACTTGTATATGATTTATAATTAAATTCCTGAACTTTTTTTAAAGCTTCTTCAATTAACCAAAGTGTATGTGACTCTTGCGAAAGCATTTATACTTCCTCCCATCATTTAATATTTTTGTAGCTCCTTTACTAACATCTTCGCCATCTTCTCCACTGAATATTCATCTTTTAAAATCTACCTCTATCCTTAGTCTTATAGAAACCACTACAGATTTTATTCTATCACAATCCGCTCCTACAAGTCTATTCCACTCAAACTTTACTGTCTCCACCCGTTCTGCCTTATCCCTTAAAGTACTACAAGGAACTTTTATCCAAGAAGACTTCTTTTCAGATACCTCCTGAATCTATTAAGATTACCTCTGCATTCTTTTCTAAATTTATCATATCAAGATATCCTACTATAAATTTTTCTCAAGCTCCTCAAATGTGAAAACCTCAATATTTAGACTATTCTATTACAATCTTACATTATCTTTCATCATCCATCACTTACTACTCTCCCATCTTCTAATCTATACTTTTCTCCACAGGCTTTACAAACTGCCTTTCCATTATCATCAAATTCTAATCTTACTCCGCACTTACATACCCAACCAATCTGTCTTGCGGGAACTCCTACCACAAGGGCATAAGGCAGTACATCCTTTGTTACTACCGCTCCCGCTCCTACAAAAGCATATTCTCCAATGGTTACTCCACAAACTATTGTGGCATTTGCACCTATGGTAGCACCTTTTTTAACTTTGGTCTTTTTAAATTCATTCTTTCTTTCTATAAATGCCCTCGGATTTATGACATTGGTAAATACACAAGATGGTCCACAAAATACATCATCCTCTATCTCTACTCCTTCGTATACACTTACATTGTTTTGTATTTTTACATTATTTCCTATTTTTACATTTGGTCCTACCATGACATTTTGTCCAAGAACACAATTTTTCCCTATTTTACTACCTCTTAATATATGACAAAAATGCCAAATCTTTGTGCCTTCCCCTATTTCTACACCTTCATCTACATAAGAGCTCTCATGAACAAAATAATGAAGATCTTTAGACATATTTATAATCCTCCTTTAGCCCATTACTTGCTCAAGTATTTTCAGGACTCTTAATCCTTCATATCCATCGGTTTTTGGTCTTCTTCTCTCTTTTACACACTCTATAAAATGGAGAAGCTCTAATTTTAAAGGTTCTTCATTTTCCACAGGAATAATTTGCATTTCTTCTTTTTTAGCCATAGGAAAACCATTATTATATTCCACTTTATGAGGATATAAGAATAATTTTTCTTTCGTGGTATCATCAAAAACTATCATACCCTTTGTGCCAATTACTACTAATTTTTGCTCCTTAAAAGGATGCCACCAGCTTACAAAGATGTGCGCCTTAATACCACTTTCAAACTCCAAGGCTGCAAGTACTCCATCTTCAATTCCCTTTGTAATAAATCCAAATCCTTGAGAATATACTTTAACAGGTATCTCTCCTGTAAGTTCTAAAATTAAGGATATATCATGAGGAGCAAGGCTCCACCATGCATTTTCATCGGTCCTTACCTTTCCCACATTTAATCTGTGGGAGTAGATATACATTATGTCTCCCAAATCACCTCTCTTTACCATTTCTTCCATTTTTACTACTGCAGGATGATATTTTAAAATGTGTCCCACCATAAGAATTTTTCCTCTTTCCTCCGCCAACTTAACCAAATCCTCTCCTTCTTTTAGTGAGACTGTCATAGGTTTTTCCACAAAGACATCCTTGCCTGAAAGAAGAGCCCTTTTAGCTAAATCATAATGGGTAACTGCGGGTGTTGCTATGGCTACAGCAGTTATCTCTTGATCTTGCAAAATATCTTCTATTTTCTGAGTATAATTTACATCTGGGAAATCTTTTCTTCTTTCTTCAATAACCCTCTTATCAAAATCACACGCAGAACGAAGAACATTAAGCTCATATAAATTTCTCAATATATTCTTTCCCCAATATCCAAGCCCTATGAGTCCAATAAATTTATCCATTTTTCTCCTCCCTCAATTATTTATTCATAACAAAATTACCCTTTCATCTATACTAATTCCTCTTTTTCTCAAAGCATTCCTTGTATCTACTATTAATTTTGCATTCTTGTATATCATCTCATAATCAATGTTATCATGGTCAGTTACAATAAGAACACAATCAGCATTTTTAACTTTACCTTCATCTAATGCACAGGATTTCATATATTTAACTTCTTTTGTTTTGCTATTCTCAATCTTGATCTCTGATACATAGGGATCATAAAATTCAACTTCTCCTCCAAGATCTTCAAGTAAAGGAATAATTTTCAAAGCAGGTGATTCCCTGGGATCTGCTATATTGGGTTTATAGGCAACACCAATTATAAGTATTTTAGATCCGTTTACTGCTTTTTTATCCCTATTTAATGCTTCCATCACAAGTTGGACTACATATCTTGGCATATTATCATTTATCTCTCCCGAAAGCTCTATAAATCTTACATCAAAATCATATTCTTTAGCCTTCCAGGAAAGATAAAAAGGATCGATGGGAATACAATGTCCCCCCAATCCTGGCCCAGGATAGAAGGGCATAAATCCGTAAGGTTTTGTAGAAGCTGCAGATATTACTTCCCAAATATCAATATTCATCTTTCTACAAAGGATCGCCAGTTCGTTTATGAAAGATATATTTACGAGGCGAAAGATATTCTCAAGAAGTTTTTCCATTTCAGCAACCCTTGGAGAAGATACCTTATGGATCTTGGGGATAATTATGGAGTAAAGTTTCATCGCCTTTTCTGTGGAAACTTCATTTATTCCTCCTACAACTTTTGGAATATCCTTAGTAGTGAAATTTTTATTTCCAGGATCCACCCTTTCGGGAGAAAAAGCCACATAAAAGTCTTCACCCGCTTTCAGCCCACTTTTTTCCAATATAGGAACTAAAACTTCTTCGGTGGTTCCGGGATAAGTGGTACTCTCCAATACTACTAATTGTCCTTTTTTTAAATATTTAGAAATCTCAGTGGTAACATTTATAATATAGGAAATATCAGGTTCTTTATGAGGACCTAAAGGTGTAGGTACACAAATAATTACAGCATCAGAATCTTTTACTGGCTCAAAATCTATAAAAGCTTTAAGATTTCCTTTATTTACAACTTCTAAAAGTTCATCATTTTTTACATCGTCAATATATGAAATTCCTTTATTAACCATCTCGACTTTTTTAGGATTTTGCTCAATGCCGTGTACTATTAATCCAGCCTTTGCAAACTCTAAGGCTAAAGGAAGTCCTACATATCCAAGTCCCACAATAGAGATCTTCTTAAAACTCACTTAAACTCTCCTCCTCTCTTTTCCAATTCTCTTACTAAAATTTCTCTCATTTTAGGTGCCGAGTAATTTTCTTCAAAATTTACATCTTCCCCCTCTTTTATATTTCTTACAGCTTCTAATATCTTTTCTTTATTTGCACCAACTAATCTATTCCATTTAAGCTTCACTATTTCTACCCATTCTGTTTCTTCCCTTAAGGTAATACATGGAACCTTAAGCCAAAAAGCTTCTTTTTGGACCCCTCCAGAATCTGTCAAAATTGCATACGCATTTTTCTCAAGCTGTATCATATCAAGGTATCCAACTGGATCTATTATTCTAATTCTGCTCTTTAAATAATCTTCTAAACCAAATTCTTTTACTTTATTTTTTGTCCTGGGATGAATAGGAAAGATCACTTCTTTATCTAATTCTTGGAGGGCTGAAAAAATACTTTTTAATCTTTCAGGATTATCAGTATTCTCAGCTCTATGAATTGTAACTAAGTAATAACCTTTAGGATAAAGAGAAAGCTTCTCTAAAATTTTACTTTTTTCTTTTGCTAATTTAGAAAAATGCATAAGAGCATCAAACATTATATCCCCTACTAAGTATACGCCTTTTTCTATACCTTCTCTTTTAAGATTCTCCACTGCAGTTTCTGTAGGTGCAAAAAGAATATCCGAAAGGTGATCTGCTACAATTCTATTTATCTCCTCAGGCATCTTCTTATTAAAACTTCTAAGTCCCGCTTCTACATGGGCTAAAGGAATGTGAAGTTTAGAACTTGCCAAAGCTCCAGCTAAAGTAGAGTTTGTATCTCCATATACTATTACTACATCAGGTTTTTCTTTTATTAAGACTTCTTCTATTCCTATAAGCATCCTTCCTGTTTGCTCACCATGGGAGCTTGAACCTATCCCAAGGTTATAATCTGGCTCTGGAATTTCCAATTCTTTAAAGAAGAGATCACTCATGTTTTCATCGTAATGCTGACCTGTGTGAAGAATAACTTCCTTTATTCCGCTTTTTCTAAGCTCAATTGAAAAAGGAGCAAGTTTTATAAATTGAGGGCGGGCTCCTACTATGGAAATTACTTTAAAGCTTCCCATTGTTCTTTCCCTTTTGCATTTTCTTGAGCTTTTTTATAAGTAGGAATTAACTTTTTAAGCACTTTTTCAATCTCATTTTTATCCCTTTTTTCAGCAGAAAGCTTTAGCTCTCTCAGTAATGCTTCAAAACTATTTTTATCAAGATCATTGTTAGAAATTATTTTATATATTTTAGGATGCGAGGTTTTTAGAACCTTTTCCTCTTCCTCCCAAAGTTCCTCCTTTAACTTTTCTCCAGGGCGAAGACCTATAATCTTTATCTCTATATCTTCCACCGAATATCCAGAAAGCTCTATAAAGTTTTTTGCAAGATCTATAATTTTAACTGGCTTTCCCATATCAAGAACAAAAAGATCACCCGATTTCCCAATAGCCCCTGCCTGAAGCACAAGTCCTACCGCCTCGGGTATTGTCATGAAATATCTTTCCATATCCTTATGGGTTATAGTGATAGGACCGCCCATTTCAATCTGTTTTTTAAATACTTCAAGGACGCTTCCCCTACTTCCTAAGACATTTCCAAATCTTACTGCTATATACTCCGTTTGAGAGTGAGAATTATAATACCTTACTAACATTTCTCCAACTCTTTTTGTCGCACCCATTATATTTGCTGGATACACTGCTTTATCGGTAGAAATAAAGATGAATTTTTTTACTCCATATTCTTTTGAAGCATCCATTACATTAATGGTACCAAAAACATTGTTAAACACCGCTTCGTCAGGATTTTCCTCCATTAAAGGCACATGTTTATGGGCAGCAGAGTGAAAGACTATCTCAGGTTTTTCCATGGAAAATATGTAAAATATCCTATCTCTATCCTTTATATCTGCAATATAAGAGCAGATATTTAAATTAGGGTAAGTATTCTTAAGTTCTAATTCAATATTAAATATGCTATTTTCTCCTCTTCCCAGAAGAATAAGTTTTTGTGGTCCATATCTTGCAACCTGCCTACAAATTTCCGCCCCAATAGATCCTCCAGCTCCAGTAACAAGTACTTTTTTTCCTCTTAAGTATTCACCTATTTTTTCAGAATCCAAATCTATAACGTCCCTTTCAAGAAGATCTTCTATCTTTACGTCCCTAATTTTACTTATGGTCACTTTCCCATCTATAAGCTCCCATATTCCAGGAAGGGTTTTTACAGGAAGTTTCAACTTAGAAGCCATACTCAAAATATTTTTCAAAAGCGAAGGAGGTGCAGAAGGAATTGCAACAAGAATTTCCTGAACTCCATTCCCCCTAACAACTTTGTGCAAAGAAGATATAGGTCCTAATATTTTAATTCCATGAATTGTTTTTCCAATTTTTTTAGGATCATCATCCAAAAATCCTACCACATCATAATTTAGGTTTTTATGTGTCTTTATCTCTCTTAATATCTTTTCTCCAGCATCACCAGCTCCAATAATAACTACTCTCTTTTTTTGAGCATAATTAACTTTATCTATACTCTTTTTACTCTCGTAAACCCAGCGAGTAAAAGCCCTTACTGAGAATAAAAGTAAAAGAGACGTAAAGTAAGAGATGAGAATTATTGATCTTGGAAGTCCTTGAATTGGAAAAATTAAATAAGATAAATAAAATATTATTTTTTCAAGTGTAATCGCAAGGGTCAACTCTTTCAGGGCTTCAAGGCTAAAATATTCCCATAAAGTGCGATAGAGCTTAAAAGCAAAGAAATAAATAATAAAGAAAATAAGAAATTCTCTAAATATAACAAGAGGTAGTATTTTAATATAATTAGAAGGAGGTATAAATTCAAACCTTAACAAAAAGGAAAAATAAATAGATAGAATAAAAAATGCAAAATCTACAAATATCCTAAATATTGTTGAACGTGGTATCTTAAATAAATTTCTTCTCCTCAAAAACATTCCCTCAAAATCTCCAATAAATTTTTTCTTCTCATTACCTTACATAATAATATACCATAAAAATATAGGTTCTTAAAGAAATAAATATCATTGAGACATTCAACGTACTTTAGTATAATTAATTTTTATTAGTAACTAAACCCTATGTTTTTAGAAGCCTTTCTTATAATCTCCTCTTGCAAAAATTTTTCATTTATGGTAATATATACTTGAAAATAATAATAATTCTAAATAATAATAATTTTTATTAGGAGGTGGATAAAAATGGAAAATTTAGAGAGAAAAGGAATTCCCCTTTTAGGAGAGCCTTTTCCAGAGATGAAAGTTAAAACTACCCATGGTGAGAAAGTTCTTCCTAATGACTACAAAGGAAAATGGTTCGTACTTTTTAGCCATCCTGCAGACTTTACACCTGTATGTACCACTGAATTTGTAGCCTTTCAAAAGAGATATGATAAGTTTAGAGCTCTAAATACCGAGCTTATTGGGCTTAGTATTGACCAAGTATTTAGCCATATTAAGTGGGTAGAATGGATTAAGGAAAAATTAGGAGTAGAAATTGAATTTCCAATTATTGCTGATGATACAGGAAAGGTAGCAGAAAAGCTCGGATTAATTCACCCTGGAAAAGGAACCAACACAGTAAGAGCAGTATTTGTGGTAGATGACAAGGGCATAGTAAGGCTTATCCTCTACTATCCACAAGAGGTAGGAAGAAATATTGACGAGATTTTGAGAGCAGTAGAGGCACTACAAGTTACCGATAAATATGGAGTAGCAACTCCAGCTCAATGGCCCGACAGTGAAGTAGTAGGAAAGGATCATGTAATTATTCCTCCTGCAGGTGATGTGGAGACTGTTAAAGCAAGACTTGAAGCAGCTAAGAAAGGTGAAATTGAATGCTTTGACTGGTGGTTCTGCCATAAGAAATTAACAAAGTAGAAAAGTAAAAAAAGAAAAATCTTGGTAGGGTGTCCTCAGATTTAAGAGGACACCCTATTTTTTGACTCCTTTAAAGAAGTTATAGCAAGTACTGTAGAGATTAGAGATACAAAGGTTAAAAAGCGATACATTCCAGGAAGTCCAAAAAGATCAGCTACAAATCCTGAAATAGCAGGACCTAAAGTAGATGAAAGTGCCATAGCCATGCCTAATAGTCCTTGAGCTGTTGCTCTTTCCTCAGGAGGCACCAGATCATTCATATAAACAATAGGTATGGTCCCTATTACTGCAAAAGTTAAGGAATGCATAAATTGAATAAGAATGATATGCCATGGATTGTTAGTTAAAGTATATAGAAAAATTCTTATAGGAAGAGCAATAGAAGTGAATATAAGTATGGGTTTTCTTCCCAACTTGTCTGACAGATAACCCCAAATAAGCATAAAGGGGATCTCTGAAAAAGAACTTGCAGAATAAGCAAAACTTATATGCTTACTTTCTCCACCCAAGGATCTTATTAACAGGTTAACATTGGAGGATGCTCCCAAGAGAGCAATAAAATAAATCACATAAAAGATTAAAAAGTTCCTTACTTCAGGCTTTAATATTATTTTTTTTACACTTCTAAAATCCACTTTAGAGATGCCAGTCTTAACAGGAGACTCTTTTATTACAATACTTAAAATAAATCCCAATAGGTATATTAAGCCAATCATCAAAAACATTACCTTAGGTTCCACCAATTTTGGATAAAATCCTGTTGCAAGCATAACCAGAAGAAATCCTATACTTCCCCATATCCTTATGGAGGCATAATGAGAGCCTGTTCTCTCTGACACTGCGTAATCCATAACAAGGACATTCGCCATAGTAGTGATAGTGCTTGTAAATATTCCTACAATAAAATAGACTATTAGAAAGGACCAAAAATTTTTTAAAGATGGAAAGATAAAAGTATATATCAATATAAGTACAATAAAACCTATGAGAATAAAAGGCTTTCTTTTACCAAATTTATCAGAAAGATATCCTATATAAACTTGAAAAAGGGCACCCGAAAGAGAAGAAATAGCAGATAAAACTCCAATCATTCCTATGGAAAAATTTTTAACTTCTCTCAAATACACAGGGATAAAGGAGAAAATAAATACCCATGCAGAAAAATATATAAAAAAGAAGAGCTTTAAAAGAAATATTTCCCTCTTCATGATTTAATATTTTACAAAAAATAAAATTTTAAAACAATTACTAAGCCATACATGCTAAACTATTAACAAAGGATTTTGTGTATAAAACTCCAAAGGAAGGTTTGAAAAATGGCTACGAGAATTGAGAGGATCATAAAGTATATGAATGATGCCTTTAAGAGGGATGCGGGTCTTTGGTCTCATTCGGTTATGGATGTATTATAAAATATACACAGCATTTGGGAAATTGTGAATCATTTAATCTTTGGGAAAGAGTATTTAATAAACATCTTAGAAGGTAAGGAAATTCCATCTGAGGATGATTTTAAAACCCCTGATGATACCTCGGAGGAGGCTTGGAAAAACACTGTTAAAAAATTGGAAGAAGTTCATAATAAGCTTATAGAAATTTTAAAGGGCAAAACCGATGAAGATCTGGACAAAAGTTTAGGCGAATACGGAACTTTAGAGGACAATCTTTATGGTATAATAAGCCATGATTGTTATCATGCGGGTCAGATTGTATTAATTCTACAGCTTATGGGTCTTAATTTATAGTTGTTAACAATTTTTTAAAATATTTAATATAACTTTAACTCCAATTTATTGACACCCCTATTAATATTTGATATCTTACTTAACGAAAGTTGACGGAAATATAAAAGGAAAAAATAAAAAAGTTTGGAATAAAAAATAAAGTTTGAAAGTCTAAAAAAGTGTAAAAAATAAATAAGTAAGCAAAGACACCTCCCCCTCTCACCCCCTCCCCCTGAGTCCCCCCTCTCAGGGGGTTTTATTTTTTTTAAGAGACAATTTCCTTCTCTTCACTCCAAAGCTTAAATTGAGATATAAACATGTTATAGTAAATGCCTCTCTTTTTCATAAGTTCTTCATGATTTCCCTCTTCCACTATTTTTCCGTTTTCTATGACAAAAATTCTATCAGCATTTTGAATGGTAGAAAGTCTATGAGCAATAATAAAGGATGTTCTTCCCTGTAGTAGTTTCTCAATTCCTTTCTGAAGAAGTCTCTCTGTATGGGTATCAATACTTGCGGTAGCCTCGTCAAGAATGAGAATTTTGGGGTTTGCAATAAGAGTTCTTGCAAGGGAAACAAGTTGCCTTTGTCCTGTGGAAAGTCTAAGTCCCCTCTCTTGCACTCTTGTATCGTAGCCCTTTTCTAAGGACACTACAAAATCGTGAGCATAGACCTCCCTCGCGGTATTGATTACTTCTTCATCTGAAGCAGAAAGTCTTCCATACCTTATATTTTCCATTATACTTCCTGAAAAGAGAAAAGTATCCTGAAACATTACTGCAACTTGCCTTCGCAAACTCTCAAGTTTTATCTTTCTAATATCCACCCCATCAATTAATATTTCTCCTTCCCAAGGCTCGTAAAATCTTCCAATGAGATTTACTATGGTGGTTTTACCAGATCCCGTAAGTCCCATTATGGCAAGAGTTTCTCCTGGCTTTACATGAAAACTTATATTTTTTAATACATACTCATCTTTATATTTAAAAGAAACATTTTTAAAGATAATCTCCCCTCTTATTTCTTTGATTTCTACCCTTTCCTTTATGACCTCTTTTTCTGGTTTTTCCCTAAATAGCCTTTCAATCTTTTTCAAAGAAGCAACACACTGAGCAAGCATGTTAACAATCCATCCTCCAAGCCTTACAGGCCAAACAATCATAGAAACATATCCTGAATAAGCTACTAAAGTACCAATGGACATTTTTTCTCCTATAACCCATAAACCTCCAAGAGTTATAGCAAGGGCAATAGATATATTAGTAATAAAATCCATCCATGGAAAATACTTGGCAAATATCTTTGCCTGTTTCACGTTCAACTCAAAAATTTTTCTATTCTCTTCAAAAAATTTCCCTATCTCATACTTTTCCCTACCAAAAGACTTAACCACCCTTATTCCAGCTATATCCTCTTGAGCAGTAGTATTTAATCTTACTCCCTGATCGGATATCTCTCCATAAATTTCATCATTCTCCCTCTCAAGTTTATAGGCTATATATCCTATAAAGGGCACAAGGGTAAGAACTATGAGAGTTAATCTCCAGTTTATGGAAAACAAAATAACACTTGCAATTAGAAAATAAAAGAGTTGTTCTATAAAAAAGACTAAGCCAAAACCAAAAGTAAACCATATATTATCAATATCTTCCTTTATCCTTGACATAAGCTCTCCTGTATTTATCCTATCAAAGAAAGAGAAAGGAAGTTTTTGCAAATGTTCAAAAAGATCCACCCTTAATTCGTAGGCAAGCCTTGATCCCCCAAGATCCATAAAATATTCCTTAAAATAGCCCAGAACAACCCGAGAAAAGGTAATTAAGGCCATAAATAAAAGAAGACGTGGAAGAAGATCCATGTTATTTTTCAAAATTACTCTATCTATAATCATCTCCACAATTTTAGGATTAAACATATCAAGGGAAAGGGCAAAAACAGCACAAAATATGGCAGATATAAAAAAGTGCAAATTATGTTTTATATACTTTTTTAGCCTCTTCATATACACTCCTTATTTTATCTTTTTCAATCCATAATTGATATCTTTTTCTTGAGAAAAAATCTTTTCCTCGCAAACTATTAGGATTATAGGCATAAATTAAACAAAAGCTATATCCATTTTTGAGAAAAATAAAAAATCTTTGAAAAATATTCCTACCTTCTATTGGATAGACCATAAATCCCAATTTTTTCAAGAACCTTACTACCTTATCTTGATTTTTAAAGAAAAAGGCAATTTCTCCCATAAACCATTCCACATCACTAAAAGAAGATCTCTCTACAAAATCTAAAAGCTCCTTTAAAGAATTAAAAAATAATCTCTGAAATCTTTTTCCCCAAAAAAGATCTATACCTTCCGAAGGTATTTGAGGTAGATGTTCATTCCAAAGATGAAGCTCAACAAAAGTTTTGCTCTTTTTTCTTACCAATTTATACCTTAAAATACATTCAGGATTATCAGTAAAAATCTTCACTCCTTGAATTTTGCTCAAGAAATGATCAAAATTTATTATTATGAAACGAAATAATTTTCCCATCATTTAGTCTTAACAAGGAAAAGAGTTCCAATCATTATGAGGATTATTCCAATCCATTGAGAAGGCAATATCTCCTCTTTGAAAAACCACTTTGCTCCAAAAACTTGAACAAAAATTTGCCCAAAAGCAGTAGTTAAAGCATAGCCTATATAAAAAGGTACCAATGTAAGGAGATAGGTATAAGCAATAACCGAGAAAAACCCAGTTAAGTTGCCTATTACCTGCCAAAAGATAAAGTTCTTAAGATCTTTATTTTGCACTGAAAGTTTAAAACTCACATTAGAAATAACGGTAAACATAATACATAATGCAAAGGATATAAAAACAGCCATATACCTCTTACTCACACCCTCTCTCCCCTTTTGAAAAAATCCTTATAAAATTATCTAATCAAATGAGCAATTAATTCTATATTTTTTCTTATAATACCAAATATCCTTTTTGCTTCCTCAACGCCCCACCTAAGTCCAAGGAGGAGATAAACCACTAAAGCTATAATTACAGATATAAGTAAAGAAACAGCAAGTCCTAATTGTCCACGGGAAATATGGCTGTAAATAAAATTAAAAGATAAAAGAGCAAGAAGGCTTATAAATACACCTCCTAAGGTAAATTTAAGAGTATTAGAGAGGAGATTTTTTGAAAATATACCTGGGACTTTATTTTCTAAAGACCTTACTAAAAGGATAGTGGAAATTAAAGATGCAAGGGATGTGGCAAGGGCAAGCCCCATATGAGCAAGAGGTTTTATAAATATGGCATTTAAAACAATATTTGATAAAAGAGCAATTATAGAATTCATCGTAGGAGTTCTTGTATCATGTAAGGCATAAAATCCTCTTACAATGATGATATTAATACTCATAAAAGTCAAACCCAAGGAGTAAAATATAAGGGCTTCTGAGGTTCTTTTTGTGGCAAGAGCATCAAAGGCTCCTCTTTCAAAAGCAAGTTGAACAATGGGTTTGGCAAGAAGTATAAGTCCCAAGGAAGCTGGAATTAAAAAGAAGAGCCCTGCTCTTAAACTTTTATTAAGAGAGTTTTTGAACTGATCCAAATCATCACTTTGAGCCTGAAAGGCAAGATCGGTATATATGGCAGTGGCAAGGGCATTTACAAAAAGATTTATAGGAAGTTGATAAAGCCTGCTTGCATAATTTAATGCAGATATACTTCCTTCGGGAAGGAAAGATCCAAAAATTCTATCCACAGCCATATTTAAGATTCCCACACTCTGTCCAAGAAAAATAGGTCCTATAAGGATTAGAGCCCTTTTTAGTCCATCATATTTAAAATTAAGTTCCCAATTTATTCTTACTCCTATCCTCCTCAGAAAAGGAAGTAACAAAATATATTGAACAACTACATTAGCAAGATATCCCCAAGGAAGAATATAAGCCCCAAAGACATTATGAAGAAAGAAGATTGAAACTATAAAAATTACATTTCCGAGAACACCAGCCAAATTTGGAATCACAAAACTCTTTTTAGAGTTATATAAGCCCGTAATAAGACCATAAGTACCCCAGAAAATAATTCCAGGAAGCATTATATAGGTAAAATCAAGGGTTAATCTTCTTGTCTCTTGAGAAAATCCTGGAGCAAGAATTTCAACTATTAAAGGGGAAATGACGTAGGAAAAAATGGTAACCCCAAGAAGGATTACAAATAGATCTGAAACTAATATAGAGGCAAATCTTTCTGCTTCTTCTTTACCTCTTTTCTCTTTCCACTCTGCATAAAGAGGGACGAATACTGAGGACAAAGCCCCTGAAACAAGTCCTGCAAGAACTCCTGGTACTGCCTGTGCTACTACAAAACTATCGGTGAGCTTTTTCGCACCAAAAAAGGCAGCAATCATCATTTCTCTTAAAAATCCCATAACCCTACTTATTGCAGCAAGAAGGGTAATGAGAATTGCTGCCTCAGTAACACTTTGCTTTATAAATATTCTTTTTATCCTTTGAACAATATTATTTCCATCCATAAACAAAAGTAATTATATCAAAAGAAAAATAAAGGTTAAAGTTTAACATGTTTTAAAAATTTATTTGCTATAATTTATCGTGAAATAATTAACGATTTATAGGAGGTGAAAAGATGAAAAAGAAAGTATTCATATTAATAATGCTTGCTCTACTCATCATTATGAATCCAATCTTTTCTCAAAATAAAAAGATTGAAGTATTAATACCTTTAGGACCAACTATTATTCCCTTTTCTACTATGATTTCGGAAAATCCTGATTTTAACTTTACCATATGGAGAACTTTAGACGAACTCGTGGTAAAAGCAAGGGATAATAAATATGATGTAATAATCGCACCCTTTACTACCTTAGTTAATTTATATAATAAGGGAGTTAATATAAAATATCTTTCTACCTTTAATTTTGCCTCCTTTTATTTGATAAGCAACAAAGCTAAAAGATTTAATGAGATTATCGGAGATAACCTTTACATTGCCCAAAAGGGATCTACTCAAGATATAATTTTTAACATCTATTTACAAGAAAGAAATCTAAAAGATAAAATTAATCTCTATTATTCTACTCCTCAAGAGATCACATCTTTATTTATAGCAGGAAAAGTAAACAATGCCCTACTTCCAGAGCCTTATGTATCCATGGGTGTAAATAATGGAGGAAGAATTATTCTTGATATTCAAAGGGTTTATAGAGAAATCTCCAAGGGAAGATTTCTTCCTATAACCTCTATAGCAGTAAGGGGAAATATAGATAAAAAAGAAGCTCAAAAAATTGATTCCATATTTAGAGAAAACTTTAAGAAATTCTCTCAGGACCCTAAGGACTATATAGAAAAGGCATCGGAGATCTTAAAATTGGATAAGAAAATCATAGAGCTTTCTCTTAAAAGACTTTCTTTTTTATATCAAGGAATTTCAATAAAAAATGAGTTAATAAAGTACTTAGAATTTATATACGAAAAAAATCCCCAGACCATAGGAAATATTCCTGATGAGAAATTCTTTACTCTTTAAATTAATTTTTTGGATATCCTTTATTATTATATGGTACCTTATGGGGACTATCATAAACTCTAACCTTATTCTTCCCCCTCCCCATAAGGTACTTTATAAGGTTTTAGATCTTTTTAAACATAAAGATTTCTATAGCCATCTTTTTATAACCTTCATAAGATCAACATTAGGGCTTTTTATTGCTCTCTTTTCAGGTTTTCTTCTTGGATATATTAAGAATAAGTTTTTTTATAGTACTATAAGAAATATCATTGATATTTTTCAGAGCAATCCATTGATTGTATGGATCACCATAGCCCTTTTCTGGTTTGGTTTTGGGAATAAAACTATAATATTTACTGTATTTATAGTTCTCTTCCCCAATTTTTATCTTGTTACTTATAATGCTATAAATAATATTCCTAAGGAATACCTTGAACTTTTTAAAATATATCCCATAAGTAGAAAAAATTACTTAATAAAATTTTTAATCCCATACCTTAAGCCTTTTATACTTCCTAACCTTGCAAATTCAACAATTTCCTCTTTAAAAATAACCGCAATGGCAGAGTTTTTATCAGGAGAAAGTGGAATTGGGTTTCTTTTAAGCTATGCAAAGGCCTTTCTAAATATTGAAGAGGTTTATGCTTACGCAGTGATTTTATTTATCTTAAGCAAAATTCTTGAACTAATATTTATAAAATCTGGGATTTTAAAAGGAGACAAAAACTATGGTTTTTCTGAGGGTTAATAATATAAAAAAGAGCTTTGATGAAAAGAAGGTCCTTGATGGTGTCTTTATGGAGGTTTACAAAGGAGAAAGAGTAATAATAAAGGGACCAAATGGTGTAGGAAAAACCACACTACTTAAAATTATTGCAGGAATTATTCTTCCCGATGAAGGAAGTATTGACTTTTTGGTAAAGCCTCAGATATCTTTTCAATTTCAAAATGTAGTCTTCTTTCCATGGCTCTCCATGATGGAAAATTTAGAACTTTTTGTCAGAGACAAAGAAATATTAAAAAATTTAATAGAATATTTTTCCCTAAGAGATTTTTTTCACCTCTACCCCTCAGAAATTAGTGGGGGATATCAACAAATTTTTTCCTTTGTAAGAGCCCTCTCTATACCCCACAATTTGCTTATCTTAGACGAGCCTTTTAAATCTCTCGATCCAGAGAGAAAAAAAAGAGTAAAGGAAGTTTTAAAAGATCACCTAAAAGATAGAAAAATAACCCTCCTGATGGTAAGCCACCAGGAGGAAGAAGAGAGAGAAATTGCAGATCGAATTTTTAACCTTGCTTAGATTGAGTATTTTTTACCTCAAGCATATGCTTTAAAGAAAGAAGCCCTAAGGTAATGTCCTCATTCCTTACTATTACATATTCAGGGACACTTATCAAGGCAGGAGCAAAATTCCATATGGCTTTTATCCCATTTTCCACAAGGAGGTTTGCTACCTCTTGTGCTGATTCCTTAGGCACACATATTGCTCCAATCTCCACATTAAATCTTTTTATGACCCTTTCCAAATATTCCATTGGCAAAACCACAAGATCGCCAACTTTTTTGCCAATTTTTGCGGGATCTTTGTCAAATATTCCCACTATTTCAATATTGTAATTAGAAAAGCCAGGATAATTGGTAAGAGCAGTACCTAAGTTTCCTGCCCCAACTATTATTACCTTGACTTTTTTGTCCAACCCAAAGAGTCTATTAAGCTCATCCAAGAGACTTTTGACGTGATATCCCACCTTTGGTTTTCCTTTATACTCAAGATATGATAGGTCTTTTCTTACCTGCTCTGGAGGAATGCCAAGTCTTCCCCCAATCTCTTCCGACGATATGTATTCTTCTTTCTCCTCAGAGAGAAGTCTATGATAAAGCTTAAGCCTTTCAAGAGTTGCCTTAGGAAACATCAGATACTCCTTCCTGTTTTCTCCTGACATACTCCCTCAACATCTCCTTTACTTTATTAGTATCAGCCCCACTTATAAGTATATCATCTATGAGTACATTAGGAGCATTACTACAATTTTCAGTACAAAAAGTACCTACTACTTCTATATTTTTAGCCCATTCTTCCTTTCTTACAATTTCAATAAGATCAGAAAGAATTTTATAAGAACCCTTGAGATAACAGGATGTTCCAAGACATACTCTTACTTTAACCTTCTCTTCTTCTGGAATAGGAAGTGGGAGAATTTCTATATCTTGTTCTGGAACTCTCCTTTTGGGAGAGTAGGATGTATGAAGGATTTCATGAGTTTTGTGACTTAAAGGATGCTCTAAATATTTTTCATAAAGCTCCATAAGATATGGATTTTCTTGAGGCGATGCTATAGGATTTATATTTACCATATCAGAAAGTATCTTTGCTCTCTTTTGCCTTATTTTGCTGTCATTAGGATAAGGTTGTCCACCTCCCCCAATACAACCAAAACTACATGCCATAACCTCTATTATATCCACATCAAGTATCCCTTCCTTTATATCCTTTAAAACTCTTTTTGCCTTACCCAAGCTATGTACAGCCATAGCTTTTATATTTCTTCCATCGGCGAGTTCCACATTAAAGAGCCTTATCCCCTTATCTATCTCTTCCTCTTTCACATTTTTAACCTTTACTTTGTGATTTATTACTGCAAGAACTGTCCCAAGAACTCCTCCTGTCTTTCCAAAATCAAGTCCTCCTTGAGAGTAAAGGTTAAAGGGTTTGTCAAAGGGCTCAGGCTTTGTAGAGGATATATCAATACCACTTGCCTTAATCATTTGGGCAAGCTCTTTAGTAGTAATTACTAAGTCAACTACCCCTTTATGTTCTTCCCTTTCAGCCTCAAACTTTTTAGCAGTACAAGGCATTATGGATACTAAATAAATATCCTCTTTGGAAACTCCTATTTCCTTAGAATAAATCTCTTTTATGACACTTCCCATAGCCTGTTGGGGCGATCTTACCGTGGATAGATTATCAATATATGAAGGATAAAATTCCTCCACATATTTAACCCATGCAGGACAACAAGAAGTAAACTGAGGAAGTTTTTCTCCTTTTTCTAATCTATTAAGAAACTCATGAGCCTCTTCATAAGCCACAAGATCCGCCCCAAAAGGTACTTCAAAGACTTTTGAAAATCCAAGCATTTTTAAGAAAGTATTTAACCTTCCTGCAATAAAAAGATCGGACTCTAACTTAAACTCTTCCTGAATAGCAGATCTTACCGCTGGCGCAATCATTCCTATGACTACTTTTTTCTTACTCTTTAAAACCTTATAAAGCTTATCAACATCATTTCTTATAGATAAAGCTCCTGTGGGACAATAAGCAACACACTGCCCACAATATACACACTCCACCTCAGAAAGGCTATGCCCAAAGGCAGGAGTAACCTTTGATAGAAAACCCCTTCCTGCTATATCTATGGCAGCAACTCCTTGAACCTCTTCACAAACCCTAACACAATCACCACATAAGATACATTTTGTATTATCCCTTACTATAGGCGACTTATTGTCCATTCCACCATCTTTGAGAATATTATCAAATCTTATCTTTCTTATACCAAAAGCCTCTGCATATTCCTGCAATTTGCAGCTGCCATTCCTCTCACAGGTGGTACAATCTCTATTATGAGAGGCAAGAAGAAGTTCAAGAATTCCTTTTCTTATTTCATATATCTCAGGAGTATTTGTTCTAACAACCATTCCTTCATAAGGCTTTAGATTACAAGAGGTAACTATACTTTTTCCATCCACTTCTACGAGGCATAACCTACAAGCCCCGTAAACTGATGTCTCCGAAAGATAACATAGATTTGGTATTTCAATACCTACATTTTTTAAAGCCTCAAGAAGATTTCTTTCATCATCTTTTATTATTACTTCTTTTCCATCCACAAATATCTTCATAACTATCTTCCTCCTTACCTAATTTCAATGGCTTTAAATTTACATTTTTCAACACAAACTCCACATTTAGCACACTTTTCTTGGTCAATCACATAAGGTTTTCCTCTTTCACCAGAGATGGCATTTTGAGGACAGAATCTCGCACAAAGCCCACATCCTTTACAAAGCTCAGGATTTATAACATATCTCTTAAAGGCAGTGCACATTCCACTAGGACATATCCCTTCGATGTGAGCAATATATTCATCTCTAAACAGTCTTAATGTACTTAATATAGGATTTGGAGCTGTTTGCCCGAGCCCACAAGCAGAAGCAGTTTTTATAAGACCTGCAAGAAATTCCAGGTTCTCTAAATCCTCATAGGTTCCTTTGCCTTGTGTGAATCTCTCAAGGATACGATAAGCTTGCATCAAACCCTCACGACATGGAATACACTTACCACAGGATTCTCTCTTGGTAAAATCAAGGAAAAATCTTGCCACCTCAACCATACAGGCTTTCTTTGATAGAACCACAATACCTCCAGAACCTACCATAGCTCCAGCAGATTTTAAAGAGTCATAATCCAAAGGCAAATCAAGAAAAGCTTCCGAAAGACATGCCCCTGAAGGTCCACCTATTTGCACTGCTTTAAACTCATTGTCTCCAGTAAGACCCCCACATATCTCATACACAATCTGTCTTAAGGTAGTCCCAAACTCCACTTCTATTATTCCAGTAAGTTTTACTGGACCTGTCACTGAGAACATCTTAGTGCCAGGAGAGTTAGGAACTCCTCTTTTTCTATAATTTTCAGCCCCATCTCTTATGATCTTAGGTACATTGGCATAGGTCTCCACATTATTTATAAGGGTTGGATACCCCCAAAGACCTGCCTGAGCAGGATAGGGTGGACGAGGACGAGGAACTCCTCTTTTTCCCTCAATAGAGGCAAGAAGGGCGGTTTCTTCTCCGCATACAAAAGCTCCCGCTCCCTCTTTTATCTCTATATCAAAAGAAAAACCAGTTCCTAAAATATTTTCTCCTATAAGTCCTAATCTCTTTGCATCCTCTATAGCCTTTCGGAACATCTCTACCGCTACAGGATATTCCGCTCTAATATAGGCATAACCCTTTTGAGCCCCAATAGTATATGCTGCAATAAGCATCCCTTCTAATACTGCATGGGGATCCCTTTCTAAAAGAGTCCTATTCATAAAGGCTCCAGGATCTCCCTCATCTCCATTACATACCACAAATTTTTTATCTCCCCTACTGTTTTTGGTTATCTCCCACTTTACTCCTGTGGGAAATCCTGCTCCACCTCTTCCACGAAGTCCAGAATCTTTAATGGTTTTTATAACATTATCAGGATTTCCCTCTTTGAGGACTTTAATAAAGGATAGATATCCTCCCCTTCCCATGTAGTCATCAATACTATCGCATTCACACTTTCCTATATCCTCCATAATATAGAAGGATTGAACTTTATAGAATTTTGCATCCTCAAGCCTTTCTACTCTTTCACCTGTTGCAGGATCTGTAAAAAGAAGTCTTTCCACAGGTCTGCCTTTGAGTATTGTCTCCTCATAAATCTCCTTTACATCCTCAGGCTTTACCTCGGAGTAAAAATATCCATAAGGCATAACTATTACCCAAGGTCCTGAAGAGCATCTACCACAACACCCTGTTTTTCTAACCCTTTCTTCCTTTTCTTCCAATTTCTGTAAATTAGCCTTTACATTATTTTCTTTAAAAATCCTCCTTAATTCTTCATAGACCTTTATTGATCCCTTTGCAGCACAACCCGTTCCCACACATACATAAACATTAAGATCTTCTAATTTCTTTTTTCTTTCAATCTTCTTTTCTTCAATATACCGAATAGCTTCATCCATACTCCTAAGCATTTTTCATCTCCCTTTCTTTTAAATTTTTCAAAATCTCTTTCACCTTTTCAGGAGTAAGATTTCCATAAACCTCTTCATTTATGACCATCACAGGAGCAAGGGCACAAGCACCAAGACATCCTACTTGATCTAAGCTAAACATCAAATCTTCTGTCACTTCCCCAGGTCCAATATTCAGTTCTTCCTTTATAGCTCCTATAAGGGACGTAGATCCTGCCATATGACATGCAGTTCCATCACAGACAAGAATGGTATATTTACCTTTTGGCTTTAAGGAAAATTGAGCATAGAAAGTAGCAACACCATAAATTTTGGCAGGAGGAATATCAAGAGCAACCCCAATATAGTTGATTACATCCTCTGGAATATAACGATATTCTTTTTGAATATCTAAAAGGATCTTTATTAAATTGTCTTTACGATACTCATGTTTTTTAAGAATCTCCTCTACTTTTGTAAAATTTCTTTTTAGCTTCACTTTTCTACCTCCTTTTAATAAGCTTCAATTTTCACAATCTTTCCTTTATTCTTCAAAATATCCATAATATCTTTAACGATCTTGAATTTGAGGGACATATCATAACTGAAAAGAGGGTTCTGATAAGCAGGGTTTATAGCTTTCCCTACTATAAAACATATCTCGTCGGATTTTTCTATGAGATCAATGATAAGACTTGCCCCATAACCTACCTTCTCTATCTGACCATCAAGATATCTAAAAACCTGGGTAAGAGTGATAATTCCCTCGGTTACTAAATCTACCCCCTCCATATATCCTACAGGAGGAGAATCTTCAGAGACGGTTTTTAAATCAAGAGAAACTTCACTTCCCATAATCCTCCCTACTATCTGAGCAGTAGTACCCCCACATATCACCTTCCTTCCAGGCATGTTTAAGAATTTATAAGCTACGTATTCATCAAGATTAGGATCGGAGGGTGGACCTACCATGATGTTTAACCTATTAAAGCTTCTAAAATACAAAACACATAAAAGAGCATCATCACCTTTTATCCCCTTATCTAACCTTTTTGCCTTTTCAATAAGGTAGTTCACAATCTCCTTAGGAGGAACTTTGTATCTTGTAAGATTGAAGATCTCTCTCTTTATATTTTCAATGCCTAATCCCAGAGGATAAAGTCTGGTGCCAAGACCAGCTTGGGAAACTCCATCGGTCATTACAAACAGAAGATCTCCATCTTGAGGAACAAAATAACTTTCTTTTATCTCTCTATCTTCTACTAATAGTCTTTTCTTTTCAAAATCTATAAATTCATTTTTCCTAAATAAAAGAACTACTGGAAATTCATATTCTGCTATATAGCAAGTGTTTTCTTTGGCTTTGAAAAGTACACTACAGAAATTAGCATAACTAATATCTCTTACTTTGCATTTTGGCAAAGTTGCAAGGACGCTTTTCATTACCTCATCCATGGGCATGTCATTGAAAAGCATAGTAGTAGTCATAGAAGCAGTAAGGGTAGAAAGAATACTTGCCTTTATCCCACTTCCAAGACCATCCGAAACGGTAACCACTACCTTATCTTCGCTTCTCTTAATTTTAATAGAATCACCACAAACTTCTTCTCCTTCTTTACTCTTAAAAGCAAAATTCACATCACAGGTGAGCATCCTCTTCCAACACCTTCCTAAATTGGGCAAAATGACTCTTGGTTTCTGCAATAGATTCTCCAAGAAGACTTGCAATCTCCTGAGCAAGAAGCATCTGGCGATTAATCAACTCTTCAATTCTTTCAGCGCTTTCCTTTTTCAATTTGTTAAGTTCATCTTCCCTCTTTTTCTCATTAGTAATATCAAGAAGGAGAGCCACCTTTCCGTTATCATCGGGGAGGTTAAATTTTTTTACAAAGAAGTAATATTCTTCATTATCTATATATATCTCCAAGGGATTTTTCCCTTCTTCAATCTCATCAATAATAAAATCCAGTAAAGCCTCTTTATTCAAGAAGAAGTCTTCTCCTGCTGGATTTAAATAGATGGGTTTTCCATCCTTATATATAATGACAATATTAGGGAACTCTTCAATTATGGCACTGCTTACCGAACTTACCTTATCAATAAGATAAGTAATACACATTTCTTTTTCTGCTTTTCCAAGAATAACTGCTATGGCTTTATCTCTACAACTTGGATAACCACAAGCCCCACAATTTAACTCCTTCTTAGGGTTATCCTTTCCCATCTCTCTTAAAACCTTTCTTATTCTCTCCTCTGGAATTTCAATAATTTTCTTCTGGGATGAAAAGTTTCTCTTTAAATCCAAGTTGATAAGTTCGGGCTTTATAATTTCCCCATTTATCTCCTTTAACTTCTCCATGTAGGAAAGAATCCTTTTTCTTTTCTCCAATATTCCTATATCCTTTCTTATGGCTGGACCATTTATACATCCTCCAAAACAAGAGGAAGCTTCAATCACAAAACCCTCTCCATAGGAAGAGATATTTTCAAAAACTTTTATGATATTTTCTATCCCCTCAACTACAAGGTAGTTTTCCCAAGATCCATCAAGGGTTGAATTTATCCCGCCACTTACAGGATAAATTCTTCCTCTCTCAGGATATGGAGGAGTAGGTAAACTTTCCTCAAGTTCTGTTATATTGATCCCACTTCTATCCATATATAAAGAGAGTTCTTCATAGGTTAAGACAAGGTCTACATAGTTTTCTCCATCTCGTTTTTTAGCTATACAAGGTCCCAAATAGATTACAGGGAAATCTCCAAAATATTTTTTCATAAAAAGAGCATGGGCATTCATGGGAGAAAGAAAGGGAATTAAATAAGGAATTACATCGGGATAATACTTCTCTGCAAGTTCAAAAACCACTGGACAAGCAGTAGTTATAACTGTCTTATTTTTACCCTGAATAAATTTTTTATAATAGTAAGAAACTATATCTGCCCCTACAGCCGTTTCCTGTACTACAGCAGCACCAAAGTTTTTCAAAAAAGTAATAACTTTAAAAGGCTCGTCAAAATGAGCAAAAAAAGATGGAGCAATGGATACTAAAAAGGGTTTACCTTTAAAGTTTTCTAATAAATGAGTGCTTTTTACATAAGTTCTTGCCTTTTGGGGACATACCTCTATACATACTCCACACAATACACATTCATCATCAATAACATAGGATTTACCTTTATTAAACATTATGGACTTAACGGGACAATTTCTAAGACATTTATAACAATACTGACAACTTATCTCCTGAGTTAAAATCAATTTTTTCATAATCTCTCCTCATATCGTTCTATTTTTAACGTTATATTTTTCACGATATATTCTAAAGATAAAAATCTACTTCCTCAATTAAAATTTTGTTAAAATAAGATTGAAGAAAGTTTAAAAACGTAATATACTTTAAAAGGGTAAACCTAAAAAGGGAGGTGAATTAACAAAAAGGGTATTTTTATTTAATTTTTTATGATGTTTTGTAACTAATTTCAAAAAAATTTCATAAAAGGGGGTTTATTTATGAAAAAATTTTATCTTCTTTTATTATTAATTAGTTTCATTATTTTTATCGCAGGATTTGCAAGTGCTCCTCAAGTATCTCAAAAAGAAACTACCTCTGGTGTAGTTGAAGTAACCACTCCCGAAGGAAAAGCCCAGGTTATTAATGTTACTAAACTGGGAGTTTTTACTGAAAATTTGATGTTTTCCGCACCTTCTAACTGGTATATTGTGATTCAGGGTACAGCAGAGGTTGAAGAATATGGGGCTAAAAATGGAGCTTTTTATGTTAAAATTAAAAATCCTGGAGATGCCTTCTGGCATATACAGTTTGGAACCCATGTACCTATCCCTGCAGGAAAGAAATACAAAATCACCTTTGAAGCAAAAGCAGATGCAGCAAGAGACCTACAAGTTAGAGTAATTCAAGATCAAACTTGGGAAATTGTGGAAAGCAAGGTTTTTGATTTAACTACCGAAATGCAAAAGTTTGAATGGGAATTTACTCCTAAGAAAGATGGACATATTGTAGTGTTTGATATGGGGAAAGTTAGTGAGAAAAGTATTGCAACTACCATTTATCTTGCCAATGTGGAGTTAGTAGAAGAGTAAAATAAAGGGGGGAAGTTATTAGGCTTCCCCCTTTTTTAAGAATTTATTCTAAAATTTCATCTATTCTCTTTAATTCTTCTTCAGAGAATTTTAAGATGGAAATTGCCTTGACATTTTCCTCTATCTGCTCGGGTTTGCTTGCCCCAATAATTACTGAAGAGACCACATTATTTCTTAAAATCCAAGATATGGCAAGTTGAGCTACACTTTGTCCTCTTTCCTTTGCTATTTGGGAAAGTTTTCTAACCTTTTCAATTTTCTCAGGAGTTATATCGCTCTCCTTTAAGAAAATTCCAGATCTTTTTACCCGAGAATCTTCAGGAATTCCGTTAAGATACTTTTCTGTAAGAAGCCCTTGAGCAAGGGGAGAAAATATGGTAGCTCCTATACCCAGCTCTTCCATAACACCGAAAAGTTTTTCTTCTGGTTTTCTAAAAAACATGTTATACAAAATTTGATTTACAATAAGCCTTACTCCCATTTTAGATAAAGTTTCATAAGCAAGTTTTGTCTCTTCAGGTCCATAATTAGAAATTCCTACATAGAGAGCTTTTCCTTGTCTTACAATTTGGTAAAGGGCTTCCATGGTTTCCTCAATAGGAGTTTCAGGATCTGGTCTATGATGATAAAAAATATCTACATAATCAAGTCCCATCCTTTTAAGGCTCTGCTCAAGGCTTGCTATCAAGTATTTTTTACTACCAAAATCTCCATAGGGTCCATCCCACATTTTATATCCTGCCTTTGTAGAGATCACAATTTCATCCCTATAGGGCTTTAAGTCAAACTTTAAAATCCTCCCAAAGTTCTCTTCAGCAGATCCAGGTGGTGGGCCATAGTTATTTGCAAGATCAAAATGAGTAATTCCTAAATCAAAAGCTTTTCTTACCATATTTCTCATATTCTCAAAGGAGTCATTATATCCAAAATTATGCCAAAAACCCAAGGATATGGCAGGAAGCTTAAGACCACTCTTCCCACACCGCCTATAAATCATAACCTCATACCTTTTAGAATCTGCAACATAAATCATTTTTAAAAGCCTCCTTTTACTCTCTTATGGCTACACTAACATCTTCAAAAATAGCCGATGGAAAAACTCCCATATTAGCCATATAAGTTTTATTTTCAAGACTTAACACATTTCTCATAACCTCATAAATATTTCCAGCTACCATTGCATCTTTTACATGTCCCAAAATTTCTCCATTTTCTACATATAAACCTGGAGAAAGCCCAATGGAAAAATCTCCATTAGGAATATTTCCGCTATGAGCACCAAGAGCTTGTGCTACTATTATCCCTTTATCCATAGACTTAATCATCTCATAAAAATCTTTATCTCCTGGCTTCATATGAAGATGCTCAAGGGATGGTGTAGGTCTTACCCTAATAATTTCGCCACCCCAATCAGAGACTTTATATCCATTTCCTGTAGATCCAACTCCCATCTTGCTCCCATAATAAAGGTCATAGTAAAAATTCTTTAAAACTCCATTTTCTACTATAGGAAGAATTTTGCTTTCTACTCCTTCATCATCAAAAGCCCTTGACCCAGGAATAGTATCATCAAAAGGATCATTGTATATGCTTATTGCTGGATCAAAAATTTGACTGCCTATCTTATCAATCAATGGAGTAGTCTTTTCGTACACATTTTTACCGTTAGTACCATAGACAAGTCTCCATATCAGTACATACATGGTGTTAGGAAGAAACATTACTTTCATCTTTCCGCTCTTTGGCTTTACCTCTTTTCTGGAACTGTTATAAAGAAAGGTAATATAATCAAAATCTTCCTTTGAAAACTCCTTGAATTTTTTATCCGCAACCACTCTTGTAATTGAAGAATAAGATCCAGGATACATTGCTGCTGCATAGCACATATAAAAGGAATTTTTAGTGCTATAATCTACCCCATTGCTATTTATTATTCTTATCTCCGAAACTGACTTTACTAAACCCACATTAACTTGAGTATTTGTAGCCTGAGATAATATATCAGAGATTCTTTGACCTTCTTCCACCATCTTGGTATTAGTGAGATTTTCTATTTCGAGATCATAAGTATTAAGGGTTTTCAATTCTTTTCCTATAGGAAAAGAAAACTCTACCTTTATATCCCCTTTTAATGAGTCAATAGCATTCTTAACAAATCCTTCAGGATCAAGAAGATTCTTAGTATAAGAAAAACCCAACTTTCCATCTTTAATTATCCTCAAAGATATCCCTGATTGAATTGAGGTTTCAACATCTTTTAACACTCCATTTTCAAAGGAAACTCCTGAGGAGAAATTATTAACTTGATATATCTCAACCTCATCAGCATACTTTTTTCCTATTTCAACTAACTTTTCAAGCATTACTTAACACCTCCTATCACCACATTCTTAACCAATATATGTGGTCCTCCATGACAAGACCTTATATTAAGCTGTCCTTTACCACATCCCCCCACCTCTGAAAGCTCAAAGTCCCTCCCTATAGCCACAATATCCATTAAAGTTTTATAAAGATTACCTGAAATATTTATATCCCTAAGCATCTTTACTATCTTTCCATTTTTCACCTCAAAGGCATATTGAGCTCCAAAGGTAAAGTTTTCACCAGATGTTTGTCCCCCTTTTGCATCTAATATGTAAAGGCCATCTCCAAGAAGATCTAAAAGCTCTTCAAAAGACTTATCCTTAGGCTCAATGAATATATTTCCCATTCTTACAATAGGAGCATACCTATAATCTTCAGCCACACAATGACCAGTTATGGGTTCACCAAACTCCGCTGCAGTTCTTCTGGAGTGAAGTCTTCCAGAAAGTACCCCATCTTTTAATAAATAGGTTCTTCTTGCTCTCACCCCTTCATCATCATATTTATAAAATCCAAGTTGATTAGGTATAGTAGGATCGTCAATTATGGTTAAAATGTCACTGCCAAGTTTTGCCCCTATCTTCATTTTTTCTCTCATGGAGAGATTATCTTCTATCAAATCTGCCTCAGAAAAATGTCCAAAGGCTTCATGGGTAAAAACTCCCGTCATGTCGGGATTCAATATAACGTTATAAACTCCACCTTTTACTGGCTCAGCTTTTAAAAGATCAAGAACAATTTTAGTCTTTTTTTCAAACTCCTCTTCTCTATTTCTTAACCTATAAAAGCCATCGCTTCCTCCAATCCCTACCCTTACGTTTTGCACCAAAGATCCATCTCTACTTATGATCATTCCCCTTATTCCAGTGGTTATTAAATCCTCCCTTATCTCTGTGCCTTCAGAACTTACAAAATACTTTTCCCTTATAACTTCTGTATACTGCATATTAGTAGTAATATTTTCAAACTTTAAAGGAATTTCGTTATAATGCATCAAAAGTTCAAGTTTCTCATCTATGGAGACTTTTCTTGGATCCTCCCTTAAAGAAGGAATGAAAGTATCTTTAATAACCTCTACTTCTGCAAGTTTAACCTTTTTCTTTGAATTTTTTGAAATCAATTCTGCATTTTCAAGACAAATCTTTATAGCCTTTTCGACATCTTCAACCTTAGTAAAGGCTATAGAGGAAAATCCACCGTTTTTAAGCACCCTTACCACAAATCCATCCCCTGTATTGGTGCCAAGCTGAAATATCTCTCTATTGTTTAGCACAATTTTAGTTTCACTCATTTTTTCATATCGGATATCTACATAATCAGCAGGAACTTTTGAAATGATCCCCCTTAAAACATCAAACATTCCCTTTTTAGCCTCCTTTCAGTATTTGTCCTAAGGATATTTTAAATCATATCAAACTAAAAGCTATACTATACCATGAGAGATTTTTCAAAGATCCAAGACAAAGTTGAGAAATTATCGTTGTCCTATTTATATTTTGGCTCTTTTAGCCTAGAATATGAACCTATAATGGGCATAAATATCTCAAATCACCTCTAAAACTTATTCAGAAACTTTTGAGATCTTAGGCTCAAACGATATTGTTCCTTAACTAAGAACAAATATGAATTGAATTCCTAAGAAAGAGCCATGACCTTTGATTAAAAGAAAACCTAGTTGAAAAAAGATCTTTAGTCTTCTTTTTAATCTCAAGTGATTTGCAAATTCCATTTTTTTAATCGAACTTTACAAGCATTTTGGGAACTAATATTTATTAAGTCATATTTCTTAAATGGATACACTCTTTTAGTTATGACTTTCTCCCCTTCGTTAATGAACATCTCTAAGGATGATTTATCCATAAAGAGTCTTAAATTTAATCTTGAACTCAAAGAATCAATAAGAAGTGATTGATTTTCATTATTATTGACACTATCTCTAATAGTCACAGTAAGTTCTAAGACTCCAAAGGAGTATTTGAAGGTTAACTTGATTAGGTCATTCCCAGAATCTTCCCTTGAAAGTAATTCTAAGTTCATCTCAGTGTTTACAAAAAACTCCGCAGTCATATCTAACTCAAAACAATTATCTTCGAGAGGAAGTCTTATATGTTCACCTTCTAAAACCCCTTCAAAAATTTGTTCGTTCTTTCTATATTTCTCAATTTCTTTTATTGGTCTAAAAAACAATTTGTTTCCTTTTAAATAAATTTCTCTTGGCAAGATAAGGGCTCCAGCCCAATTATGTCCAAGTTTATGGGTAGGAAACTCTCTTTCCCATACATCCATCCAAGCAATCATTACTCTACAACCATTTTTTCCCAAAGTCGTTTGAGGAGCATAAAAATGAGTACCATAATCTATCAGATCACAGTATTCCAAATTAAAAACTCCTTTATTCCAATCTATTAATCCAGTACAATAACGAGTTTCACTCCTTACTACTTTATTATTTTCAATATACTGAATAGAGAAAATCAAAACATCTTTATTATCAATTGAAAAAAAATCGGGACATTCCAATATGTGTTCCCTATCTATATCGCTCTTAAATAAGATATTAACAAAATTCCAGTCAATAAGATTATGAGATTCATAGAATAAAATTTGTCCTTTCCCATTTAAATCCTTAGACGCAACAAGCACATAATATTTATCTCCTCTTTTAAAAACCTTAGGATCCCTAAAGTCCTTTTTACTTGCTCCCCCTGGAATCTTGTCAAGACCTATTACAGGATTCCCTTCATACTTGATAAAATTTATAGTATCAGTAGACCATGCTAAACATTGAGTTTGCATATATTCTTCGTCACTCTTCTTGACATGTCCTGTATACAGGATATATATTTTCCCGTCCTTTTCAATAGCACTCCCCGAAAAACATCCATCTTTATCATATTCCGAATCCGGAGCCAAAGCTATGGGTAAATATTGCCATTTAACCAAATCCTCACTTATTGCATGTCCCCAATAAGTTGGTCCCCAACAAGAATTGAAGGGATTATGTTGATAAAAACAATGATAAATCCCATTAAAATATATAAATCCATTTGGATCATTAATCCATCCATATTCTCCCATCAGGTGATATACAAGTCTATATTTAGGATTTACATATTTCTTATGCTCCTTAACAAAAAGATTTGCCTTCTCCAATTGAGAATAAGCATTTTTCTTGTCAACTTTTTTAAAACTTCTTTCAAAAGCCATGTTATTTTATCGCTCCTTTCATTATACCAGCTATTATATATTTTTGCAATAATAAATATATAATAATTATTGGAATTATAGCTAACATAAGCGCAGCCATAGCTAAACCATAATCTGTATTATAGGTTCCATAAAAATAAAAAGTAGAAAGCTGCAGTGTTCTTTTCTCAGCAGATATCAATACAAGACTTGGTAATAAAAAATCGTTCCATATCCATAAACTATCAAGTATTACAATCGTATAAGTAACCGGCTTCAATAAAGGAAAAACTATTTTCCAAAAGGTTTGAAACTCACTAGCTCCGTCAACTAACGCTGCCTCCTCTAATTCATAAGGTATCCCTTTAATAAATCCATGATACATAAAAACCGCAAAAGAAGTACCAAAGCCTAAGTACATATAAATTAAAGTCCACTTGTTATTAAGTAGGTTAAGTGATCCATATATTTTAACAAGAGGAATCATTATGGACTGAAACGGGATTATCATAGAAGCAATCATCATAGAAAATACAATTTTATTTATACTCCAATTCTTACGAACAAATATATACGCAGCCATAGAGGAAAAAATAACAATTAAGGTGATGCTAAAAGATGTAATTATCAAGGTATTTAAGAAGGCATTCCAATACTTCATTTTGATTGCAGCACTAAGATAATTTGCAAAAGAAAAACTCTCCGGTAATTTAAAGGGATTTAATATAATCTCAGAGGTTTGCTTAAATGAGTTAACAATAACCATTAGAAAAGGAGACATATAAAATATTGCTATAGTTAGAATAGCTGCGAATTTCAAAAAATTTGTTAACTTTTGGACAATATTCATCTATATCTCCACCTCAGCCTTCTTACTGAAATAAACTTGAATCATGGTTATTAAAGCTACAGTAATAAATAAAATAAGTGCTTTTGCTTGACCTATAGCATACCTTTGATATAAAAAAGCCTCATTATAGACATGCATCGATACAAGCTCAGTACTTTTAAAGGGACCTCCCCTAGTTAAAGCAAGATTTAAATCATATACCATAAAACTCCTTTGTAAAGTTAAAAATATTGTAACTGTAAACGACGGAACCATAAGGGGTAAGATAATTCTTACTAACTTATGCCACTTTCCAGCACCATCAATGGTAGCAGCTTCTAATAAATCTTGAGGTATACTAACAAACCCTGCTATGTAGATCATCATCATATACCCCACATATTGCCACACAGTAACTGTTACCAATGCCCAGAATGCTTTTTGAGGTGTAGCAAGCCATGAATCATAAAAAAGAGGAATATTTAGTTTATACCCTATATAAGGAAATGCACTATTGAATATAAACTGCCAGATAAAGCCTAATATAATTCCACCTATAAGGTTTGGAGTAAAAAAGGCAACCCTAAAAAAATTCTGTCCTTTAATCCCACTTGTCAGTATATAAGCTAAAAAGAAAGCTATAAGATTAGTAAATACCATAGTATAAAATACATACTTAAAGGTCTTTAAAAACGATTCTCTAAAAGCAGAGTCAGAAATTGCCTTCACATAATTAGATAAGCCAACAAACTTACTTAAAAACTGGTTCACAGTTTCAACAGCATTAAAATCGGTAAATGTTAGATAAACTCCATATATAAACGGTAAAATTACTACTGTAAGAAAAGCTAATGTAGGTATACCGGCAAAGATTATATAAGTCCTAAGATTTCTAATATTTTTAGGTTTAATCATTCTTTCTTCCTCCCAAAAATATTCTTAGGGAGAGGATAGTTAAAATCTAAACTACCCTCTCCCCTGAGGACTACTTAAATTACTTAACTTTTCTCCAATAATCAGTTATTTCTTTGAAAAGCTGTTCTCTACTAATAACATTAGCTAAGTATTTTTGCATAGAAGCACCAACAGTAGGCCAATGATCTGGAGGCAATGTGACCAAAAATCTTAAAGTTCTTCCTTGATTCATATACTCAAATATTGATTTTGCAAGAGGATCGTTAGGAGTCAATTTTACATTTTTAAATGGAGTTATAACACTAAGTTTGTTAACCCAAGCATTCTGTCCGTTTTTATTATAAACAAGCCAGTTTAAAAATGTCCTAGCTGCTTCTTGTTGCTCTCTGCTATTCTGTTTCATATCTATTCCTATCACTTTAGTTACTCCTACAGGAATTTCTCTATTACCATAGTCATTAGGAATATTACTTACAAAAACAGGTAGGAAACCATATTGTACATTATTAGGATTAACCTCTTTAATTAACGGCCATGCCCAATTTCCCATAAACCAAAATGCAACCTTTCCAGTTGCTAAAAGTTGAGCCCCTTGTTCATAGGTTCCTGCAAGAGGTGACCTCTTTAGATAGTTGTATTTTTTCCACATATCCAAAGTATCTAATAAGCCATTCATCTTTCTGTTTTTACTCAAATCTATTTTCCCTGCTTTCAGATCTTCAATAAATTTATCAATCTTTTTAGGATCAGAAGATTGGGTAACATAACCTATAGTTAAAAAATGAGCCCCTAAAGACCAGTCTAAAGGTGATACCACAATAGGAGTTAAACCCTTCTCTTCTAATTTCTTAAATAAAGCTTCTAATTTGTTTCTTGTATCAATAGTTTTAGGATCAAATTTACCTATGACTTTTTCAATAGCCTGTTGATTATATATTAAGCCATACCCTTCAATAGTAAAAGGAAAAGCCATCACTTTCTTGTCAAAGGTTATATCATTCAAGGCTCCTTTTACTGCATCTTTTACCCACTCTTCATTAGACAGATCTAAGAAATTTTCTTTAAACTTAGGCACATCATTTACATCTATCATTGCAAGAGTAGGTGCATTACCTGATGCATACATTGTAGAAAGTTTTTCAAAAGGAGACTGGCCAACCCCAACAGGAATAATCTCTAAACTTATGTTAGGATAATCCTTAGAAAAATCCTTTGCTACTTCTTCCAAAGCAGCATTAATTTCCCCTTTTGTACTTAACAATGTAATCTTTACCTTTTCAGCTGCATTAAGACCTCCCAAATTCAAAAAGATAATAAAACTCAAAACTAAAATTAAACTTAAAACCTTCCTCAACTTCATTTATAAACACCTCCCCACTAGACTTATATTAAAATAAGAGAAGACTAAGTGGCTCTCGTCATTTAACCCCTCTAAATCACCTCCTTTTATGCTTAAAACCAACTTTTCTTACAAATAATTGTATGTCAACCGGTTAACATATAAATTCATTAAAAATCTACAGAATAAATTTTACAGTAAAAATTTTTATATGTCAACCGGTTAACAGAGAAAACAAAAAAAACTATGATTAGGTCGACTCCCTTTCAATCAAATCAATTGGAATAACATTGCTAACTTCTACATTATTTCCTTCTATTTTGTTAATAATTAAATCGATAGCCTTCTGAGCCATTTTATCTTTATATTGCCTCACAGTAGTTATGGAAGGTTTCATAATAGAAGCAATATTAACATCATCAAAACCAACAACCTTCAAACTCTCAGGAACCTTTTTTCCAAAATCTTCAGCAACTCTAATAACTACTGCTGCTATTAAATCGCTACTTGCAAAAACCCCATCAATCTCTGGATACTTCTTAAACAGTTGACTAACAATGTCTTTATATTCGTTTATGTCAAATTTGTTTAATCTGGTCTCTACCACTACATGTTTTACACTCCTTTGAGAAACTACATGCATAAATCCATAATACCTATCATTGGCAGGAGTATTTAATTGTAAAGGCCCACTAATATGTGCCAAAAATCTGCATCCTTTTTCTATTAAAAGATTTGTAGCCATAACAGCGCCTCTATAGTTATCAGAGGTAACATAAGGTATATCTTCTGACAAAAATCTGTCCAAAGCAACTATAGGTAAATTAACCTTTTTATAATCTTCCACATCTAAAGTATGACTTCCCATGATTATTCCATCTACTTGGTGTCTTTTCAACATATTGATATATTCTTTTTCTTTTTTTTCATCTAAATATGAATTACAAAGTAGGATTTTATACCCTCTTAAGTAAGCATAATACTCTATGTATTTTGCAACTTCACCAAAAAAAGGATGAGAAACATCAGGTATTATCAAGCCAATAAAATATGATCGCTTTCTATATAACGCCCTTGCAAGCTCATTAGGCTGATAATTAAGTTCTTCCATAGCCTTGTAAACTTTTTTTCTTGTCTCTTCACTTATATAACCCCTATTATTTAATACTCTTGAAACAGTTGTCACTGTTACTCCCGCACGTTTTGCTACATCCCTGATACTTGCCATTTAGAAACCTCCTATTGTTTAGGTTACTTGTTATTATTTTATATATTGAATCTTAAAATTTTGCAACAAAAATCAAGACCTAACCTGTAACCATTCTTATATTTCTTCAACATTAGGACTAATCTAAGGAATCTCATTAGCTCTTAACAAGAAGGAGTAAAGACATATTAGTTACCTCCTATGGGAACTGCAAAGGAAAGAACTCCCTATTTATGATGAGGCATCCTTTTTTAATACTGATTACAGGTCGGATTTTGAGAGAGTTACCACATAAGTAGAAAGATTAGTACAATTTTCTTAATCTTTTTATTCAAGAGTAAGACCAAATTTTTCAGGATTTTCCAGTAGATCTTTAATATATTTCAAATATTCGTCAAAATCGTTTAAATTATTTTGAATTATATAATACAACTCCTCTATTGAAACTTCAGCATAAAAATGGACAAGTCTATTTCTATATCCTGCCATTTTCACAAGTACTTCTTTTGCAAATTTTCCTGGAATAATGCCATACTCCCCCAATTTTAAAGCAATATCTTTATAAGTAGAAACTCTTATTCCTGGAATTCTTGATAGAATATGGTTGCCAATATCAAAAACCGCTTCTAATGCCCTCCTTAAATAATGTTCGGCAATAGCAAAATTTTCTCCACTTTTAAACTCCTCTAAGGAATAATCCTTAAATCTCAAAAGTTTCTCTTTTCCTTTCTCTATTTCCCTTATTCTTGAAAGAATTACTTCTTTATTTAAAGGAATAATCATTTTAACCTTTTTAGCAAAATTTTATCCTGTTCATCCATTAAGGGCTTAAAATCTATATACTCTTTTACTACTCTTTCCTTATAGTTTGCCAGAAAGTCTTTAGATATGCTATATAAAATTTCTCCTGAATTAACAACTTCAAATTTCAATGTTAAAGGTACTTTATCCAGAAAGACTATATCTATCTCTTTTTTGGGAAAGAGGGTAGAAAAAATTCCATAAAGAGTATTGTAAATTTCCAATGATAATCTAACATCTTCTAATACAGAAGGATCTATAAATACAACTCCTATATCTATATCGCTATGTTCCTTTGCTATTCCTAAAACTGTAGATCCAAAAAGATATATTATACCTATGTTCAATTCTTTTAACTTCTTTTTTATATCTATAGGAAGGTCCATAAAGTCATACCCATTAGTCTATAAAACTTTTTAGAGAATATCACGTATTTAATCTATTTTTCCACTTTTCTCTGCTGAAATAACTACAAAACTTCCTTCCCCAAAACCCTCCTTAGGTTCTTCTATCTCTTTTATCTCCTCTAAAGGCTTGAAAAGAGTTTGATAAAAAACAAAATCCCTGAAATCATGCCTTTTCAATAAGTCTACCACTTCATCTACAGAAAAGAAAGTAGCATATTTATAAAATTTATGTCCTTCTTTTTTCTTTTCTAAATAAAGTTTTCCCAAGGAACTATTTTTGTCTATTATCCCTATAATTATTTTCCCACCATCTTTCAAAACCCTTTTTGATTCCTTTATTACATTATCAGGGTTTTCTACAAAACACAATGTAATAATCAGAGCCACATAATCAAATTCTTTATCAGAAAAAGGTAAGCTCTCCCCCCTCCCCACAAAACCCTTTATTCCCCTCTCTTTAGCAATTGAAAGCATCTTTTCAGATGGATCTATACCGTATTCAATACCAAGCTCTTTTGCAAATCTTCCTGTACCAACACCTATCTCTAAACCCTTTTTGCCTTTTGGAATTACCTTCCTTAGGGCTTCTACCTCTGAAAGGTAGACCCACCTATTTTCTTCATACCACCAATCATATTCTTTAAAATATTTGTTAAAAATCTCCATATTGGATTATATTTTACCATTTAAAAATTTCTTATCAATAACCTTTATTTTGCAAAAACTCTACCTATCTGGTAAAAAAGTACACTTATAGTCCATCCTACCAAAATGCTGTAAAATACAGAAAATAGAGCCCATTTCCAATTGGTTTCCCTCTTAATTACTCCAATAGTAGCCAAACATGGCATATAAAGCAGTGACATTATCATAAAAGAGTAAGCAGAAAGAGGAGTAAAAAGATTTTGTAAAGCCTTCGCAAGATTTTCTTCTCCCCCAAATAAGGTACCTAAGGTTCCTATCACCACTTCCTTAGCCAAAATTCCAAAAAGCAAAGCTACTGCTATTTGCCAATAGGGAAATCCTGCAGGTCCTAAAAGAGGAGCTATTATTTTCCCTAATCTTCCAATAATACTTTCTTCACTACCGTATTCAGATGAAAAAGGTACACTTGCTAAGAACCAAATCAATACAACTCCAAGGAAAATTATAGTTCCGGCTTTTTTTAAGAATTCCCTACTCCTCTCCCAAGCATGAATCCATACCCCTTTTAAGGTAGGAAGCCTATAAGGAGGAAGTTCCATAATTAACGGTGAAATAGGACCTTTAAGAGAAGGAATGATAGTTCTAAAGATCTTTGCTGAGAAAATAGCAACAAAAATCCCTAAAGCATATAAAGATAGTATGATTAGACCTTGATTTTTCTCAAAGAATATTCCTGTAAAAAGAACATATATAGGCAACCTTGCAGTACAAGACATGAAGGGATTTATAAGAATTGTTAATATTCTATCCCTTTCCTCAGGAATAGTTCTTGTAGACATAATAGCAGGAACATTACAGCCAAATCCTAAAATCATAGGTATAAAAGATCTCCCAGGAAGCCCTATAGTATACATAGCTTTATCCACCACAAAAGCAGCTCTTGCCATGTATCCCACATCTTCTAAGAATGAGAGAAATAGAAATAGAACTAAAATATTCGGTAGAAAAACAATCACAGACCCTAATCCACCAATTATACCGTCTTTTATAAAAGATATTAATGGAACAGGAGCATTAATAGAGGTAAGATAATTTTCAAGAATTCCTCCTAAACCACTAAAGAAAGAATCTATATAATCTGAGAAGAAGCCTCCAATTCTAAAAGTTAGTTCAAAGGTTATCCACATAAACAAAGCAAAAATAGGAATGCCTAAATACTTATTAATAACAATCTTATCTATTTTATCTGAAATAGAAAGTTTTTCCTCTATAGGTGCAATTCTTTGAGTATATTTTCTTACAATAGCATCAATATAACCATATCTTTTTTCAATAATTGCTGTCTCCAAATCATATCCAAATTTTTGTTCGAATGTTAAAGCCTCTTTTTCTGCTAATTCTACTATTTCTTCATATCCCAAACTTCTTAGCTCTTCTTTGAAAATAGGATCTCCTTCTAAGAGCTTCAAAGCTAAAAATCTTTTATCATAAGGTAAAGAATAACCAGAAAGCTTATCCTCTAATTTTCTTATGGCTTCTTCAATATCTCCATAGTTAATTCTAAAGGGAGCTACCTCCCTATCTTTTGCCTTTACAATTTCTTCTTTAAGTTCATTAATTCCAGTACCCTTTATCCCTGAAGTTATAACCACAGGAGCTCCTAAAGCTTTTTCCATTCCTTCTATATCTACCTTTATTTTTCCCTCTATTAAATCTCCCATATTTAAATCTAATATAGCATTAGCTCCCAACTCCCTTAAAAGAACAAAAAGATAAAGACTTCTTAGAAGATTTGTAGCGTCAGCCACACAAACTACCACATCAGGTTTCTCCTTAAGTATAAAGTCCCGAGCTATCCTTTCATCAATAGAAAAGGCAGTAAGGCTATAAGTTCCAGGAAGATCAGTAACTATCACCTCGTAGTCTCTATACCTAAAGGTACCATCCTTTCTTTCCACTGTAACTCCTGGCCAGTTTCCCACATGAGCATGCCCTCCTGTAAGGGCGTTAAAAATTGTAGATTTCCCACTATTAGGGTTCCCTGCTAAAGCAACTTTTATAACTTTTTTCTCCATAGAGATTTTCCTCCTTTTAAGCACAAATAATTTTAGAAGCTAAACCCTTTCCTAAGGCTATTCTTGAATTTCCCAAGGCAATAACTATAGGTCCTCCAGAATTTGAAATTACTTTTATCCTTACCCCTGGCAAAATCCCCATCTCTGCAAGTCTTTGAACAGCACCTTTTCCTCCACGTATGGCTATAACTTTTACTTCCTGTCCCTCTTTTACAAATGATAAAGCCATCATATCCTCTCCACTAAAATCTTTTCTGCTTCTTCTTTTCTTAAAGAAAGATGATATCCTAAAATTAAAATCTCTATAGGGTCTCCTAAGGGTGCTATCTTTTCCACCTTTACAATAGTGCCGGGAACAGCTCCCATAGAAAGAAGTCTACTAATTATTCCTCCACCCCCTCTAAGTTCTACAATTTTCCCTTCCTCGCCTACTTTTAAATCCTTTAGGGTTAAAGGCATGTCTTTTTCCTCCTTTCTGGATTTAATAAATCTTTCTGTAAACTCTGTAAGCTTTTCTAAAGACTTAGGAGATAAATCATGCTCTATTCTATGGCTATCTTGTAAAGCAGTGTTTTCATCTACCCCAAGTATTTCTGTAAAAAATCTAAAAAGTAATTTTCTTCTTCTATAAAGTTCCTGAGCAACCTCTATACCATAATCAGTAAGAGTAACATACCCATACTTTTCATGTTCAACCAAACCCATATCAGAAAGAATTTTTATAGCATTCACAACTGATGGGAGTTTTACTTTCTTAAGTCTTGCAATATCCTTTATTCTCACAATTCGAGATTGCAATTCATAAATAGAGAGAATATAATCTTCAAGACTTTCTGTAAGAAAAAGATTCATCTCTAACCTCTCCTCCTTTTCCACATATGCTTCTCAAGAGACATGTCTCACATGAAAATCTTTTATATATTCCTGTAGTTCCTCTTTATCTAAACCTGTAATATCCTCTAAATCTTTTAAACTTAAAACACCTTTACTTTTAGCAAGATAAATTATTAATTCATACATCTTTTCACCTTCTAAATTAGTTTGAGCTAACATTATTAGCTTAAACTAATTATATATAAAAAATGAAAATAGTCAACATAAAAAATAAAAAACCCTCACCAAAGTCCCATTAAAAAGACTTTGGTGAGGGTCAAACTGGGAGGGTTCTACTAATCCTTTACTCTACTCCTTCAAATTGGTGATCCACATTTACTCCTTCAGGATCTTGATGCCCACCGTTTGGAAGATTGTCATCCTCAATCTCTTTTACTTCTTTTGCTTCTTCTACTTCTCCTTTTTCTATCTCTTGATCATCTTTTATTTCTTGATCGTTATCTACAGCTTTTTGTTGAGTCTGAATTGTGGTAGAGGTCTGAGTTAGTGTTGATGTTTGAGCATATACCTTTTGTTTTGTTATATTGGATACTCCAAAAACTACCACTAAGGTAAGAATAGCCACTCCTAAAAAGATAAGTAATTTTTTCATTTTTTCACCTCCTTTCCGTTCAATTTCAAGAAAGATTATAGGAAAGGAGGATGAAGACAAAATGAAGATAAAATGAATTTTAGATGAAGATTCAGATTAAATAGGAAGAAGTATTTTAAAAATAGTGCCTTCTCCTAATTTGCTCTCTACTATAATCTTTCCATTATATTTGTCAACAATACCTTTAACTATAGATAATCCTAATCCTGTCCCCTGTATCTGAGAAGAACGGGATTTATCTACTCTATAAAATCTATTAAATATAAGAGGAATCTCATCCTTAGGTATTCCTATTCCTGTATCTTCAATTTCTAATACTAAATATTTATTATCTTTTATAAACCTTACTTTTACTTTTCCTTTATATTTATTGTAATCAATGGCGTTTTTTATAAGATTAAAAAGAATCCTTCGAATCTCTTCAGGATTTCCTAATATATAAAGATCCTCCGAAGTTTGTAACTCTATATCTATTTCTTTCTTTTTAGCATAGGGAGTCATTAGTTTTATTACTTTTTCTGATATATCTTTGATAGAAATTCTTTCAAGATTAGAATCGACTTCATTGATTTCTAACCTAAAAATGTACAAAAGATCTTCAGCCAACTTAGTAAGTCTTTCTACCTCTTCTAAGTTACTCTGTAAAACAGACAATAATTGTTTTTTATTTATTTTAGGATCTTTTAAACTAACTTCTAACTCAGTTTTCATAATAGCAAGAGGAGTCCTTAATTCATGTGCTACATCAGATATAAACTTTCTTTCCCTTTCCATATTTTCTTTTATAGGCTTTAAAGTAATTCCTGAAAGAATAAAGCTAACAATTCCAACTAATCCTAAAGTAATTCCACTTACCATTACTATTTGAATTCTTAATCGTTCCAAGCTTCTTTGAGCCAAAACTAATTGCTCTTTGTCACTAATATCTCCCTCAAAATCTCCTTCTACCTCTCTAGAGTAATTGGTATAAAGCAAGTAACTAAAAAAGATAAGAATAAATAAAGTAATTATTATATAAACTAATGTCAACTTTATCCTTGATTTTATAAATATATTACTCCTTAATCCGATAACCCATTCCCCTAATGGTCTCAATAATATTTTCATCCCTTTTCCTTTCTAATTTTTTTCTCAAATTCTTTATATGAGCTTCTACTACATTACTAAGAGTATCAGATTCGTAGCCCCATACATGAGATATAATTTGTTCTTTACTTATAATCCTATTCACATTCCTCATAAGGTACTCCAAGATAGCAAATTCTTTGTTTGTTAGTAAGATCTCTATATCTCCCCTAAAAACTCTTTTAGAAACTGTATCTAAGGAAATATCTTTTACTTTTAAGACTGTAGGCATCAGATTCTTAGGTCTTCTAAGAAGAGCTCTAATCCGAGCTAACAATTCTTCATAAGAGAAAGGTTTTACTAAATAATCATCTGCCCCACTTTCAAGTCCTAAGATTTTATCCTCTACTTTATCTTTGGCAGTAAGCATTAATATAGGGGCTTGAAAATTTTTTGCTCTCAAATCTTTACATAAAGAAATGCCATCTATTTTAGGTAGCATAATGTCCAATATTACCAAATCATAACCTTCAAAATTATTTTCTATAATATATTTTGCCTCTTCGCCATCAAAAGCTAAATCTACTACATAACCCTCTTTTTCTAATCCCTTCTTAAGAGCTGTCCCTAACTTTTTCTCATCCTCAATTATTAATATTTTCATGTTAAAAATTATACTACACAAGAAATAAGAGAAAAATTTTCTCTTTAAGAGGAGAGGATACCTTTTATTCTTTATCATTGATTTTTAATTTTATAAAGATTATAATAGTTATAAGTCTAATTTAAGGGGGAAATAATATGAAAACAAAACTCATATTAATCTTCCTTTTAATCTCCCTTCTTTTAATGTCTTTTTCAGCTTCTGCTCAGCAAGGACTAACGTTACAAGATCTGCTACCTGAATCTAACAAAGTTCCTTCTTGGATAAAGCCTGGATTAGTTGCAGTTTATAAATTCCAGGGAGGATCAGGAGATCAAACATCAGCAGGTACTGGTCAAGGATATCAAATTTACGTTATAACCAATATTGAAAACAATATGGCTTATGGCATTGGCTTTGACATATTTATTGCAGCAGGATATCCCTCATATAGTTCCAGTATTAAACCCTTAAAAGGTGTTGTATATTTAGACCCTAAGGAAGTACAAGATGAGGTTAGAAAAGCTCAAGCTGCAGGATTTCCACAAGGAATGAGGCAAGAAACAGGAACTGCAGGAAATAACTTGTATTACTACCTTTTAGAATCTTCAGATTATCAATCCATGACTAGGTACTTTTTTGTTTACGACAAAAATGGTTTGATACAACAAGTAAGAATTTTAGAAAAATATGGAGATGGTTCTTCTACAGTAATAAACGTTGACCTATTAGGAGTGTACCAGACCTCATTACCCTCCATAAATACCATGCCTCCTGCTGTAAAAGCATCACCTAGTTATCAGCTCTACTCCTCAGTAAGTCTTTTTGGAGGAACAACAAGTCTTTCAAACCCTACTCCCTTTGGAACAACATCATATAGTTTAGCTAAAAGCACAGGTTCTATTCTCACCTTTTCAAGCCAAATGAATACTTCATATGGTTCTAAAGCATCTAAAAGCTATGGTAATCAATATGTAGGTCCTTTTTATATCCATCCTCAACTGCTTAAAACAAATTCTATTTTAAATATTCCCCAAATAGGATTTTCGTGGACTGTTGCAGGGAGAGGGCAATACGGAGGAATTTTAACCCAGGTGCAGTTTAGTGGATCCCCTATCGCTCAGTTTGAATATGATCCTAATTCTGGACTTTTAATAAGTTGTAATTTTCCTACAGGAGGTGGAATGTATTTCATCGCAGTCCTTTCAAGATAAAAGGATAACTAAATATATCCTTATGCTAACAAGTTATTAAGAGCCAATAACTTGTTAGCATAAGGATATTTCCTAAGTATATTCTTTGTTTAGCAAAGTAATCTCTAAGCTTTTCTAAAGTTTTCTCTTTCATTTAAAATTTTTATCATTTCCTCCCCTGAACAATGGTAAGGAATAATTTTATCGATGTTAAATTTTTGTAAGATATTTATTACTTTTTCTACTTTTGAGCTTGGTGCCTTATAAAGATGAAAGCCTCCCATAAGTAGTTTAATCTTTTTATTAAACTTTTTTATGGCATATTCTACTATATTTACGATTCCCCTATGAGCACACCCAGTGATAAGAATAATGCCGTCTCCTTCATCTATTATTAAGTTTATTTCTTCATCAAAAAAGTCCCTTAATTTTCTCCCTTCTTTTACTACATAAAAATGAGGATCTGGTTCTTCAAAATCATTTTGAAATGGGACGGATCCAAAAATATAAATGGAATCTGATATTTTTAATACTTCATCTTTAACTATTACAAATTCTAAAAAACTTTTTAAACTTTCCCAATCTACTCCAGTAAATCTTTCATCACTATACTTAGGTAAAAAAGCCTCTTCCCTAAGAAAAATCCTAAACCTCCTATGAGATTTAGAAAGATATTTTAGGCCCCCTGCATGGTCATAATGTCCATGACTTATAATTATATTTTCTACTTTTGATAGATCCTTTCCTAAAACTTCTGCATTTTTAATAAATACATCAGAGCTTCCTGTATCAAAAAGAATAGGGGACTCCCCCTCTCTCTCAATAAGCACTGAGAACCCATGCTCTGAAAAAAGAGGGGGAGATAGCCTATCATCACAAAGTACTGTAATCTTAGTCAAGAAGTTCTGATACATTAGTAAGTTCTCCTTTAAGATAAAGCTCTATTGCCTTATCCACATCAGTTTCATCGGTGACATATACCTCTATTCCTGCAGAAGTCAAATCATCATAAAGTCTTCTTCCCATTCCATGAGATATTACTACTTTACAATCTTTTAGGGCTTCTATTATTGCAGGATGAGTATATTTATGGTGCTCTGGATCATCATGGCTAAAGCCTCTTGCATGTCCTGTAAAAGTATTCAATCTATACTCTCTACTTTTTATCTCTCCATTTTCAATCTCAAAGATAACAAAACCTTTTGTTCTTCCAAAATGAGCAGAAATTTTCTTTCCATCATTAGACGCAACTGCAATCTTCATCTTCTCTACCTCCCTTTTAAAAAATTTTCAATTTTCTCCACAATCTCCATAAATACCTTTGATACTTCAGAATCTTTATGAGTGATAATAAATGGAATACCATTATCTCCGCTTTCTGCTACCCTTGGATCCAATGGGATTTTCCCAAGAAGCGGTACGTTTAAATCTTTTGCAATCTTTTCTCCTCCCCCCTTACTAAATATGTCAACCCTTGCTCCACAATGAGGACATACAAAACCACTCATATTCTCAATTATTCCAATAATAGGCATGTTTAATGCCTTTGCAAAATTTACAGCTCTCCTTACTACTTTCTGAGATAGATCTGATGGTATAGTGACGATTACCGCTCCACTTATATCAGGTATATCTTGTGCTATGCTTAATGGCTCATCACCTGTTCCAGGAGGAAGATCAATTATAAGATAGTCAAGGTCTCCCCAAATAATGCTTGATAAAAATTCTCTAATCAATGAAACCTTTAAAGGACCCCGCCATATTATTGGCGCTTCCTCATTTTCCACAAGAAAACCCGCAGATGCCACTTTAATTCCCATATTAGTTTCCGCAGGAAGTATCCCCTCATCAGCGTTATAAAGTCTTTCAGAAGTTAAATTTAAAAGTTTAGGTACACTATAACCTGTAATATCAGCATCAAGAAGTCCCACTTTGTATCCCCTTAAGGCAAAAGAGATAGCAAGATTTACTGCAACAGTACTTTTACCAACTCCACCTTTTCCACTCATTACCACAATCTTGTTCTTAATTTTGCTCATTCTTTCATTGATCTTCTCTTTTTGTTTTAAAATATCTTCATTTCTCATTCTTTTTTCTCCTCTCTTCTATCACCCTATGGTGTTCAGAACCCTCTCTAATTAAAGCAACACCACAATTGGGACATCTTTCATCTCGGCAAGGAATTCCAGGGGTATGAACTTTTTTATACCCACATTTAGGACATATGCAATAACCCTCAGGTCCTAATCCACTTCTATGTTCATGATGTTCATGATTATGAAATCCTCTCATTTTTGACCTCCTTTCCCAAAATGAGTCATAAAATACTCAACAAATAAACCTGAAAGCATAGCATATACAAAAACAAAGAGATTTAACAAAAGTACATATTTTATCCCAAGAAGAGTTATAGCAAAAGGTATCCAAGGAACTTTTATTGCCCAAGCACCTATAGTAGTTGCTATCACCCCTACTCTTACTCCTTTATTTATCATCTCCCTGAAAAATGGAAAGAAGGCATAAGCAGGCCCTACCATTAAAGTTCCCCAGATAGCACCTATTAGCATACCTTTAAAGCCACTTTCCTTTGATAGGATATCCTGACGCAATAGGTCCCATCATTATAGCTCCTATTAAATCTCCTAAGAGAATCCCCTTTAACCCTGAAAAATTTAAAAGAAAATTTCCTACTGCCTCTTTAGAAAGAAAATTTTCTAAAAGACCTATTATTACAAATATGGCAAAAAGTCTAATTGAATTTTGGATAAACATTCTTAGAGACTTTTTAAAAGTTTTTGTGAGTTTATTTCTATTTTTTTCCAAAGTAGACAATATATAAACTTAAGGTAAAACCAAATAATATAAAACCAGTTATCCAATTTTGCGTATTATCTCCCCCTTTACTCTTCTCGTATAAGGTAAATATCTCCAACATCCATTTCTAAATCTTCTTTCTAATTCGAGGAGCGGGAAAAATCCCGCCCCATTTCTTACTTAATTTCATCTAAACGTCTCTTTATGTCTTCCAAATCCGCCTCAAGATCCTTCTTCCATTCTTCCAAAAGCTCTTTTTCCTCTTCCTCGGTAAGCCCATAAGGATAATAGCCAGCGCCTCTCCACCACCATCTACGACCTAAGTTCCAGTAAGACCATGGACACCAAGGAGCGCCATAACCACCAAAGCCCCATCCACGACCCCAACCACGGCCATACCACCATCTCATCTTTTTACACCTCCTTTCCTTCTGCAAATTCTAAAAATTTTTCAATTCTATCTCTCATATCTTTGATATATTCAATAATCTCATTTTTAACCCTTTCTCCCAATGGAGTGAGAAAATATACCCTTTTAGCAGGTCCTTCCCCTGTCTCCCAACGAGATCCAATAAGACCCTCCATCTCAAGCATTCTTAAAATCCTGTATCCTGTTCCCATTCCTGAAGGTCCTTTATAAAAACTAAACTCTGGAAAATATTTCTCCATCATATTTAAAAGTTCATACCCATGGAGCTCTTCCTTAGAAAGAGCAAAAAGAACAAAAGCCCTAAGCCAAAATCCAGGAGCAAATCCCATTCCTTTTCCCATTCCCAATCCAAGTCCAAAACCTTTCAATTATTTTACCTCCATATATATGCTATTTACATATATACACCTAAAAAATATATTTATCAAGAGATTGTGTATAAATTTTTTTCAGCCTTTTTGCTCTAATACATTGAGTTATCTACTCTTTTTAAAGAGGTTTAAAAATGAATAAAAGAGAGTTAGAAATAGGCAATCAAATTATAAAGGGAAGAAAATACTTCTTTCTTTTCACCCTCTTGCATGGACTTCTGTATGCTCTAAACAAATGCTTTCTCTTGAAGAAAACTATAATAAGTTTTTAGAACTCAATACCATACCCGTGGGTATAAGTGTTGATCCTGTACCATCTAAAAAAGCATGGGCCGAAAACCTAAACTTAAAAAACCTAAAAATTCTCTCTGACTTTTGGCCCCATGGAAGGGTAGCAGAGCTATATAACATTTTCCGAGAGGAAGATGGATTTTCAGAAAGAGCAAACATAATAATAGACGAAAATGGCAAAATAGTTTTCTTCAAAATATATCCCATAAGGGAACTTCCTGATGTAAATGAGATATTAGAATTTCTTAGCAAGAACAAATAATGATCAAACAAAGTTCTTAACCTTGCTGATAAGATCCTTAAAAAAATCAAGCTTTTCAGTAAGAAGATAGAGCTTTTCGAGATCCACATCAATATAAGAGCGTTTCAACATCTCCCTTATATTTATATAGCTTATTAATTTCTCAACGGATGATTTGTCCAAGATGTTATTATCTCCTAATAATGCAATACATTCCTTATAGTTTTTAGCATTACCTAATTTTCTTTCGTCTATAATTCCACAAGCAATCTCGCCTATTCCGGTTATACACAGATAAATCCCATATTTTAATGCCCATTGAGTTATTTTATTCCTTTTTATATCTTCTAAGGAGAATCTATTTTTGAGTTCCTCAAGAGTATTGATAATTTCTTCAAGTTTTTTCACTCTATCTTTGACAATCATAAGAGACCTCTCCTTTTAAATTTTATTCAATGGGGTAAAGAAGGATACTCCTTCCTCTTTATTCTCAATAAAAAACTCTTTTACCCAATTTAAAATCTCATCTCTAACTTTTCTAAAAGCAGAAAGTTTTTCTTCATAACTTCCCTTTACGCTTGCTGGATCCATAAACCCTCTATGAATATATCTCTTACCTCCTGGAAAAAGAGGGACAATTTTCCTTGGCATTATCACAAACGGTAACTACATAGTCAAACTCCTGCCTCTTGAATTCTTCAATACTTTTGCTTCTATGATGAGAAATATCAATCCCTATTTCTTTTAAAACTTCTATTGCCAATGGATTTACCCCTTTGGGTTCTGTTCCTGCAGAATAAGCTTCATATCTATCTCTATATAAGGCATTCACAATTCCTTCTGCCATTTGAGACCTTGCAGAATTATGGGTACATATAAAGAGAATTCTCTTCTTAATCATCTTTAACCTTCAACTAAAAGAATATCTTTATTATTATTTTCATCAAAAACCTTCAGGAGTTCAAGTATTAATTTTTCAGAAGATTTATTAATTTTGTTTTCTCGCAAAATTTCCCCTTGATAAAAACTAAAGCTCAACACAGGGTAATTTAAAACAAGATGCATTAGAGCTTCTTCACCTTGCTTTCCATCTATAAAAGCATCTACTATATTTCCATTATTAAAAAATATGACACCCTCATTATGATTCACCCCCAACATAAGAATACCACTTTTATTAGAGTAGGAGAGAAAACTTATCAACGTAAGAAGATCAAAAATCTCCAAATATCCTTCAATAATCATATAAAATCCCTCCTTCAAAAAGGGGTAGGGAGAGCCCTCCCCTAAAATTTTACTTGCTTAATGCTAATTCTTTAATGTTAGCCAAGGAAAGAGTATTATCTTTATAGGGATCTGCTCCTATTAAACTCATGAGTTTTTTGTAAAGATCGGTATTGTCATAATATCCAGCAAAAATATAGGATCCAACACCAACAGCATATACAGGAACAGGCATACCAGTATGAGAATAGGAAGTCCAAGATATTCCAGCTTTTTGATTTAGGATATGAGTTATAGTTACCGTTAAAGGATCATATCCACCATATAAGAGATATGTCTTATAATCATTTGGTCTTTCCTTAGGATCCATCATGGAAAGTCTGAAAGCTTTTTCAAGCTCATCAAGTTCCATATCATTTAGAGCAAGTTGCAACCTAATTTTTGCCTCTTTGTCTCCAGATTTTGCCTTATTTTCAAGCTCCTTCTTAACTTCAGGGCTCAGCACCTCAAGTCCAAAATACTCCTTAATTTGAGGAAGAAGATCAGAAAGTTTAGCTTCTTCTTTCTTTACCCTACCTCTATAATCATTAACTATCTTTGAAAACTCATCGTAGGATATCTTTTGGTAAGAAAGAACTTCGGGGTAAATTTCATATCTTGTTCCAGCATAACCTATACTCAAACCGCCTGTTTCATGATCTGCGGTTACAATGATTAGTGTCTCAAAAGGCTTCTTCTTATAAAATTCTAATGCCACCTTTATAGCCTCATTGAAATCTAAAACATCATAAATGACCGTAGCAGCATCATTAGCATGAGCAGCCCAATCTATCTTTCCACCCTCTACCATTATGAAGAAACCATTAGGATTGTCTAAGAGTTCTATAGCTTTTCTTGTAAAGTCTGCAAGAGAAAGTCCCATATCTATTCCTCTCAAGCGGTTTATTGCATAGGGTAATGCCTTGGAAGAGTCTAATATTGGATTTATGGCAACTACTTTACTGTCTCCTTTTCTTAACTTCCAAAACTCATCAATCTTATCCACAATTCTGTATCCCTTCTCCTTTGCTATTTCATATACATCCTTTCGCTTTCCATCCTTTCCTTTTGGCTGCAAGAAACCTCCTCCTCCAAAATAATCAAATTTACTCTCAAAAAGTTCAAGAGCTATTTCATAATATTTATTTCTACTTGGTTGATGAGCATACATACCTGCAGGAGTTGCATGATCTATAGAGACACTGGTCAAAACTCCTACCTTATACCCTAAATCCCTTGCTGTTTCAGCTACAGTCTTATACTTAAACTTAAGTTGAGGATCCATATTAATTACTCCATCATTGGTCTTTTTTCCTGAAGCCATAGCAGTAATAGCAGAAGCGGAGTCGGTAATATAGCTATCGGCCGCATAAGTAGTCATCAATCCCGTATTGGGAAATTGAGTAAAACTTAATTTTTGAATAGAGGGAGACTGAGAATTTCTACTAAGAAAAGTCTCAGTTAAATAAACATGATTTAAACCCATTCCATCTCCAATAAACCAAAAAATATATTTTACAGGTTTCCCTTTGTAAAGGGAGGAGGAAGACTGAAGAGCTATCCCTAAAGGAGAGGAAAAGAAAACAAAAGTTAGGATCAGAACTGAGAGTAGCAGTGCTTTAGAAATAATTCTATCCATTTTCATCCTTAGAGACCCCCTTTCAAATTTTTCTTCCAGATTAGAGCATATACAATAAAATTTAAATAGCATTTAAAGTAAAATAAAAATTAAGAGAATGTGTGTTAAAATAAGATTAACATTTTATAAGGGAGGTTTACAAATGTCTCCAAAAAGAATAGTTGCCTACTTCCCCGAGTGGAAAGTAAAGGATGAATACCTAAATTACTCCGTAGAAGATATTCCTTGGAAACTTCTAACTCACATAAATTATGCCTTCGCCAAAATCGTAGAGGGAAAATTACATCCCATTGAGGAAGATCTTTTTTATTCCAACATGGAAAAGATAAAAGAATATAAAAAAGAGTATAGAGATGTAAAGGTGTTGATTTCTGTAGGGGGATGGACAGATTCTGGAGAATTTTCTGATGTAGCATTAAATGAGGAAAATAGGAAAAAATTTGCAAAAAGCGCTTTAGAATTAATAAAAGAATTTAATCTTGACGGGGTAGATATTGACTGGGAATTTCCTGTGAGTGGAGGACTTCCTACTAATAAAGCTCGTCCTGAAGATAAAGAAAATTTTACCCTACTTTTAAAGACTTTAAGAGACGTACTAAAAGAAGAAAACGAGAATTATCTCCTTACCATAGCAGCACCAGCAAGTTATACTCAAATCCATAATACAGAACCAGATAAATACCACATATTTCTTGATTTCATAAACCTTATGACCTACGACTTTCATGGTATATGGGACAAATATACTAACCATCATTCTCCCCTTTATGGAAATCCTAAAGACCCTGATGAAAAAAGTAGAGAAAGGGCAAATTGTGATTTTGCAGTGAAGGAGTATTTAAAATTTGGCATACCTCCAGAGAAGATTGTTCTTGGGGTACCTTTTTATGGAAAAGGATGGATATGTGAAGATGATGGACATAATGGACTTTTTGCAAAAGTAAAAGGAATCCCTTATGGAATATTTGATAACGAGGATCATCCTTCAGGAAGTAACCCCTTCTTTTTCATAAAGGGAGTTATTGAAAATGACCCCAACTACATCAAGTTCAGAGATAAGTATGCAAAAGTTCCTTGGCTTTGGAATCCAAAAGAAAAAATTATGTACTCCTATGACGATGAAGAATCTATTTTAGAAAAATGCAATTATGTGATCAAGAATAATCTTGGGGGAATCATGTTCTGGGAGGTAACTCAAGACTATCCCTTCAAGGGACATACCTTAGTAAAGCTCATTCACCAAAAATTTTGGGAGGGATAAAGATGGAGATCATAAGATTAAATCCTTCTTATATGGATGAATTAATTGAGCTTTGGAGCCAATCTTTTGCTTTTCCCTATGAGCAGGTAAGCACATGGGTAAATGAAAAGAGCATAAGAAATTGTATAGGAGCCATTGAAAATAATAGATTAGTTTCAGCCTTAAATATCATCCCTATGGAGGGTTATGTAAGAGGAGAGCTTTTTTCTTTTTCAGGAATAGGGGGAGTGGCAACTTTCCCAGAAAAAAGAGGCAAAAATTATGTACATTATCTACTAAAAGAGTCTATAAGAATCTCTAAGGAAAGTGGTAGTGCTTTTTCTTCTTTATATCCCTTTTCTTTTGAATTTTACAGAAACTTTGGTTGGGAGCTTGGAGGATTCCAAAAAAGATATAAAAGAAAAACCTACTCTATACCTAAATTTTCTGAGATGGAAAAAGTAAAAAGGATACCTCTTGAAGACTGGAAAATTATAAAACCTGTATATGACAAACACTCTAAAAATTTTTCAGGTACCATAAAAAGAACTGAAGAAAGATGGGAAAGTATAATTTTTAGAACTCGTACTTTAACCTATCTTTACATCTATGAGGACAAAGATATAGAAGGATATCTTCTTTATAGTGTAGAAAAGACAAATATAAACAAAGTTGTGGTTAGAGAAATGATATGCCTGAATAACTCTGCCTATAGAGGATTTTTAAGCCTTTTTTCAAGACAAGCCATGACCATAGAAGAAGTTGAATGGACCGTTCCTCTCAATGACCTTTTACCTTTCATTCTTCCAAATCCAAGAGGTGAATGTCTTGTTGAACCAACTTTTATGATAAGGGTCATTGATGTGGAAAAAGCTCTTTCCTCGTTAAAATATGATGAGAATATAAAAGATAAGATTGTAATAAAAATTAAAGACGAGCATGCTAACTGGAATCATGGCATATGGGAAATAGAAATAGAAAATGGAAAAGTAAAATTAGAGAAAAAAGAAAATTTAGAACCCGAGATAGAACTCAATATAAATATTTTATCTCAGATAATTGCAGGAACCATTTCATCTCAAAAAGCTTATGAGCTTGGATACATAGAGGTCAATAATTTTAATTCTCTTCATAAATTCAATAATCTATTCCCAGAATATCCAACCTTTTGTTGGGATTACTTTTAAAAAAAAGCAGATCTTGTTGCTCCTAATTCTCTTGCTAACTCTTCTTTTGTCGCCTATAAATTCGTTGTTAAATGGAGGACTGTCCCTACAAAAGAGGATAATGTAACAATTACCTTAGCCTGTAGAAACTCTAAAATAAAGGGTATATAACTTCTAAAGGGGGAACTTGGATTTTGTTCCCCCTATTTTCCTCTATAAACAAACTGAGTAGGACTTGCAAACCTTAAAGCAATCACAAGAAAGGTCATCGTAATCAAGAAATATACCACTGCAAGAGCATCAATAGCTTGGGGTGGACGAGTTCCAGCAGCGTAAGCATCGTAATAAAGGGCTACTACTACCGTTTGAGACTTGGGGCCTGCTACTAAAAAGGTTAACTCAAACATAGCAATTGTTCTTACAATAGACAAAAGAGCAGAAGTAAAAATTCCTGGTATTATTAAAGGAAGAAGTACTTTAAAAAATGTCTGAAACCTATTAGCTCCTAAAATTCTTGCTGCAGACTCATAACTAATATCTATCTGTTCAATAAAAGGCGTCAAAATTAGAGTTACATAGGGGACTACCGGCACAAGGTTTGCAAGTATAACCCCAGAGAGTTTTGTTGCAAGTCTCAATTTATAAAGTAGTGCAGCAAGAGGGATGCCATAGGTCATTGGAGGAATCAACATAGGAAGTAATAAAAAGGATAAGATTACATTTTTGAGTCTAAAATCATATCTTGCTAAAACATAGGCTGTAGGAAGTCCAATTATTAGAGCTATTAAAGCCACTGAGATCGCTACTATGAAAGTGGCGTAAAGAAGTTGAGGAAGATCATGTTCTCTTGCCATATAGGCGTACCATTCAAAGGTAAATATTTTGGGAAATAATTCTCCATACCACTCTTTACTTAAAGAGTTTAAGACTACAGTAAGTATAATCCCAAGAATATTAAAAGAATATACTATTATAGTAAACCAAAAAAGTGCTTTTGATAAACCCATTCTTTTCATTTTACTCCCCCTATCCTTTTCCTGCTACTGTAGAGCCTCTGTATAATCCTTGCCTAATAAACATGACAATAAGTATAAATATTAGCTCTACTATCCCCATAATTATAGCCACAGCTGAAGACATATGAAAATTAAATTTTTCAAAAGCCCATTGAAAAGCGGAAATAGATATTACCCTTGTAGGTCCAGAAGGCTGGCCCAGAAGTACCGCAGAAGGAAAAACTGTAAAATTCATCACAAAATTTAAAGACATAGCCATAGTAATCCCAGGAAGCCATAGAGGAAGTATAACTTTCCAAAATATATGCCACCTGTTTGCTCCAAGCACACTTGCAGCCTTCTCCAAATTAGGATCTATACCGGAGATATAACCAAGAAGCATAAGAAAGACAAAAGGAAAACCTTGAATAATAAGAGCTATCAAAACCCCCCAATAATTATGGGTCAATTTCACAGGTTTATCAGTAATTCTTAAAAACATCAAAAGTTTATTCAACCATCCATTAGGTCCCATATAAGTAAGCATACCTTCAGCAATAAATACACTTCCTAAGGTTATAGGAAGAATCAGCAACAAGGTAACAAATTTTTCGCCTCTTACTCCATGCCTCATATAATAAGCAAGAGGTATAGCAATCAATATGCTTAACAAAGTAGCAGGAATGGCTATTTTTAATGTAATCCATATGGTATTAGCATCCCAAGGATCACTAAAAAAGCGTATAAAATTTTCTAAAGTAAAATTGCCCTTTTCATCAGTTAAACTAAGATTTAGTCCATATAAAAAAGGATAAATAAACAGGAAGGATAAATAAAAAAAGGCAGGGAGCAGAAACAAGAGTATAGTAATAATATTACGTCTTCCCATAGTTTAATCCTCCCCGGAGAAGACGAGAATTCTTTCAGGAGGTATCCAGATTTTCACATTATCTCCAGGTTTTAGACTTATATCTGCATCCTTAGAAATTTCTATATTTATTCCATCAGAAGTTATGCCCCAAAACTGCTTATGTTGTCCTAAATATTCTATAACATCAATCTTTACTTCTATATTGTTTTCTGGACCTTCTCCTAACTCTATATCTTCAGGTCTTACAGATATATATGGTTTTTTATTGTTTTCAAAGATATTTCTTACATGGACTTTGTATTTCTCATGAAGAATAGCTTTTAGATTTATATTCCCCAAATTAATATGAACTTCTCTATCTCCTTCAAATCTTGAAATCTTTACCTCCCAGATATTTCTAAATCCCAAAAAATTTGCCACAAATAAGTTAGCAGGGTAAGAATAAATTTCTTCAGGAGTTCCTATTTGCTGAATTTTACCTTTATTAAGCACTACAATTCTGTCGGATAAAGCTAAAGCTTCTTGCTGATCATGAGTAACATAAATTGTAGTTATTTTCAATCTCTCATGCAGAGCTTTAAGCTCATATCTCATTTCAATTCTTAAAAGGGCATCTAAATTAGATAAAGGCTCATCAAGAAGCATCACCCTTGGTTCCATTACAATACATCTTGCAAGAGCAACTCTTTGCTGTTCTCCTCCTGAAAGCTGTCTTGGGTATTTGTTGATATGCTCCTCTAAATGGACCATTTTTAAGGCATCTATAACTTTTTCTTTAACTATATCCTTAGGTAGTTTTCTCAATTTTAAACCAAAAGCCACATTATCAAAAACGCTTAAGTGAGGAAATAAAGCATAATTTTGAAATACCATCCCAAAATTTCTTCTTTCAGGAGGAACAAATTTCTTTCCATCATCAAGACATTCATCATCAATATAAATACTCCCTCCATCTATAGGAACTAATCCAGCAATACAATTTAAAACAGTGGATTTACCAGAGCCAGAAGGACCTAATAAGGTTACAAATTCTCCATTTTTAATCGTCAGATTAAAATTATCTACAACCTTTTTGTTTCCATAATATTTATTTAATCCTGTAATTCTAAGCTCATTAAATTCCCTCATTTTTGCCCCCTATATTTCCAAGATTTTTTCTTTTACCCCCCTCCTTACTCGTCAATTTATCTTTTACTTAACCTTTGCTCCTATCATTCTATCCCACATATCAAATGCTTCTACAAGCTCCTTTGCACCAAGTTGTGTGGTTGATGGAAATTCCTTTATAGCCCTTTCATACTCTGTTCTCATGGCTGCTTTTATCTTATCCTGAGTCTCCTTTGGAGCAGCACTTAATGGTACACCCTTAATTGCAGGGCCAGGATAAAAATAGCCATCATCATAGGTTAGTGCTTGCATCTCAGCCCTCAAAAGCCATGACATAAGTTGTAGTGTAGCTCTCTTTCTTGCCTCATCAAGCCCCTTAGGCATACACATGAAGTGGGCATCTGTAACCCAAGTAGTATTCTTTAAGAAAAATGCCTTAAAATTTGAAGGAATCACACCCAATATTCTTTGATTCATATCCCAACCAAGATGGCTTGCTATAATCCATCTTGTACCTTCCGCTAATTCTCTAAAAGTTATAGCTGTCCCTGTAGGATAATAATCTATATATTTATCAAGCTCTTTAAGGTATGCCCATGTCTTTTCCCAAGTTTTAGGATCCTTTGGATTCTTATCTCCAAGAATATAAGGTAAACCCTGCAAGAAAGCTCTTCCAGGTCCAGAATTAGCAGGTCTTGCATACATAAACTTTCCTGGATTTTGCTTAGCCCATTCAAGTAATTCTTCGGCAGTTTGTGGAACCCTTTTAACCTTCTCAGGATTATAAGTAAACATAGGACCACCAGGACAATAGGTTACTACTATTCCATAACCTTTAAAAAGATCAAAAGCAGCTTTTGCTCCAGGTAAATATCTACTTTCTAAGTTTGGAAAATATTGTTTATAAGTGGGGTAAATGTTCTCCCAAAGATCCATTTCAAGACCAGAAGCCATAGCATCATATCCAGTAAGCACCATAGTAGTTGTAACATTTCCTGCCATTTGCTGTGCCTTTATCTTTGCTGGAAGTTCTGGAGCTGTAGCTTTAAGATATTCGATATCTTCGATTAAATCGGGATGAGCTTTTTTAAAAGCTTCAATGGCTGTTTTTGTTAATTGTAAATTACCTGCCACATCTATAATACTAAGTCTTACTTTTTTAGTCTGAGCTCCTAAATTAGCAATCATCAAAAATAAAAGAGTTATGGTTAGGATCACAAAAAGAATACTTTTCTTCCTCATAAGACACCTCCCACTTATTTTTAATTAAGTATACCATGTTGATAAAAGTTTAAAAATATGTCCTAAAAATTAATTTCATAAAGCCTAAAACCTGATAGAATGAAGACATATAAAGGTTTATTAAGAATTAACTAAGGATATTTTAAAACGGCAATTTTTACGCAAAAAGAAATTATTTCTATAAACTAAAAATAAAAGAGGGAGGCATTGCTGCCTTCCTCTTAAAGCTTAATTAATTACCTCAAATTCATCCTGAAGGTAAGAATATTTATACAATCAATTACTGCTCCTTTTATTACAGAGCTTCCTGAGACAAAATCTCCGAAAAACCACATTCCATTTTTCACAACTCCAGTTTGGTCAAATAATACTTCATTTCCCAGTTGATCAAATACTCTTACAGCCACTACTGCTTCTCCTTGAACTGTAGTAATTGGAACTATAGGCCATATAGGTAAAATAAGAAACACCCAATTAAAACTTCTTCTACTGTTTGCGCTTACAATTATAAGATCAAGCATATAGTTTGCTTCATCCTTATTTCCTGTAACCACATATCCCTTAGACATCAAGATATCAATTAGTTTTGCTCTTGCAGGCTCAATTAATCCACCATCTGGACTGTTTATTTTGTTAATGTAAATCTTAGGACTTGTTTGAGCAAAATTAAGGCTAAAAAGAAGGACTAAAGTTAAAAAAGCACTAAGAAAAATTTTAGAGTACCTCTTCATAAACCTTCACCTCCAAATTTTAGTCTAACCCTATAATAAAAAATATAGGGGTCAAAATTGGTCCCTTAAAAAATGAGTATAAAGAAGTTTTAGTTTTATAAAAAATTTAATAGCTATAAAATGCGGTATCGTTGATTAGAGATATAAATTCCTATAAAAAGTCCGCCAAGAATTAGTTCCAATATCAAAAAGAAAATTTCCTTATAAGACAGCACTATTCCAAAGAGTAAATAAGGGGTAAATTGAAAAACAAACAAAATTATTAACTGGATCCCCGTTATAAGCAAGAACTTATAAAAAACTTTCTTATTCTTTCTATAAAAACTCTCAAGATAAACAATAAAACCAAGAGCAATAAAAGAAAGAGCAATAAATAAAAACTTATCTATCACATTTATAAGATAAAAATCCCGCATTAGAAAAGAAAAGACCTTTAGATAAAAACCTCTTGAGTAGAGGAGTAAATATATCGTTATCCCTGATGAAATAATCCAAAAAAGATAATTAATCATACATGTACAAGGATCTGAAAATCTATATCATCAATTTTATCATAAGAACTAATCCCTGCTGACCTTGTCTCCATTATACAATTTTCTATAATGACCTTTTCACAAAACCTCTCCCAATTAGTAATTCCTGTCAAGGCAATACACTCATCTCTACATTAAGAGCAAGAATTTATAAAAAAGGTTGATATTTTGGCAATCATAAAGGAAAATAGGCTGAGATTGAGAAATTTTAATTCCTTTCCCCTCTATAGAAATATTCTCTCCTCAGAGAGTGCATACAAAAAAGAAGTCACTTCTTCCCAAAGATATGATAATATCCATTTCAAAAGTTCCCAATAAAAAAGGTGCCACAGGCTCAACGGACCCTACTCAGCCTCTCCCTTGCACCCTCTGAGACCTTTCATCCCAGATTCTTCCAGATTTCACAGAGGTACCGAGCTTTATCAATACCCCTGTTACTTTCTAGATCTCAAGTACTTAGTAAGGGTTTTTACCCCTTACCTTTCCTTGAGCCTCCGGGACTTACTTAGTCCCAGCCAAGTGCACTCAGGAGCCTTTCGGACCCCTTGATGCCTGTGGCAATTATAATTTTAACACAACTTTAAAAATTGTCAAGGGGTCCGAAAAAAAATTTTTAAAATTATCTCCTTAAGTAAATATGTACCACACTCCCAAGGGGCACTTTTACAGCCTCCATTATAGCTTCGGGTAGTGTGGGATGAGTATGAATAGTATCCGCTACATCATCAAGGGTCAGATTATTTTGTATAGCAAGGGCAAGTTCAGCGATCATTACTGAAGCCTCAGGGCCTATAATTTGAGCTCCTATTATTACTTTATCTTCTTTTCTTGCAACCACCTTTACAAAACCATCGGTAGCATTCATGGATACTGCTTTTCCATTAGCAGAAAATGGAAATTCTCCTGTTATTACATCTATACCTTGTTCTTTTGCCTCTTCCTCGGTAAGACCACAGGCTGCAATTTCTGGAGATGAGAATATGGCCCAGGGTACTACTCTATAATCCATCTTTTTATTTTCTCCTGCAATGATCTCTGCTACTACTTCTCCTTCCTTCATTGCCTTGTGAGCAAGCAAAAGTCCACCTATAACATCACCTATAGCATATACATTTTTAACATTTGTCCTTAGATATTCATCCACTACTATTCTTCCCCTATCCACATTAACTCCTATGTTTTCAAGCCCTATATTGTCTGAATTTAATTTTCTTCCTATGGAAACTAAAACCTTTTCGCTCTCCAAAACTTCTCCTGTAGATAAAGTAGAATAAACTTTTCCATCTTTTACTTCCACACTTTCTATTTTTGCTCCTACCTTAACCTCAATACCTTTTTTGTTTAATATTCTCTGAAGGTAATTTGCTACTTTTTTATCCTTCAAAGTTGGAACTACTTGAGGCATCATTTCTACTATGGTAACCTTAGTACCAAAAGTACTATAAAAGGTTGCAAATTCAATACCAATAGCACCTGCTCCTATGATTACTATATCCTTAGGTATTTCTCCAAGAGTCAAAGCATCATCAGAAGTTAAGACATTTTTTCCATCAATTTTAAAGGTAGGAATCATAGCTGGTTCTGAGCCTGTAGCAATTACAATATTTTCTCCTTGAACTATTTCTTTACCTTCGGAAGTTTCTATTTCTACTGTTTCATTGTCAATTATTCTACCTCTTCCCTTTTTTATTACTACTTTTCTTGACTTTAACAAGTATTCAACCCCTGATACAAGTTTTTTTACTACATTTTCCTTCCAAGAGTAGATACCATTTACATCAAAAGAATAAGAGTCTACATTTACACCAAAATTTTTTGCTTCCTTTACGGTATGAAATACCTCTGCACTCTTTAGAAGAGCCTTAGTAGGAATACAACCTCTATTCAGACAAGTCCCACCAAGCTCCCTTGCCTCAATGATACATACCTTTTTCCCTAAGTCTGCTGCCCTTATAGCTCCCACATAACCTCCAGATCCTGCCCCTAAAAATATCACATCAAACTTTTCCATCCCCTTTAATCCTCCTACGAAATTATTTTTTCATTCTTTTCTATTAATTCTACCCATTCTTCATAGTCTATACAAGGGAAAAGGCTTAAACTCTCAGAATATCCCCTTGCTTCTAAATCCTCTTTTAAAGCAAAAACTGAAACTCCACTTTTAATAAACTCTTTTGTAGTCTCATCTATAGCATATAAAACCCCATCCTGAACAAAAAGAATAGTGTCTCCCTCTACTGCAAGTTCTATAATTCTTTTACTAATTTCTTCCCTTGGACTTTTCTTTATAATTATTAATGCCATATCTTTTCACCCCTTTAGAAGATTATTACCCTATCAAAGGAATGGATAAATTCTGAAACTTCATTCTGAGATATAATCTTTGCTTTCCATGTGGGCTCAACATCTTCTTCTTTTATTTTTCTCTTTTCCAAATCTTCTTTCACTACATAAATTGGAGTTCCATATCTTTCAAGATATTTAAAGGACATACTCAAAGAGAGACACCCTAAATTTTCAGGATGGGTATTTTTATTTACTGCTACCACTGCATCTTCCATAAGGAGAATAGAAGGCTCCAGATCTTCTCCATACATACCAAAGGCACTTCTTAGTGCCTCATTTACCCATATAGATCCAGCTGGACTCTGGTAAACTACAAAGAGAACTCTTTTCATAAATATTTCCTCCCTTATGGCATCAAGTTTACATATCTGTCTGCATTAAATATTAAAGAAGCCATCTCTGGAACACCAGAGAATTTTGGACCTTCTACAGCATTCTCAGAACTAATACCTCTATACTCAGCACAAAGGCCACAAATATGTATTTCAACTCCCTTTTCAGAAAGTTCTTTCATCTTCAAAGGAATATTCCTATCAACCCTTAAAGGTTTTACCTTTGAGTTTATCGAAAGCACTGAATCGGCAAACAAGAAGATGGATACTTTATGACCCCTTTTAAAAGTGCTGCTTCTGCAAGATGAATAGCTGTATCCAAATCCTCATAGGTATAAGGTGGAACATTTACTTGAATAACAATATACATAATCTTAACCTCCTATTTTCTTGCATATAAATACCAATACATGAACCAATTACCAAGTACAAAAAAGATTGTAGCAAGGATAGAACTCAAAGCAAGATGGGGGAGTCCAGATAATATATGACCTATATTACAACCAGCAGCAACCCCTGCTCCAAAACCCATCAAGATCCCACCAAGAATAACTTGTAAATATGTCTTTGGATCCTTGGGAACTCTTAATTTAAATTCCTTAGAAGCAACAGCAGATATAAATGCACCTATAATTATTCCAAGAACCTCCATTCCAATCCAATTATAGGGAACTCCTGCTACAGTACCTTTCAAAAGATTTACCCATCCACCAGTAATCCCAAGGGCATAAGTCTTTTGAGATAAATATCCAAGGATCCCTACAACTCCAAGGGCAATTCCACCTGTAAGCCAGTTTAATCCCGAAACTTGCCTTTCGGTAGTCTTAGTGCCCCAAATATAAACAGCAAGAAGAATTGCAAAAATAATAGCTACAATCCAGGGATTTATACCAAAAACATTTGCAATAGTTGGACTAACCTTTCCTTCTACTGCGTTGTATATACCTGGATCTTGCATAGTTACAGTAATAGGAGATCCAAACCAAGAATTAACAAAATTCAAGACCCCACCTCTCACTGCTGCGGCAGTAACTCCAAAGGAAAGACCCGCTAAAATTGCAGTAATGTATCCCTCTCCAATTCTATAAGTCACACCACTGGCGCATCCACCTGCAAGAACCATACCCATTCCAAATAAAAATCCACCTATAATTTGAGCCAATGGAATAAAGGGAAGAGGATTAAGCTTTATCCATCCCAAAGACGCCACAAGATGAAAACCAAGGGTTTCTAAAAGAATAGCTACAGCAGCCATCTTAGCAAGGTAATTGTCTTTATTAAACTTAATATCCCTTATAGCAGAGTTAAAGCACATCCTTGATCTCTGCAAAACTACGCCAAAAAGAATACCCACTATTAAACCTTGCCAAATCATTCATAATCCCTCCCCTTTAGTTAATTTTACTTATAATTTCTTAATGAGAATTCTCCATTCGCTTGGTCCTATTTCCTCAATAGCCAAAACTTCTCCTCCTACCTCTTTAACCCCTTGAGGAATCCTTTCCTTAGAGAGAGGATAATCAATAAGAACCTCAAGAATCTCTCCAGACTGCATTGTCTTCAGCTTTCTTTTGGTTTCCACATCAGGAACTGGACAAACCTCTCCTCTCACGTCAAGGGTATAGTTAGGTTTTACATCCATAAAAAATTACCTCCAAATCGTTAAAACTTTAACGATATATTATAAATATGCTTATTTAATTAGTCAAGATATTAATATAATTAATAAAATTTGATAAAAATTAGATTAAAATATTTAGAAGTAAAATGTTCGATAAAAATATTCATGAAATTTTCATTAAAAATAACTTAAAAGTTCTATTGAATTTTTCATAAAAATTTTTTATAATTTTAAAGTAGAGGGGTGACATAGATGTCAAGAAGTAAAAAGAAAGTAACCATAAGCGATATAGCTAAAAAGGCAGGAGTCTCTGTAGGAACTGTATCAAGAGTATTGAATAAGGCAGACAATGTAAACGAAGAAATAAAAGAAAAAGTGTTAAAAGCTGCAATTACATTAGGATATGAAATGGAGATAAAAAGGAGAGGTACTCTTGGGACAGTAGGATTTGTAATAAGGGAACTGGAAAACGATCCTACTCAAAATGTTTACTTCTCAGCCATATTAAGAGGAGCGCAAAAAAGAACTGAAGAATTAGGGGGAAGATTAATATACACAGTAGTTCAAAACACCGACGATAAAATTAGAGAAGTGGTTTCAAAAGTTAAAAGCCTAAAGGTAGACGCCCTACTCTTAGTAAATTTATCCAACGCTAAATTAGTAGAAGAAATACTAAAATTATCCATACCCTCAGTAGTAATGGAAGACTATTTCCCTGAATTGGAGGTAGATTGTATAACTACTGATGCCTTTGACGGAGCATGTAAAGTCGCCAAATTTCTCTTAGAAAAACACAAAAAAATTGCCTTTATTGATGGGCCTCAAGATCAATATGATGTAGTTCAAAGAGCAGCAGGCTTTATCTTTACCTTAGAAAGAATGGGAAATCCTATAGATCCAGACCTTATTGAATATAGTGATTTATTGCCAGAAGGTGGTTATAGAGCCATGAAAAAACTTTTAGAAAAAGGAAAAAAATTCACAGCCGTATATTGCACCAACGATCATTCTGCTATTGGGGCTATAAGAGCTATTAAAGAAGAGGGATTAAGAATTCCAGAAGATATATCTATTGTGGGAAATGATGATATAGATATAGCTCAACATTTAGATCCTCCATTGACCACTGTAAGGGTATTTAGAGAAACTCTTGGCAAAGTAGCAGTAGATCACTTATATAACAGAATTATTAATCCCTATGATGTGGTTCTAAAAATTGTAATTCCTGAAGAGTTAGTAATAAGAAAAAGTACTATCTAAGGGGAGGTGATACTTTAAAAAAGTTTAAAGTCAAAAATTTTCAATTTTCTCTTTTCAAAATCTTTTAAGGGGGAGTGAGGTATGAAAAAATTTTCAATTATTCTAATTACTTTATTCGTTTTAGTTCTTTTAAGTATTGGCGGGGCTCAGGAGAAACCAAAAATCACCATATGGGCATGGGATCCTAACTTTAACATCCCAATAATGCAAGAAGCTGCACAAAGATATAAGAAAATTAATCCTAATGTAGATTTTGATATAGTAAGTATGGCTAAAGCAGATGTAGAGCAAAAATTAAATACTGTTCTTGCCTCTGGAGTAAAAACTAATCTCCCAGAAATAGTATTAATAGAAGACTACAATGCCCAAAAATATTTAACCTCTTATCCAGGTGCCTTTGCAGATCTTACTAACCATTTCAACTATAAAGAATTTGCCCCATATAAAGTACAACTTATGACTGTAAAAGGAAGAGTATATGGTGTTCCTTTTGACTCAGGAGTTACAGGTTGGTTCTATAGAAGAGATTACTTCAAACAAGCAGGACTTGATCCAGCAAAACTTCAAAATATAACTTGGGAAAAATTCATAGAAATCGGAAGAACTTTAAAACAAAAAACTGGAAAATACATGATATCTGGAGATCCATTTGATGGAGGATTAATGAGAATATTATTGCACTCCGCTGGAAGCTGGTACTTTGATAAAGATGGAAATATCATCATATCCAATAACGAAGTACTAAAAGAAGCTGTAAAACTTTACAAGACTCTAAGAGATTCTGGAATATCAAAAGAAGTTAGCGGATGGAATGAATGGGTTGCATCTTTTAATAGTGGTGAGGTTGCTTCTGTAATCACCGGAGTATGGATCATAGGTTCTATTAAGGCTGCAAAAGATCAATCTGGTAAATGGGGCGTACTTCCTATTCCAAGACTTAACGTTCCTGGAGCAGTAAATGCGTCTAACCTTGGTGGATCTAGTTGGTATGTGCTCCAAAACTCCAGGTATAGAGACGTAGCTATAGACTTCTTAAAACAAATATATGCAAAAGATGTGGATTTCTATCAGAAGATATTAATTGAAAGAGGAGCTGTAGGAACATGGCTGCCTGCTCAAAGAGGATCCGCCTATACTGCAGCTGATCCATTCTTTGGAAATCAAAAAGTATTCACCTACTTCTCTACATGGATGAGGAAGGTTCCTGCTATTAATTTTGGACTTTACACCTATGAAGCAGATGCAGCTATAATGGGAGTAATGCCTGATGTGTACAATGGGAAATTGACAATTGATGAAGCTCTCAAAAAAGCAGAAGAACAACTTAAGAATACCATAGGTAAGTAATATTTGGGGGGAAGTTTAAACTTCCCCCTTTCCAAAAGGGGGAATTTAAAAAATGAAAATTACATATAAAAGATATCTTGACCTATGGGGATGGTTATTTGTCATATTTGCTTTATTCTTATTAACTCTTTTTCTTTTATATCCTATTTTTTACTCTTTATATCTTTCTACTTTTACCACAAGAGGAATAGTTCAAACTTTTGTCGGCTTTGGAAATTACCTAAGACTAATTAAAGACTCAAATTTTATCCTTGCTCTTAAAAACACTCTTATCATTTTAATAATTCAAGTTCCTATAATGCTTTTCTTAGCTTTAATTCTTGCTGTCATATTGAATAATCAGAAGATAAAGTTTAATGGATTTTTTAGAACCGCTATTTTTCTTCCTGCAGTAACCTCTTTAGTAGCTTATACAGTGCTTTTTAAAATGATGTTTACCACCGACGGCCTGATAAATAGATTTTTAATCTCCTTAGGACTAATATCTAAGCCTATTCCATGGCTTTTGGATCCTTTTTGGGCAAAGGTAACTTTAATTTTTGCGCTTACATGGAGATGGACAGGCTATAATATGATTTTTTATCTTGCTGGCCTTCAAAACATCCCTACCGAGATATATGAAGCAGCAGAAATAGATGGTGCAAACAAATCTGTTCAATTTTTTAAAATCACTATTCCTCTGCTCAAACCAATTATCATATTTACATCTATAATGTCCACTATAGGTACTTTACAACTTTTTGATGAACCTATGAACCTTGCAGCAGGTGTAGTTACCGGATCAAGTGTAGGACCAGGAAACTCACTTCTTACTCCTTCGGTATATATTTATAATATTTGCTTTAAGTATGCACCAAACTTTGGTTATGCCTCAGCAGTCTCCTATATTTTAGTTTTAATTGTTGCTATTTTATCCTTCATCCAATTAAGAACGGTAGGTGAAAGAGAATGAAAAGGTTAAAAACAAGTACTATTTTTACTTATTTATTTCTCATAATAGTATCTTTTATCTCTCTTTTTCCATTTATATGGATGATCATCGGAACTACTAATAAATCAGTAGATATTTTGAGAGGCAAGTTTACTTTTGGAAACAATCTATTAGAAAATTTTCAAAATCTTTTAGCAAGTTATAATTTAGGAAAAATTCTCATAAATTCCCTAAAGATATCATTAATAGTTACTGTGGGTGCTTTATTGATTTCCTCCTTAGCAGCCTATGGATTTGAAATCTATGCATCCAACATTAGAGAAAAAATATACTCTATAATCCTTGGAACCATGATGATTCCCTTTGCAGCTCTCATGGTTCCACTCTTTAAATTGATGACCTCCTTCAATCTTATTGACTCCCATTGGGGAGTTATCCTACCCATGCTTTCCTCAGTATTCCTTATCTTCTTCTTTAGACAAAATTTCAAGATGTATCCAAAAGAAATTATCATGGCAGCAAGAGTTGATGGAGCAAACGAATTACAAATATTTTTCTCTATTGTTTTTCCTTCTATGAGATCTGCTTATGCAGCAGGTGCTATTTGGGCATTTATGAATAGCTGGAATTCTTACCTTTGGCCCTTAGTAATTCTACAGAGCGAAGAGAAGAAAACTATGACCTTACTTATATCCACATTAGCCTCTGGCTACACGCCAGATTTTGGCGTAATAATGACTGCTGTAGTTATAGCTACTTTACCAATGATTATTGTATTCTTTACCTTACAAAATTACTTTATACAAAGCATCTTAGGTTCCATGAAACAATAAAGAAAAGCTTTACATCAAAAAATACTTTGCTCTATCATAATAATCATATATAAAAAAACGAGGAGGTATTTTTTATGATAAATCCGAAACTGCCCTACATTTGGTATGGTGGAGACTACAATCCTGAGCAATGGGACAAAGAAGTATGGAAAGAAGATGTAAGACTTTTTAAGCTTGCAAACATAAATATTGCCACAGTGAACGTTTTCTCCTGGGCACTTTTACAACCATCAGAAGATATATATGACTTCTCTATGCTTGACGAAATCATAAACAATTTATGGGAAAATGGTATTCATATATGTCTTGCAACTTCAACAGCTTCTCAACCCCATTGGATGTCGGTAAAATATCCTGAAATTCTTCCTGTGGACATTAACGGGCATAAGAGAGAACATGGAGGAAGAGTAAATTTTTGTCCTAACAGCAAAATATATAGGTATTTTGCAGGAAAACTTGTAGAAAAACTTGCCGAAAGATATGCTAACCATCCAGGAATAGTAGCATGGCATATAGCTAACGAATATGGGACTTATTGTTTCTGTGAAAATTGTGTGAAGGAATTTAGAGATTGGCTAAAAAAGAAATATGGAACCTTAGAAGAACTTAACAAAAGATGGTACACTACCTTCTGGAGTCAGACCTTTTATGATTGGAATGAGATTAATGCACCTACTCTAAGAAGCGTAATGTTTCATCATTGGTGGACAGGAAAATTATCCACAGTAGCCCAAGGAATGGTTCTTGATTATTATCGCTTTATGTCGGAAAGTATCTTAGAATGTTATCTCAACGAATACAATATCATCAAAAAATATAACCCTAATATACCTGTAACCACAAATCTTATGGGTGCCTTTAAACCCCTTAATTACTTTGAATGGGCAAAACATATGGATGTAGTTTCCTGGGATAGTTATCCATACCTTACCGATGATTACGTAAACATCGCCTTTAGGCACTCCCTTATGAGGGGATTAAAGCAAGGTGAACCCTTTATGCTTATGGAACAAACCCCAAGCCAAACTAACTGGCAACCTTACTGCTATATAAAAAGGCCAAAAGTAATGAGGCTTCAGAGCTATCAGGCCATAGCACAAGGAGCAGATACTGTAATGTTCTTTCAGTTAAGACAATCAAGGGGTGGACCAGAAAAATTCCATGGTGCGGTAATATCTCATGCAGGACACGAAAATACAAGGGTTTTTAAAGAAGTAAAAGAATTAGGGGAAGAACTTAAAAAATTAGGAGATACTATCCTTGGAAGTAGAGTAAAATCTCAAACAGCGGTAGTTTTTGATTGGGAAAATTGGTGGGCTCTTGAAAATTCTCAAGGTCCAAGTACTGCCATAAATTATGTAGAAGGAGTTGAAAAATATTTTAGAGCCATCTTTGAAAATACCTTAGGGGTGGATGTGATAGGAGTAGAAGACAACTTTGAAAAATATAAATTAATTGTTGCTCCTCTTTTATATATGGTAAAAGAAGAATGGGCAGAAAAAATAAAGAATTATGTTAGAAAAGGTGGAATTTTTATAACCACAACCTTAAGTGGACTTGTAAATGAAAATGATTTAGTTTATCTTGGTGGATATCCTAAGCCTTTAAGAGATGTTCTTGGAATTTGGGTAGAAGAATTTGATGCCCTTCCTCCTGAAATGAAAAATGAAATTATAATACAAGATGAGTTCAAAAAAGAATTTTCAAAAGAAAAGTATGAATGCAATTTAGTATTTGACGTAATTCACTTGGAAAGTAATAATGCTAAAGCCATTGGAGTTTACAGTAAAGATTATTATCAAGGATATCCGTGTATAACGGTAAACAAATATGGGGAAGGATATGCGTACTATATTGGCACATTCCCATCGAAGGATTTTTTGAAAGAATTTGTAAAATATTTATCAAAAACACATAATATAGAGCCTATCTTAAAAGATGTTCCATATGGATTAGAAATAACTCAAAGGGTAAAAGATGGAAAAACTTTTACCTTTGTACTAAACCACACGGAAGAAATAAAAACTATAAATATAGGTTCTAAGAGAAAAGATTTACTTTCAGGAAAAGAATTTGAAGGCTTAATTGATATTCACCCAAGAGAGGTTTTAATCCTTGAGGGGTAAAACAAAAAGAGAAGGGCTTAAATGCCCTTCTCTAACTAAAATACTTGTATTCTGCAATACGTTTTGAAACTGCCCCTTTTTAGCTCTGTGAGAAGTTCACATTCCTAAATATTCTCTTTATTCCTTTTCTTGACAAAAAAAATTTTTTAAGGTATATTTAAACCTAAAGTGGTATGACCACTTTACCAATAAGGAGGTGAAATTAAAAATTTCCTTTTTAGTAAACTTTTAGGAAGGGGGATCAAAGATGAAAAGAGTATTATTAATTCTTTTGATTCTCATTGTTAGTTTAGTTTTTGTAAGTCCATCAGCAGAAGTTGTAGTTATAAAGTATGCACAGTAGAATTCACACTTATTCCAGAAGCAGAATATTCTCAGACATCAAGTAAGAAAACATTTAAAGGAGGTTTAAAATGAAGCCTGTAACAAGAACAAAGCTCACAGAAAGTATAATAAAAGCCATTATGGAATATGTAAACTCTCAAAATTTAAAGGTTGGAGATAGACTGCCCTCAGAGAGAGATCTCTCAAAAGCCCTTAAAGTTAGCAGGCCTCTACTCAGAGAGGCCATAAGAGTAATGGAGGGGCTAAATTTAATAGAAGTAAAGCCAGGGAGTGGAATATTCATTAAAAATCCCTTAGGGCCAGATTTTTCTTATTTAGTCTTGCATATTGATTTACAAGAAAAAGAGAGATTATTAGAGACATTAAAAGTAAGAAAAGTTTTAGAAAAATTAGCAATTGAGGAAACATTAAAAAATATCGATCCAGAAAAACTTAGTAGACTGGAAAAGTTATTAACAACTCTTGAAGAAGCAATAAGAAGAGGGGATTCAGGCTTAGAAGAAATTTGGAATTACTATAGTACAATTTACCAATTTTCTAATAATAAATTCCTGTTTAGTTTTTTAGATGGCTTAAAAAATATTTATCTTTCATGGATTGATCCACAAGAGAATCCAGTATTCGCAGAAAAAACTTATTCTTATCATCGAGAGTTATTTGAAGCTATAAAAAATAAAGATCTAAACAAAATCAGTTTATTAATTGATAGGTTTTACAAAATCTGGCAAGAAGAGATTGAAAAAAGGTATCGTTAATAAGATAAGGAGGTAAAACTATGCCCGATACTTTCATTATAAATACCACAAATAGTCCCTATTCAAAGCTACTCCCTGTAGCCATATCAGAAGTAAGCTTTACCGATGGGCTTCTTGCAGAAAGATTAAGAACCATAAAAGAAATCACCATACCAACCCAATACGAACTTTTGGAGCAGACTCAAAGGCTTTTTAATTTTAGAAGAGCTGCAGGGAAAACCCAAGGAGATTATTTTGGGTTTTTCTTTAACGATACTGATGTTTATAAATGGATTGAAGCAGTATCCTATACTTTAATATGGGAATGGGACGACGACTTAGACAAACTATTGGATCAGGTAATTGAAGAGATTAAATTGGCTCAAGATGAGGATGGATATTTAGACACCTATTTTACCTTTGAAAGAAAAAAGGAAAGATGGACAAACCTTAAGGATATGCACGAGTTATACTGCGCAGGACATCTTATTCAAGCAGCTGTAGCCCATCACCGAGCAACAGGGAAAACCAATCTACTTGAAGTAGCAATAAAGTTTGCAGATCATATTGACTCGGTTTTTGGTCCTGGGAAAAGAGAAGGTACTAGTGGACATCCTGAAATTGAGATGGCACTTGTGGAACTTTTCCGAGAAACAAGAGACTATAGGTACTTAAATTTAGCAAAATTCTTTATAGATGAAAGAGGAAAAGGTCTTGTCGGAGGAGATTTATATCACATAGATCATAAGCCTTTTAGAGATTTGGATGAGATAGTAGGTCATGCAGTAAGATCCCTTTACTTAAACTGTGGAGCTACAGATCTCTACTTAGAGATTGGTGATATCTCCATACTAAACGCCTTAGAGAGACTTTGGAGAAACTTTACTGAAAGAAAGATGTATATCACAGGAGGTGCTGGAGCAAGATACGAAGGAGAATCCTTTGGAGAAGAGTATGAGCTTCCCAATGAAACAGCTTATGCAGAGACCTGTGCAGCCATTGCAAGCTTCATGTGGAACTACCGAATGCTCTTTGCCATACCCGAAGGTAGATTTGCAGATATCATGGAACAAACCCTTTACAATGGATTACTTTCAGGAATCTCCTTGGACGGTATGCATTACTTTTATGTAAATCCTCTTGCTGATAATGGAAAGCATAGAAGACAAAAATGGTTTGCCTGTGCCTGTTGTCCTCCTAACATTGCAAGGCTTATTGCAAGCCTTCCAGGATATGTGTACACAAAATCTTATGAAGGTATATGGCTTCATTTATATACACCCAATAAAGCCAAAATTGAATGGAATAACAGTATTATAGAAATGGAAGTAAAAACCAATTATCCATGGGATGGAGAGATTGATATAACAATAAATAGTGATGCTCACTTCTCACTCTTTTTAAGAGTCCCTGGTTGGGCAAAAGGATATTCCATATTTGTAAACCATAAAGATGAAGAACCACAAATAGTAAATGGTTATGCAAAGATAGAAAGGGATTGGAAAAAAGGAGATAATATAAGAATAAGTTTAGATATGAAGCCAGAAATTATAGTTTCTAATCCAAAAGTAAAAGACAATATTGGAAAAATTGCGGTAAAAAGAGGCCCTATTGTTTATTGCATAGAGCAAATAGATAACAATTTCCCTATATGTGATTTAGAAGTAGATATAGAAAAAGACCTCGTCCCAATATATTCGGAAATACTTAAAGGAGTCGTAACTATAAAAGGAAAAGGATATATTCCTGAGAAGGATCTGTGGAAAAAGAATTTATACCTACCTAAAAAGGTCCTTAACTCAAAAAGAATTGAGGTAGAATTTACCTTAATACCCTATTATGCATGGGCAAATAGAGAACAGGGTCCTATGCAGGTATGGATAAGAAAGGCATAAAGGGGAGGAGTAATTTCCTCCCCCTAAAATGATTTTATCCAATTGGCAATATCTTTTATCACATACTCAGGAATATGGCTTTCCACATAATACTCTTGAGGAATGCTTTTTTCCTCTCCTTCCATAAATAGATGATTTAGCTTAGGATAGGTTTTTAAAGTAATTCTCTCAAAAGGAGAAAGCTTGCTCCACCCTTCAAAATCTTTTAAAGTTACTTGATAATCCCTTTCTCCCTGAAGAATTAATGCAGGAATCTCTAAGCTTGAAAGGGTAAGAACAGGATCATAACTTTTAAGATCTGCCCAATATTTTACAGGCGCTCCAAGAATCATAAAACTTAGTGGATATTTCTTAGAAACATCTGGATCTTTGATTTTTTGAATTTCACCTTTTATAATCTCAAGTTGAGCCTTCTCTTTTTCATCAATAGTTCCATCAATACCAAAGAGATACTCTGTTTGAGCAAGAATTAAGTCTTCAAGAGATCTTGTAGGACCTGCCATTATTATTAATCCTGTCACATCTTTGGTGTAAGTTGCAATTCTTGGAGCAAGCATTCCTCCAAGACTATGCCCCAAGATAAATATCTTGTTACTATCAATCTCTTCTTGAGTTTTCAAAAATTCTATAACAAAAAGTACATCCTCTATTACCTCTTCCCAAACTGTAAACCCATCTTTATATTCACTAAATTTTTCTGGGTAAATCTTTGTTCTTTTATCATACCTTAAGGTTGCTATACCTAAGGTTCCAAGTCCCCAAGCAATATCCCTAAAAGGCTTATTGGGCCCTATGGTTTCATCCATATCATTGGGTCCACTCCCATGGACTAAAATAACTACTGGAAAAGGACCTTTTCCCTTCGGAATTACCAGTTTTCCAGGAAGAGAAAATTCTTTTCCAATCTTAATGTCTTTTTCTACAAAAGAATTAACATCTACATAAGATGGAGGAGTATAGGACTTGCGAGGAGGCGCAGGCTGGAAAAACATACCCACTATTTTTTTATTAGCAAAAACAAGCCTTATATCCACATCCATAAGATTAAACTCGCAAGTAACAAAAACTATTCTATATACTCCTGATCCTTCCGTCCTATATCCTAATATGCTCCTAAAATCCCCCACTTGTTTTTCAAGGGATTTCCATAATTCTTCCAATTTTTCAACAGAAATCATAGATTTTACAGAAGGGTCGAAAAAATCTCTTGCCTCTTCATACCTACCACTTACAAGAAGATAGATAAATTTTTCTGAAATTGCCTTCTCATCTTCCTGAGCATAAATGATGGTGAAAAGCAAAACCATTAAAAAAATTATTAAAATCTTTCTCATTTTATCCCCCTCTTTTAATAATCATTTAGAAATATGGAGCAAACTCTCTCTTACAATAGAATAAGCAAGAAGTAAGAAAGAAGCAAGATAAAATATATCCGCCCAATTGGAGATTCCATAATCTCTAAAAATATAGACAAATAAAATATCTGCAATGGTAGTCAAAGAAACAGCAAGAATAAAGTAAGAATAGTTTTTTGCGACCTTCCCACCCCAAAGTTTTACTATTAACATAAAGGCAAGAATTATGAGGATAAAATCTCCTACAATATAAAATATATTTAAGATTTTACTTAAAATTGTCATTTCTTGAGACCTTAACACGGGAATTAAAATACCTTGCACCAAAAGGACAAGAAATATTAGAGAAATTAAAAGAATTAAAAACTTCTCTGAAACATCAAACTCAAGCCTCAAAAGCCTTATAAAATAAATAAGAAAGACAAAAGCAAATACATAAAAAAGCATATAGAAAATATCAGATATTCCAGGAAAAGGTGCTTCCTCCCCTTTAAATATGGCATAAAAATTCCATATGGAGTCTGCAATAAAAAGCAGCACCAAGCTTAAAACAACAAAAAGCCAACCCAGCCATCCACGCCATACTCTCCCAATTTTTGAAAAATAATAAATAGCAATAATTAAGGAAAGGATTTCTGCTATCTGGTAAAAGAGAGGATATAGAGATTCATTTTTTAAAAGTTTACCCTCTATAGACAAAAAGATTAAAAAAGGAACCATAAAAAGAATAAGAAAGAAAATGGAAATCCTTCTTTCTAAACTCATACTCATAATACTTCCCCTCCCCCTAAAATTCAATATTTTCTGGATTTATTCTATCAAGAAGTTCTATTATTTTCTTATCATTTTTATATTCCTCAATAAACTTTTTATATCCCTGAATGTACTTTTGATGTACAAATTCCTCTCCCCAAAGATCTGAAAGCTCTCTATTTATTCTCCTTATAACCTCCACGATTTCTCCTTCAACTTCCTCATAACTTCCCATTATCTCTTTTTTAATAACAAATTTGTTCTCTAAACACACTAATGAACTACATAAAATATTGAGTCCATCCAAAATTTTATTAGTATTCTTAATATACATACCATGACTTTCATAATATCTCATAATAAAATTGACATACTCTAAAAGTTTTTCTACCCATTTGGTTATTTCCTCTTCAATGAAAGAAAATTTTAAGGAAGGAATATTTAACTTATGAAATTCCCCACAAGATATTTGATAAAAACTAATAAAAGAATCACTTTTATTAAACAACTCAGAAAGAAAACTTATATCCTCTTTAATAATTCCATCCTTTTCCGAATAATATCCTTTAAACTTTCCATCATAAAAAAGAAAATGAACTTTATCTTCAGAATTTTCAATCAAAATATGAGAAATGCTATTTTCTTTTTTACTATCCTCAATTAACCTTTCAGGAATAAATAGATAACTTTCTTCACGAAAAATATTAGGAGTTGAAAAGTACAAAATTAATAAAGGAGGTATTAATTCCTTATCATAAGAAAAGAGAGATAAAAATCCGTTCCTTGCCAAATAATCATTTACAAATATCTCTATTGCATTACTATCTTCAGCCAATATCTCCCCATTTCTTTCCGTAAAAGCCTTAGGAATTATGCCATCATAAACAAGAACTTGAGTATTAACATTTGACACTTCTTCTACCAATACACCATTAAACCTTTCAAGCCTAAACCAGGATATAAGCTCTTTTAGGTTTATAAGGTAGACTGGTGTCCTTTTATAAATTTCCTGCCCCAAAGGAAATTTCATAAAAAATATCCCCTTCCCCTACTTAATTTAATACATTTACAAAATTAAAAGTTTATCTCTTTGCCATCTTTAAAAAATTTTCCTGTTATTTCAAAAGGTAAAGTCACTACAGCGAGAGCGCCCTTTGCAGAATCTTCAGGCAATCCAGGAGCATTCGGTCCTCCTAAGTCTGTCTTTACCCATCCTGGATCAAAAGCATTCACCGCTACTTTATCCTTAAGCTCATTAGCAAGAATAACGGTAAAACCATTCAAGGCAAACTTACTTAACCTATAACTTGCAATGTCATATTTTTTCCTTATATCATCAAAAGTGCCAGCTCCAGAACTTGTATTAATAATCCTTGGCTCTTTCCCTTTAAGTAAGAAGGGAATTAATGCCTTTACAAGTTTATAAGGAGCATAAAGGTTGACCCCCATAGTTTTTTCAAAAATTTCATCACTTTCCTCCAAAAATCCACCATAAGATAGCATAACTCCTGCATTGTTAAACAATATGTCCAAAGCATTCCACTTTTTTTCTACCTTTTCTACTATCTTTGATGTAAAATTCTCATCCTCCAAATCAGCAACTACCCCTTCAAAATCTCCAATCTCTTTTAAAAATTTCTCTGCTTCTTTTAACCTTTTCTCATCCTTTCCTACACCAATTATACTTGCTCCCTCTTTAAGGAATAATTTACATATTTCAAAACCAACACCCCTTGATGCCCCTGTAATAACCATTCTTCTTCCAGTAAGAATCCCCGCCATATTTTATCCTCCTAATGTCCCTAATTTTTTATTATACCACCTGACCTTTCTCTGTAAAGCTCCCAGCTTATCTCTCCTCTGAAATATATCCTCTCACAAAAATATTAGTGGAAATATTAATTTCCCCTTTAACCTTATGATGAAATACATCTTCTTATTCGTAAGGAATTTCATTAGCTCTCAATAGGAAGGAGTAAAGATGTGTTGAGAACAGGTAAGGCTCTACCTCCTATAGGAATTGCAAAAGTTTAATTGGACATCAATAAAGTTCCATTTATGATTATGAAGGTAAATTATGATGTTATCTGTGCTAAATAAATTCTTCCACAAGAAGGCATCCTTTTTTAATACTGATTACAGGGGTCAACAATCTACATCTTGTTGCTTAGGGGTAAAATTTTTTGTTATAATTTTTAAATGCTTTAAAAAAGGAGGGAAAGTTTTGCTAAGGCAGAGTTTTATAGAAGAGCTTAAAAAGTTAGAGAATTCATTATTAGAAATGGGGAATGTGGTAAAACAAATGCTTGAAAATAGCAAAACTGCGCTTTTAGAAAGAGATGAAGAATTAGCAAAGAAAGTAATTGAAATGGATGATATAGTAGATAAATATAATTGGGATATTGAGGATAAATGTTTAAAGCTTCTTGCCCTTCAACAGCCTATGGCTCATGATCTAAGAGTAATTGCTGCTGCCATGAAGATCATAAGTGATATTGAAAGAATGGGAGATTATTGTGTTGATATAGCGAAATTTACCATAGAACTCATAAAAATGCCTTCTCTTCCCATTAATGAAGCCTTAATAAAAATGTTTGAGCTTGTGGAAAAGATTCTTTGCGATTCCCTTGAAGCCTTTGTAAATAGGGATGTAAACTTCATAATAAGTGTAGTTGAGCAAGATGATGCCATAGATAGAACTTATTATAAAATTTATGACGAAATTGTAGAAGAAATAGAACACGCTCCTGAAACTGCCCCGCAGCAAATAAGACTACTTATGATTGCAAGATTCTTAGAAAGAGTTGCCGACCACGTAACCAACGTAGCTGAAAGAATATATTACATGGAGACGGGAGAATTAAAAGAACTCCACGAATAATTAGCCAAACTTTCCTGTAATGTAATCTTCAGTCAGCTTCTGCTTAGGATTAGTAAATATCTGAGGGGTTGGACCTACTTCAATTAACTCCCCCATATACATAAAGGCAGTATAATCAGAAACTCTTGCTGCCTGTTGCATATTGTGAGTAACAATGATTATAGTTATATGTTCTTTTAACTCCTTTATAGTTTCCTCAATTCGGTAAGTAGAAATGGGATCAAGAGCTGATGTAGGCTCATCCATAAGAAGTACCTCTGGTTTTACTGCAAGAGCTCTTGCAATACAAACTCTCTGTTGTTGACCACCAGAAAGGGCAGAAGGATAATCCTTAAGCCTGTTTTTAACCTCATCCCAAATTCCTGCCAGCTTTAAACTCTCCTCTACTATTTTATCCAATTCTTCCTTGGGCAATTTTTTATTATTAAGAATATATCCAGCAATCACATTATCATAAAGGTTCATATGATTAAAAAGATTAGGTCTTTGAAAGACCATTCCAATTCTTCTTCTCACCATAACAGGATCCACATTTTTATTATATATGTTTAGATCATCTAAAAATATTTTTCCCTCCACCCTTGCCCCTGGACTTAATTCATGAAGCCTATTAAAACATCTCAAAAGGGTAGTCTTTCCACATCCTGAGGGTCCAATTATAGCAGTAATTTGTCTCTCTTTTATAGAAAGACTAATATCCTTTAAAACCCTCATATTTCCAAACCAGGCATTGAGATTTTCAACCCTTATTTTATCCAACTTCTATTCCTCCCTTAAATCTATTTCTTCCTTCCTCCATAAAACCTTGCAATAATATTTAACACTAACACAATAAATACTAAAACAAGAGCAGATGCATATGCCATATGTCTCCAATCATCATAAGGAGATGTGGCATAGTTAAAAATAGTCACTGTAAGACTTCCTATAGGCTTTGTTAAACTTACACTCCAGTAAACATTATTAAGAGAAGTGAAAAGTAAAGGTGCAGTCTCGCCCATAGCCCTAGCTATAGCTATCATTATACCTGTAATAATTCCACTTGAGGCAGAAGGAATTACCACCTTTAAAATAGTTCTCCATTTAGGAACACCAAGAGCATAAGCAGCTTCCCTTAAAGATATTGGAACCATTTTTATAGATTCGTCGGCAGCTTTTGCAACAATAGGTAACATAATGATTGATAAGGCTATTCCACCAGCAAGAGCCGAGAAAGATTTCATAGGAACTACCACTACAAGATACACAAAAACACCAATAATAATGGTAGGAAAGCTTGTTAAAACCTCCGCAAGAAATTTAGTCCACCAAGCAAGTCTTCCCGCTCCATATTCATTTACATAGACTCCTACCATTATTCCAAGAGGAATACCAATAATACTTGCAAGTAAGGTAAGAATAAAAGTTCCTAAAAGGGCATTACCGATTCCTCCTCCAGGAACTCCAGGTGGTTTGGGAAGCTCCAAAAACATTCTAAAGTTAATATACCTTACACCCTTCAAAAATATATCTCCAAGAATCCAAAAAAGAAAAAAAGCTCCTATAAAAAAGGTTAAGATACTTATAAATAACATTATTTTGTTTATAGCTTTTCTCTTTTTATAACTCATCTTCTCTCAGTCCTCTTAAGAATATAATACCTAGCAAAACCCATAACTAAAAAAGTAATCAAAAAGAGTATGAGGGCAAGTTCCATAAGAACAGAAATCTTTAGTTTTCCTGTTGCTTCAGCAAATTCATTTATGATAACACTGGTTATGGTAACTCCTGGAGAAAATAAAGATATAGCTATATCATAAAAATTACCTATAACCATTGTAACCGCTACTGCTTCCCCAAGAGCCCTCCCAAGACCTAATATCCCCGCTGCAAAAACTCCTGACCTTGCATTACCAAGAACTACCCTCCAAATTACTTCCCATTTTGTCATTCCTAAGGCATAACCTGCTTCTCTCTGATCCTTTGGAACTGCCATTAAAATCTCCCTGGAAAGAGAAGAGATTGTAGGAATTATCATTATAGAAAGAACCAAACTTGCAGTTAAATATCCAACTCCAATAGGATAACCTTGAAAAAAGGGCAAAAATCCTAAAATCTTCTGCAAGAAAGGGCCAACCTTAAGCTGAATCAAAGGGGCAAGAGAGAAAAGTCCCCACATTCCATATATAAGGCTTGGAATCGCCCCTAAAAGTTCAATAATAAAAGAAAGAGGTCTCTGCAAAAGAGGAGGAGAAAGCTCAGAGATAAAAATTGCAATTCCTATACTCAAAGGAAAAGCAATCAAAAGAGCAAGGAAAGAAGTAACAAGGGTTCCGTAAATAGCGGGAAGGGCACCGTATTTTTCAGCCACAGGATCCCATACTTTCTCAATTAAAAATTTAATTCCAAATTTCTCAATACTAGGAAAGGAATAGATAAGAAGTTCTATAAACAGAAAGACTACAAGCGCAATTAAGATCAAGCTTGACAAAATAGCTATTATTTTAAATATTATATCCCCAAAATTTCTCCTCATATATCCTATTCACTATTTTATCCTATTATAATTTTACTTTTTAAAATTTAAAACTAATTTAAAGAATTATGGGACAGAATATCAAGAATCTCAAAAAAGGTATTTATAGTAAAAGAGAGCATATTTTTTGAAATTTTGTCAACAGTGTCGGTTTTTTTATGAAGATCTGGAATATCTTCATTTTTATCTATGGCTATGAAAAATAAAAATGGCTTCTCATACAAATGAAAGGCATATTGATCCGATTCATTAAGATAATACTCCCTTACGAAATACAGATTATTGTTAGTAAACCTAAGATTACTTACTAATTTACTTGCATAAGTATTATAACTTATAATAAGATTTTCGCCTTTTCCTACACAATCAAAATTTATATTTAACACTATATTATCCATAGGAATAGGAGGATAATCTACAAAATACTCCGAGCCAAGAAGACCTTTCTCCTCCCCATTGGTTACTAAAAATAAAAGATTATAGGGAGAAAAATTACCTCTTTCCCAGATCTCCTTAGCTATCTCTAAAAGTACCCCAACTCCCGATGCATTATCATTTGCCCCAGGAAAATAGCTACCATCATAGTCTTCCCCCACATGATCCACGTGAGCAGTGATAACTATAGTTTTTTCAGTTTTTGTCAAAGAAGGGATAAAAAAGTACAAATTAAATGCTTTTGCCATCTCTTTTTTATACTTAATTCTATAATAAGCTTTAAGTCTTCCTTCACTATGCATATAATTTGATATCTCATCAAAAACTTCAGGAGTTATATAAATTACAGGCAAATCTTCCTTAAGAAAAAACATAGACTTTTGTAGTATAATCTCAGCCCTATCCTCGGGAAGTCCAAGAATTACTCCCTTTGCTCCATAGGCATGAGCCAAAAGAATATACTTGTCTGCATATCTATCCTTAACAAAATAAAAGGTACCTTTTATATCCTTTAAATTATTCTTTATCTCTGCCTCTAAGTCGTAGCTTCCTGAAAATCTATCCCTAAAATCTTTTCTATAAATATACTTTTTCAAAACTTTTCCCTTACCCTTTAAAACTAATTCAGGGGCTCCATCATAATAAAAAACCTCTACAGGAAATTCTTGATAAAAAACATCTTTCAAACCTAACTTCTTCAATTCTCCCTCAATAAACTTCAAAGCTCTTAAGTTCTCAAAAGTTCCTGCCTGCCTTCCTTTATACTCTACTCCAGAAAGCTCCCTTATAACCATTAGAGCATAGTCTCCCCTAACATCTGATCTTATCGAAGAAAGTAGTAATAGTAAGATGACTAAAAAAGCAATTAGTTTACTAATTTTTCTCATAAATTTTTACTCCTATCACTTACCTCTTTTAAAAGATGAAGAGCAGATTTTAATAAAGAATAATTCTCTAAATCTTGAAGAATAGGAGAAGCTTTAAGCTGAGTTATATAAGAACTAAGCTCATCAAGTAAAGATTCTATATCAAAAGAAGGAGCAACTTTAGGCGCTATAATCTCTTTCTTTTCCAGATCTAAACTCTGGGTATAAGATGGGACAATGGTTTTCCTCCCTTTTAATTGCAATAGCTGACTTAAGGCTTGAGAGGCTTGAGGTTCTCCATGAACTATTAAAAATATAGGATCATTTTTAAAATATTCTGTCCACTTTATAAGATCCTTTTGATCGGCATGAGCAGAAAAACCATTTATAGTATGAATTTTTGCTCTAACAGTAATTTCTTCTCCCATCACATGAACCACTTTTTCTCCATCCACAATCCTTCTTCCTAAGGTTCCTTGTGCTTGATAGCCCACAAATATGACATGAGTATTTTCCTTCCACAAATTATGTTTTAGATGGTGCAAAATTCTTCCTCCAGTACACATTCCAGACCCTGCAATAATAATCCCTGTATCAAGCTCATTTATACTTTTTGACTCATCAGGAGTTGTCAAATATCTTAAATTTTTTAGTTCAAAGGGATTTATTCCTTCAAGAAAATACTTTTGTATTTCTCCTGAAAGAAGATTGCTATGCTTTTCATAAACCGCTGTAACTTTCTTGCCCATAGGACTGTCAAAAAATATGGGAATTTTAGAAAAAAAAGGATATTTATAGGAAAGGAGCATAAGCTCATACATAACCCTTTGAGCCCTATCTACCACAAAGGATGGTATAAGAATTTTACCCTGAGAATTTATTGCATCAAGCACTACCTTTTCAAATTCTGCTCGAGTCTCCTCTAAAGTCTTGTGCAATCTATCTCCATAGGTAGACTCTATAACTACATAATCAGCATCCTCAATAATAGAGGGCCGTCCTTCCATTACATTATTTTGAGGACCTATATCTCCTGAAAAAACAATTTTTGTATCATTACTCCAAAGCTCTAAAGAGGAAGCTCCCAATATGTGAGCCGAATCTCTAAACCTTATTTTTATATCAGAAAGATCTACCATTTCATCATAGGGGACTGGCTCAAAAAGTTTCATTGCCATCTCTACTTCCTTTTCGGTATAAAGGGGTTCTACAAGAGGCTTTCCTGATCTTAAATTTTTCCTATTTATCCTTTCTGTTTCTTCCTTCATTAACTTTACAGTATCAAGCCAAAGAATCTCACAAAGCTCTATAGTAGGGTAAGTAGCATAAATTCTACCTTTAAAGCCTTCTTTAACTAGCTTAGGAATCCTTCCTGAGTGATCCAAATGGGCATGAGTTAGAATAACTGCTTTTATTTCCGTAGGGTCAAATAAAAATGGATTTTCATTTTCTTTTTCTGACCTCCCTTGAAAAATACCACAATCCACAAGATATTTAAAATTATTTTCCAAAAGATAGCATGATCCAGTAACCTCCCCTGCAGCCCCATAAAAGGTAATTCTCATAAAATCTCACCTTCTTTTATCTAATTTTCAATTTAACCTGTCCACAGGAGAAACACTCATGACATCTTATACAATGAGGAGAATTTGGATCCTTATACACTTCAATATTTATAGGACACTTAGGCTTACAAAGGCTACATTCCGGACAGGTTGGTTTCACCTCAAGATGATAAAAAGAAATCTTATTAAATACAGAAAGAATCGTTCCAAGAGGACATACAAACCTGCAGAAAGGTCTTGAGATAAATATACTAGAGATAATAAAACCTATGAGGATAAGGATTTTAATCCCAAAAAGAAATCCGATTAAACTTCTTAAAGGAGGATGAAGAAGTATTTGAGGAATACCTGCCTCAAGGGTTCCAGCAGGACATAGTTTACAAAACCAAGGCTCCAGGGTTATATAGGGAATAATTATCACTAAAATTATAAAAATGCTCCATCTTATAAAAGTAGCAAATTTATTCTCAATTGCAAGCTTTTTTGTGGGAATTTTATAAAGAAGATCCTGAATAAATCCAAAAGGACATATCCATCCACAGAAAAATCTTCCTAAAAGAATGCCAGCAAGAAATAAAACTCCTAAGGTAAAAAAGGGAAATTTATGAAGAACAATAAAATGCTGCAAAGTACCAATAGGACATGCAAAATTTGCCAAAGGACAAGAATAACAATTAAAAACTGGCACAGGAATATACTTGCCCCAAGGCGCTAAAAAATAGGAATTAACAACAATTAAGCTTATGGTTTGCCATAAACTTCTTAAGCTAAAAAATCGCCTCCTTTTCATGAGAAAAATTATAACTCATGATTAGGAAAAAATGAACATCGCTTTATCGCAAATTTCTAATACTACATGTATAATTTAAAACTGCACTTTTACCTGGTTCCACTTCTACATAAAACCTAAAATTGTTTTTATCTATCTTCTCATATCTAAAATTACTACTCTTTATTTCTATCTCGTCTCCTGAAATATACTCCCAAACCTCTACTAAAACTTTTTCCTTCTTAGCATTTTTTATAATGATAGAAACAGATCTTTCAGTAATTTCATATTTACCCTCTATCCTCTTTTTCTCCTCAAGGATCCTTCTTTCAGAAGTAAGATCAAAATCCTGTCCCTGAACAACCTCTATCTTTTCTCCCTCCGATACATCAGAAATATTGGCGCTACCTAAGAAGACAACTCTGCCATTTTCCATAGTAAAAATATTCACTTTTCCTGAGGGAATTGGAATTCCAAGCCCTTTTTCTTTTTTATTCTCAATATTCCAGAGGATATAGACATTTTTCATATTCCCCATATATCCTAACACATATCTTTTAATAGGGTCCTCTACTACCGTATCAATAAGAGGAATTAGCTTTATAGCACCCCGAGATATACTCCACTCACCAGGAATCTCAAAAAGTTTATAACCCTCAATAGATTCTACCTCTGGTAACGAAGGTGTAGCTTCAGCTAAAAGAGGAGACATTTTTGAAACACCATACGAATCTCTTTCCATACTTAAACTTCCTAAAAGAAGAGCCATTTTAACCTTTTGAAAGTTCATATCTGATGAATTTTGTATAATTACCTCGGTAAAAAATCTTATCTTATTTCCATCAATCAAAAACATATGATTGGAGCTCCACTTAATATTGGGAACTATAATATAAATTTTTAAAATGTCTTTAGTGTCCTCTTTTGCTTCAATCCAAACCCCTAAGGAGGGATAAACAATCTCTCTTATAGTATTTCCAAAAGTGGAAAGAACAAATAAATTATTATAAGAGACGCTACCTCCAACTTCTTCAAGAGAAACAAAGTTTAATCCCTTTTTTAACTCCACTTCTTTATCAAAAGAAAAAACACCTATATTTTGTTGATAAACCACAAGAGAAGTTTGGGAAAAAACAGTGGTAATAATAAAAATCAAAAAAATTAAAATAAAAAGCTTATATTTCATCTTTTCTACCCCCCTAAAATTTTTAACCTCATTATATCACATAAAAATTTTCCTTTTTGTCACCCACCCCATGGATTTATTTATTGGAGATCAAAAAGAAAGGAGGTGAAAAAAATGCCAGTACAATCTTTACCTTACAATTCTCGTCTCATCTTAAGAGTGCAGATTGGGGTTCAATCTGGAAATCCAGTATTAAGAAACAGAAGTTTTAACAATATAAAGCCCGATGCTACTGATGAAGCAGTATATACTGTTGCTCAAGTTTTAGGAAGTTTACAAAAGTATCCTGTAGTAAAAGTAGTAAGAACCAATGACGAAGAGATTATAGAAGCCTAATTCTTTAAAAGATTAACCTAAAAGGAGGTGAAAAAATGGCAACCTATAGTTCAAGAAGATACATAAGAATGATCTTTAAAGACAGCGGTGGAAGCAATTTTACTATAAGAGTTCCAGAACCTAAGGACAATATAACGGAGCAAGAAATATTAAATGCTATGGATATTATTATAAGCCAAAATATATTCCAAGGAAGATCAGGAGACTTGGTAGAAAAAGTTGATGCAAGAGTAATAGAGACCAATATAAGTGATTATTATGACTAATAAAAAATAAAACTTGGGGCGGAGAGAATCCGCCCCATTAAAAGGGAGGAAAAACCATGTTAGAGAGCATTATTAAAAAGGTACAATTCAAATTTAGTTTCCTCTACCAAGCTTTTCCTGCCTACACTTGTAAAATCTGTGGTAAAAAGAAAAATTTCATATTTTTCATAGACGAAAATCCAATATGTCCAGAATGCTTTCCTACTTTTTTAGAAAAGCAATTTCTTCCCCTTCTCATATCAAAGATTATTTTAAGCATGGAACATAGGGAGGATAAAAATGCTTAGGATAAATGAGATAAAAGTATCCAAAAACTTTTATTTGAAGGATTTTGAATGTCCATGTTGTAATAAAGTAATGCTTCATCCCACTCTTTTGGAAAATTTGGAAAAATTAATTGCCAGTGGGCTAAAAATAAAAATTACTAGCGGATATAGATGTGAGAAGCATAACAAGGAAGTTAGAGGAGTTCCAAATTCAAAACATATGAAAGGAATGGCATGTGATATAACCTGCAATGATATTGAAAAAGCCTACGAAATGGCGCAAAAACTTGGATTTTCTTATGTAAAGATCGATAAATTAAAAAAGTATATCCATATGGAGGTGTAAAAATGACTGACATCACTCAACTTATAAGTAATTTAGGATTTCCCATTGTGGTTTCCTTGATCCTTCTTATAAGAATAGAAACAAGACTTGAAAATCTTACAAAAGCAATAAATGAATTGTCTCAAGCAATACTTAATCTCTCAGGAAAAACTTCTTCCTAACTTTATAATCTACCAGCTGAGGCATAAACTCCTCTCAGCTGGTAGGCTTTAAATTTGTTACATAATACCATTCAACAAAAACATTATTTTATCTAAACTTTTTAAGATCGACAGAAATTGTAACAAAAAATCAAAGCAAATTTTTAAAGAAAAACCTCATTATTAC
>NZ_JBMFQK010000007.1:0-87770 GCF_049968615.1 Dictyoglomus sp. | reverse complement strand
CATCTGATAGTGCTTCATTAATCATATTCTCAACATCTTCTACTCCTACCTTCTCAGTTATTGCTGCCTCTAAGTCATCAAGTCTTGCATTTACATCTGATAGTGCTTCATTAATCATATTCTCAACATCTTCTACTCCTACCTTCTCAGTTATTGCTGCCTCTAAGTCAGAAACTCTGGAATCAAGATCTTGCAATGCACTCATTAAATCTTCCACATTTGCGCCAATAAGTTGTAATTCATCCTGAAGTTGAGAAACAAGATCTTTAAGTTCACTAACATCTGCTGCGGGCAAAACAATCTTACCACTCTGTAGAGCTTGTATTAACTTGTAAAGTAATACTGCAACTTGATATCTTGTTACATACAGATCTCCACCAAAGGTATCAGGCTTAATTCCAGTAATTATCCCTAAATCTGTCATGTATTTAACTGCTTCTGCTGCCCAATGATTAGATGGTACATCCTTGAATTTACCTACTTGAGCATAAGAGACACTGAAGATTAAAAACCCCACTAATATTAAGCCTAAAATCCTCCTACTCATACGACCCTCCCATAATAAATTATTTTTTAGAGAGAGCTACCTTTACCCCAAAAGGGATAAAGAGCTTCCTCTCTAAATTCCCAATTAAGACCGTTAAAAGAGGCTAATTTAGAATTTCCCTCTCCACCTCCCTTCATGAAAACTCAATTAAATTATACTTTTAAAATAATTAGATGTCAACATAATGAAATCAATATATTTGTGATAAAATTTTACAAATTTATTTTTCTATGAATGTATCCTTGATAATCAGGAACAAGTCTTACATATTCTGTATTCATCAATGGAGATGAGATAATAAAATCTGCTGTTGCTCTATTTGATGCTATAGGTATATTCCATACTACGGCAATTCTAAGAAGAGCCTTTACGTCAGGATCATGAGGAAGGGGTTTCAATGGATCCCAGAAAAATATAAGGAAATCTATTTCTCCTTCTGCAATCTTTGCTCCAATTTGTTGATCTCCTCCAAGAGGTCCACTATAAAATTTTATCACCTTCAGTCCAAGCTCTCTTTCTATAATATCTCCTGTAGTTCCTGTGGCGTATAAGATATGGTTAGCTAAAGTCCCTTTATTGAATTTTGCCCATTCTAATAATTCTTGTTTTTTATTATCATGGGCTACTAAGGCAATTCTTTTTTGCTTCCCCATAATGATCTCTCTATACCCCATATCTTTGCACCTCATCTATAAGACTTTGGATCAAATACATCCCTTAAAGCATCACCAAAAAGATTAAAAGCAAGAACTAATAACATTATAGCAAGACCTGGAAATACAACAGTCCAAGGAGCAGATCTCAGATATTGCCTTGATTCGGAAAGCATAGCACCCCATTCGGGAGTAGGAGGTTTTGCACCAAGTCCCAAAAAGGAAAGACCTGCCGCTTCAAGAATAGCAGAAGCTATCCCTAAAGTTGCTTGTACAATTATAGGAGCAACAATATTAGGTAAAATATGTTTTAACAAAATTTTTCCTGTACTCACTCCTACAGCTTTTGCTGCAGCAATAAAATCCTTTTCCTTAATTGAAAGAACCGAAGCCCTAACCACTCTTGCAAAGGTTGGTATAGAGACAATACCTACAGCAATCATTGTATTTTCCAACTTAGGACCTAAAACAGCTACAATACCAATAGCAAGCAATATCGTCGGAAAAGCCAGCATTATGTCAATTAATCTCATTATCACAATATCCCATACTCCTCCAAAATATCCTGAGATCAGTCCTAAAAAAACCCCAAAAGATAAAGCAAAAAAGACCGATATAAATCCTATAATAAGAGAGATTCTTGCCCCATAAATTATCCTTGTAAAAATATCTCTTCCTGCGTAGTCGGTTCCAAATAAATGTTTAGAAGATGGAGGAAGCAGTCTCTCGGTTAAATTTTGAGTGTACGGATCATATGGAGTTATAATAGGAGCAAGAATTGCCAAAAAAATAAAAGAAAAAAGCAAAAAACTACCTAAAAGCCCTGTTTTATGCCTCAAAAATTTCTTAAACATTCTTCTTGTGGGTTTTTGACAAAAATTTTCGGTTCTCATCATAAGCTTCTCCTAATAACGTATTCTTGGATCAATAAAAACATAGATAACATCTACTACGAGGTTAATCATCACAAACAAAAAAGCTGATAACAATATGGCTCCTTGAATCAAGGGGTAATCACGGGACATTATAGCATCATATACTAATCTCCCCATCCCAGGCCATGAAAATATAGTTTCTGTCATAATAGCTCCGCCAAGCAAAAAGCCAAATTCTAATCCAATAACTGTAATTATAGGTATAAGAGCATTTCTTAAAGCAGACCTTAGAATAATTTTTCTCTTAGGTAAGCCTTTAGCGTATTCTGCTAAAATATATTCTTGATTTAAAACTTCTAACATACTTGACCTTGTCATTCTTGCAATTGTCGCCATAGGTACTGATGATAACGCAATGCTTGGTAGTATAAGGTGATATAAAGAATTAAAAAAAGCTTTAAAGTTACCTGTCAATATACTATCAACTAAATAAAAATTTGTTATAACATTGAGGTTTATATCCACGTCTAATCTTCCTGAAGGAGGAAACCATCCTAAATAAAGAGATCCGAACCATATTAACATAAGACCCAGCCAAAAAATAGGCATGGAAACTCCAATAAGTGCAAGAAACATTACAAAAGAATCAATAAAAGAACCAGGTTTTAATGATGCTAAAATCCCAAAAAATATGCCAAAAAAAACTGCTATAAACATAGAGAAAAAAGTTAATTCAATGGTAGCAGGAAATCTATTCATAATCTCTTTAATTACCTTTTCCCTTGTTATAATAGACCTTCCAAGATCTCCCTTAGCAATTTGTTTCAAAAAAATTAAATACTGAACTAAAATTGGCTTATTTAAGCCAAGTTCTTCTCTTATTCGTTCGAGTTCCTGAGGAGTTGCTCTTTCTCCTAAAATTATCCTCGCAGGATCTCCTGGTATTAACCTCATTAATATAAAAGAAAAGAAAGAAACTCCAATTACAATAGGAATTAGAAGCAACAATCTTTTTATTATATATTCCCTCATCTACTTTATTACCCCTAAAACATGGGGGAGAGTCCTCTCCCCCATAATTTTATTCTTTCCAAACCTTATTAAGTGGTTCACTTCCAGTAGCATGAGGAATATAATTGTGCACAGTTATTTTACCAGCAAGAGGAGGCATCGTATGAGCTAATATTACCCATGGCACATCTCTATGAACTATCTCACAAGCCTTCTCATAAAGTTTAGCTCTTTCCCTTTGATCAGATATGGTTTGAGCCTTGATAAGTATATCATGCAATTCATCGGATCTATAGAAAGCAATATTTCCTGCACTTCCTTTTACAGCATTATCTTTATCTAAAAGAACATAGAAGAAATTATCAGGATCACCATTATCCCCTGTCCACCCTAAAAATGCCATATCATGTTCGCCATTCTCAGTTTTTTGAAGATAAGTTCCCCAATCATATGTCACAATCTCAGCGTCAATACCTACAGCCTTCAAATAACTTTGTACCGCTTCTGCCACCTTCATGGGTTGTGGAATATAGGGTCTGTTAACAGGCATTGCCCACAATGTAGTCTTAAATCCATTAGAATATCCTGCTTCTGCTAACAATTTCTTCGCCATCTTGGGATCATATGGATAATCTTGAATCTTATCATTGTACCCCCATAAGGTAGGAGGAATAGGATTTTTAGCCACCATAGCAAGCCCCTTAGGATAATAAGCATCTATTATGGCTTTTTTATCTATAGCATAATTTATAGCGAGCCTTACCCTTATATCATCAAAAGGTTTTTTATCCATATTCATTGCGATATAGCACACATTTAAACTTGGTCTTATAAAAAGCTGTAAATTTTTATTTTGCTTTACTCTTTCCACATCCTCTGGATTAATACCATCGATGATGTCTACGGTTCCTGCTTCAAGCTCCATAAATCTTGCTGAATTATCTGGAATGGATCTAAATATTATCTTATCTAAGTAAGGAGGACCATCCCAATAATTCTTATTTGCCTCTAAAACAATCTTATCCCCTTTACTCCAAGAGACAAATTTGAATGGTCCAGTACCTACAGGATTTTTGAAGAAATCTTCTTTATACTTCTTAATAGCTGTAGGACTTGCTATTGCAAAACAGGGCATTGCAAGATTAGAGAGAAATGGAGCTAAAGGCTTTGTCAAAGTAATCCTCACAGTATAATCATCTACTACATCTACAGATTTAACTACTCCTGGAAATCCTCCAAACATGTACCCCCAATATTCAAACTCTCCTCCGATATGGTAAGGATTCTTAGGGTCTCTCCATCTGTCAAAATTAAATTTCACCGCCTGAGCATTAAAGGGAGTACCATCATGAAACTTTACTCCTTTTCTAAAATAAAAGGTCCAAACTTTTTGATCTTTTGAAACACTCCATTTAACAGCTAATGAGGGTACTACTTCTGTATTATTGGGTTTATACTTCACCAGGGTATCAAAAATTTGGTGAGTAACTCTCAAAGATTCACCATCAGTAACATTTATTGGATCTAATTTAACCGAGTCTCCTCCTCTCCCAAAAACTAACGTCCCCCCTCTCTTGGGAGTTTGAGAGTGAGCAAAATTTACAAAAAGAACCAAGATCAACAAAAAAATAAGATATTTCCTCATCTTAACCTCCCCATAAATTAATCAGATTTATTTTATTCGAAGGCCCCCTTGCCTATTTACTCTTGCTCTTTTAATTCAAAATCATCAATCCAAGCCCAATTACCTGTATTTCCATCTACTATTATGCTTATTTTTATTTCTCCTGTAGTAACTTCAATATCACTTATAGTAGGATTCTTCCAATTTAGCCAACCAGTATTAATTATATCAATAAATTTATCTTCACCACCATACCCACTTACTTTAAATCTTATTAAATTTTCTCCACCTCCACCCTGTATCCAAAAACTTACTTTATATTTACCAGGACTAAGATTTTTAATAACTTGGTATAGTTCAAATTTAAAGGGTTTATCAAGCCAGTAATTAAGAGCATAATCCCCTGACTTTGCGTTTTGAGGTGGGGTTGCTTTTACAACTTTTACAGCCGAGATATCTCCTTCAACCTTCCAAGGAGAAAGGGTACCAGATTCAAAACTTGGATTTTGTATATAGTTTTTCTGGCCACTTACATAAATATTTGCATATATCTCTTTCTGAATCCCCTCAATAATCCCTCTTAGTTTAAACTCTCCAGGAGTTGTAAGGAATTTGGGATCAATATTATCCCACTTAATTTTAATACTTCTAATTGAATCATCATCAAACAACACTTTAGCTTTTTCAGGCAAATTTGGAATTTCTCCTGTAGAAACTTTTATATTTACTTCTGACAATACCTCTATTGGATTAGGAGTTATCTTTTCTTTTCCATAAACAAGATTAAAAACATCTAAGGATGGAAGAGTATTACCTTTAAAATCAAATAATGCTTGATTTTCCCATGGATTACCCTCTCCTTGTTTCCATCCTGCTCCTTTAACAGGAATCCAACACCCTTCCCAATAAAATATTCCTATCCCCTTATTATTTGGAATATGAGCCACCACATCCATAATATCCCTTATGGCTGTAGCTTGTCCCTGTATTGTAGGTTTATATCCTCCTATTTTCCATAAATCTCCGCCAAAGATATTTGGATGGCCGTCAGCATCATCTAAGGTCCAAGCATAGGCGGTCTCAAAAATTGCTATTTCCTTATTTAGCCAAAGAGCAATACTGTTTAAGTTTTCCCTAAGCTCATCTATGGTACCATGCCAATAAGGATAATAGGATACTCCAATAACATCAAAATCCATTTTTAAACTTAAAACATTTCCAAAAAACCATCTAAATAAGGCACTATTTCCTCCTTCAGCAAGATGTACTGCTATTTTAATATTCTTGTCTACTCTTCTTACAGCATTGACTCCAGCGTTGAATAGTTTGACAAAATTTTCAAAACCCCCTGCATCATCTCCAACAAGTTTTCCATCTGGCCACAAAAATCCATTGTTTACTTCATTACCGATCTGTACCATATCTGGTAGAGCTTTGTTATCCTTCATGTATTTAACAACTTGATAAGTAAAATCAGAAACTGCTTTCTCAAGAGCCTTACCTTTTAAATTTTTCCATGCTTTTGGTTTTTCCTGTTTACCAGGATCAGCCCAAAAATCACTGTAATGAAAATCTACAAGCACTTTTAAACCAAGAGATTTTGCTCTTTTGGCAAGCTCAGTCATATTTTTATAATCGCAGTTTCCTCCTCCATAGGGATTTCCTTTTTCATCATATGGATCATTCCATATTCTAACCCTTACCCAATTAACACCGTGATCTTTTAATATCTGAAGTGGATCTTTTTGAACCCCATTATCAAAGTATTTTCCTCCATTTTTCTCAACCTCATATACCATTGATATATCAACACCCTTAATAAAATCCTTCGATATATTTTCTATGGGATTTACTAACACTTTACTCTCTCCATATCCTGAAGTTGTCATAAAAACCCCCAGTAAAAATAATATTAACAATACTTTTTTCTTCCCCATAATATAACTCCTTTATACTCTAAATTCAATAAGTTTTTATCCTTTAACTGCTCCCTTCGTTAAACCACTGACAATATACTTTTGCAATGATAAGAATAATATAGTCATAGGTAACATGCCAAGAAGAGCAGCTGCAGTAAATAATCCCCACTCTGTTTGATAAGGTCCTGAAGAGAAAGTCCATAATCCAATAGCATAGGTATACTTTTGGGCATCTTGAAGAATTATACGTGCAAAAATGAATTCATTGAAAATACTCATAAACGTGAGAATTACTACAACAGTTAGTATAGGTCTTGCTAAGGGCAACACAATCTTGTAAAAAGTTTGAAATCTAGTAGCACCATCGATCATTGCCGATTCTTCAAGGGAATCAGGTATGGTGTCATAATATCCCTTTATGAGGTACATATTATAGGCAATATTTCCTAAATAAACAAAGGTAAGACCTGAAAGAGTATCAAGCCCAAGAAAAGGAATAAATCTACCTAAAATGTTAAGCAAGCTATATATAGCAATCATATATACTGCGCTGGGAAACATTTGAATAAGAAGCAGAGTCAAGATACCATATCTTCTACCCCAAAATCTCATCCTGCTAAAGGGATAAGCTGCAAGAGAACATATCAAAGTAGTTATAATAGCAGCAATCCCCGAAACCACGATAGAATTCCTAACCCATTTCAAAAAGTAATGCTTTGTCTTTTGTTTCCAAATCTGATCTATTCTAAATAGTTCACTATCTATCACATTAAGCCATCTCTTTGTCTCTTTAAAAGGTACATTATCCATCAAATCTCCAGCTTTTTTAGATACAATATTCATGTTAGCACTTACGAAATTAACAAAATCAGTCTTTATCAGATTGTACAAACTGTCAAGTTCAGGAAGATATGTTTTATCTCCCTGAAGACTCTTTTCAAAAAAGCTTCTCCACCTACTCTCTATAATAGATGTCAATTCATTAGCCTTTTGAAGATTCTTAGTTAAATAGGAAGAAAGGTTTTCAAATCTATCTTTTAACGTTTTATAGTCGTTAAACCATTTAAATTTATCTGCTGTATTCTCAATCCTTGAACTTAAATTATCTCTTCCATACTCAATAATATAGGAAGTAACAAAATCTCTAAATTCACCCTCCCAGACAGAAACCTCATTAATTAAGGCATCCAAACCATCTACTGTTTGAAGCTTATCTAATTTCGCATCAAGAGACGAGATAAATTCTTTCAACTGGTCAACTTTTGTCAATGGTCTTACTTCTTCCTTTATGTTCTCTTCTTGATTTTGAAGAAGTTCCTTTTGCATCTCAAGAAATTCATTCTCTTGATTCAATATGGCAACTTTTCTATTGTATGCATTTAATTCTGAAACTTTTGCGTCAAGCTGATCAATTAGATTGTTAAGATTTTCAGAAACCTTTAAGAAAGAAGCTTGAAAATACAAGTATTTACTGTCAGATGTGAAATATTTTATCTTTCGAGAAAGGCTTCTAATATTCTGTAATAGCAAATCAAAGTCTGAATATTTTGAAAGTCTGTCGATTAGAGAAGAAAACACTCTGTCAAGAGAGGAGGCCTTTTTATAACTTACTAATGAATATTGATCAAGCTTGTTGTTGAGGAATGTAATTTCGTTGTTCAAAGCATTAATCTTATTATTTATCTCCAGTATTTCTCTTTGAAGAGCATCAATTTTTACCAAAACTTTATTATATTCTTCTCTATTCTGAGATATTTTATAGTTTAAATTGTTAATTCTTTCTTTCAAAATTTTCAACTCTGATAACTTTATAGACAAATTACTCTCTTCTCCTTTTTTGGGAAGATTTTCCTCCAAGTATTTCTTTAAAGCCTCCAATTGTAGGTATATGTTATTTTTTATTTCATTAGTTTTTAAAGCTAAATAATTATTCAAGTCTCTATAGCCTTTTTCTGCTTTATCATATCTACTCTTAGTTTCGTCTATATAGGATTTCAAGTTAGAAATGTCCTTTTCTATTTCCCTTTCAACTCTCCCTCTATCCCAAGTATCATAAGGAGGAGTTAACATTATAAGATTTTGAAGTTCTTGAACAAGGGCAGGCATATTTTTCTCAGGAGCAAGGAGATCTTTATAATTTTGTAAAGATATCCTTGATGAGAAAATTTTAGTAGAGAAAGCAGCTTCATCCCTCCTTATAGAGGTACTAACCACCCAAACCACAGGAAACAATATAAGAGGAATCAGGATCCAAAGAATAATATGAGTTAAAAAGTAGGTCTTTCTCTCAACCATGACTATTCACCTCTTACCTCTTCAAAAGAACCCGATATTTTAAAATTAACCAAACTTATACCAGCTACTAAGAAGAATATTAAAATAGAAATAGCACTTGCAAAACCAAATTCTTGTCCCCTTCCCTCAAAAGCAAGTTTATATACATAAGATATTAAAATATCGGTATGACCCGCTGGGGTAGTCGCAGAAACCATAGGAGGACCACCTGCTGTTAAAAGATATATTAAAGTGAAATTATTAAAAGTATAAGCAAAACTACTTATTAAAAGCGGTGCTACAATGGTCAAAAGCATAGGAAGGGTTATATATCTGAATCTTGCTATTCTACCAGCCCCGTCAATCGCGGCCACCTCATAGAGTTCATCGGGAATTGACTGTAAAGCACCCAGAGATATGGTCATCATGTATGGAAAAGTAAGCCATGTGTTTACAACTATACATATTACCTTTGCCCAGAAGGGATCATTAAACCATTTTATTGGATTTAATCCCATCATTGGAAGAATTATCTTGTTAAGAATTCCGTAAGTTTCGTTAAATATACCGTTTTTCCAGGTCAAAACCGATATAAAATAAGGAATTGCCCATGGAATTATTAGAAGAGTTCTGTAAATATTTCTTCCCTTTAATCTCCTATTGTTCAAAGCAAGAGCAAAAGCAAGACCTATGGAAAAAGACAATAATACGGTAAATAAAGACCATTCCATTGTCCACATAAATATATTCAAAAATGGTCTAGAAATTCTCTCATCTTTAAAAATTCTTCCAAAATTCTCTAAACCTACAAAAGTGGTATAACCTATCAAGAAAATTCTATTACCACTCTCGTCGAGGTCGTAAAAGGAACCTTTTTCCTCTATTAATGGCTTTTGGGTTTTGGTGTTTATTATCACGCTTTTTCTATAAAATTTATCTCCTTCTCTTACATCTTCAAAGGAAAGTCTATACAATCTATTTATAAAAAAGAACTTCCACTTACCATCAGTGTCAACCTTTATTCCTATTATTCTTCCTCTTTCCTGATCTAAATATTCTGTATTAGAAAGATACTTTTGAACTAACAGAACAAAATAATAAGTATTTTTTTCCAAATCAGAACTTTCAGAAGAATACATCAATCTGTAGACTTTATTATCTAAAATTATTTTCTCTGCATTCTCCAATGAAGGTTGAAATTCATAAACTATACTATCTATCTTTATCTTTGAGGAATTCGCTTTAAAGAGCCTACCTTCTCTAAGTAAAACCTCGGTACCTTTTCTAATAGTAGGAATAGGAGTTTTTCCTAAATAGTTTTCCCCATTTATCTTAAACAGAATAAGAAAGTCTTCTGTGGGTTTTAAATTCTCATATACAGTAAAGATCTTAAAATCTATAGGGTTTTTCTCTATCACATAGGTATAGTTAGGATCATACAACAATCTCTCAACTGCCTCTTCACGAGTAAATATATGTCCAGTCCCATAATTAGTAAAGGCAGTTTTTATAGTGAAATATATGGGATAAATAACAAGTAAAAATAAAAAAATAAGAGCAGGAATTGTGTATCTGTATGGATACGCTTTTGGATTAAAGATGAAAAAGTCAATAAGAAGTAAGGCAATTATAACAACAATACCAAGTTCATAATAATAATTCTGAATTAGATAGACTCCTGACCAAAAAAGAAGACCATTAATTAATGCTAATATAAACCATAAAATAAGTTTTATTACTTTTGAAGTCAAACTATCTACCTCCTAATAGGCCCGGGAATACCCCGGGCCTTTTTTCTATCTCTTAATTTGAGCTTTTATAGCTTTTACTGCATTTTCTAAAGCTTCCTCAGGAGTTGCTTTACCATTTACAATTAGATTAAGAGCATCATTCATAGCACTCCAAACAAAGGCCATCTCAGGAACATTAGGCATAGGTATACCATTTGCTGCACTCTTTGTAAAACCAACAATATCTGGATTATCCTTAATCATAGCAAGAACATCTTTTCTTGCAGGAATTCTTGGATCAGCAAGATAAATCTTATACATGGTATCTTTTGTGGCTATATAATTGAGTACAAAATCCCTTGCAAGAATCTTATTAGGAGATTTTGCATTTATCATGAAACCTTGAACTCCTACGAAAGGTTTTGCTACAACCCCTTTTTCTAAGCTTGGAATTACTGCTACTCCATAGTTTATACCCGCATCCTTATAAGCTTTCACTGCCCATGGACCATTAATTATCATTGCTGCTTTTCCTTCTTTAAACATTGAATCCATTATCTGATAGTTATCTCCAGGAGTCAAAATCTTTTCGTCAAATAGCCTCTTCCAAAGTTTTGCACCCTTTATAGCACCAGGATTTGCAAGCCCAATATCAGAGACATCAAGGCCTTTTGATGTTTCCTTAAATACATATCCTCCATAACCGAAAAGAACAGGTGCCACATAATAGAATTCTGCTCCACTGGTTATAAAGCCTCTTACTTTTCCTTTATAAGCAGTATCTATCCTTTTAGCCGTTGAGATTAAAGCATCAAAGGTTGAAGGAGGCAGTTTTACATAATCTTTATTGTAGATTAGTGCAATAGCCTCCATAGCGTAGGGTAATCCATAAAGCTTACCACCATAAGAAAAAGCATTCAAAGCAGTAGTGTAAAATTGATTTTGGTCTTTAAATTGAGCTATTGGTTCTAATAAGCCGTTTACTACAAGTTCTCCTACTCAATCATGGGCACCTACAATCACATCTGCACCTTTACCTTGAGGGGCAGCAGTCAAAAAGTTAGGCTTAATAGAACCAAATTCCACATACTGAACGTCAACACTGACACCGTATTTTGCCTTAAACTCCTCTCCTAATCTCTGGAGGATATCCACTTGTTTTTCAGAGCACCAGACAGTAATCTTATTAGTTTGAGCACCTGTCAAACTAAGGAAAAGAAGCATCAAAGAAACCAACATTAGCACATAACTTAACTTTCTCATAGTGAACCCCATTTCAAAAGGTTTATTGGAAAAGCTATTTATTCTTTTTAATTTTTTCTTTTCACCTCCACTTGTACCAATTTAAAACCACCTATCAATTCATCAGTGTTTCTCTTATAATAAGCTTAGCAGATACTAAAACTCGTTTATTAGAAATAATTTTCTTTTTGTTTATTATATCATCCAAAAGCTCTATTATTTCGCTTATAATTTTTTCCACATCCCACTTAAAAGTAGTTAAGTTAGGAACAACCTCTTTGGCTAATGGAATATCATCACATCCAATTATGCTCAATTCTTTACCCACTAAAATTCCAGATTCTTTTAATCTCTGAATTAAACCTATAGCCATCCAATCATTTGCCGCAAAGATGCCAATTTTACTCTTCCTCTCATTATTAAAAATGTCTAAGATTTTCTCTCCAAGCTCATAACCAGATTTATAGTTCATTTTACCTTCAATTATCTCATACTTTATACCTTCTTCAATTTTCACCCTATCCAAGAAACCTAATTTCCTTAAACGAGCTGCAGTATATCTTTCTGGACCACAAAGATGTATAATATAATTATGTTTTCTCTTAATAAAGGCTTCAGCCGCAGACCAGCCTATCTTATAATCATCTACAGAAATTTGAATAATCTTATCATGATTGAAGTACTGCTCAATAGAAATTAAATATTGGAATTTCTCTTTGAGTTTTTCAATGGATTCGTCATTAATCAAACCTACCAGTAATAACGGAATGTCTCTATTTCGGTTTTTTATTACCTTGTCCATAGATATAAAATTCAAGCTAAAACCCCTCTCAGTAAGCCTATTTGTTAGAGCCACAAAAAATTTAGAATAAAAAGGATCTTCAGTTTTTAAATCGGGAGAATTCAAAACATACACATGTTTCTCCTTTTTGGGGACAATATAAGTTCCTTTTCCTTGAAATTGTACTATTATCCCTTCTTCTATGAGTTCCTTCATTACGCTTCTTATGGTAGTTCTACTTACATTAAAAGTTTGAGCAAGTTCCCTCTCAGAGGATAATTTTACATAATCCTCTTTCCTATTCTTTTCAATTATCTTTAAGAGTTCCTCTTTAATTTTCTCTTTAATCAAAGGGGAAATTTTCATATTTCAACCAATTTAATACCACTTTTAATTAAAAGGTATCATATTTAACACAAATAGTCAATAGAGGATCAAGACCATATTTCTAGGGGATATAAGAAAAAATAAGAGGGGGAGTTAATTCTCCCCCTTTTTATACCTACTCTACTTTAATCTCACTTGCAAATTTTCTTTTTTCTGTTATTACTTTTGTCTCAAGTACTTCAAAGGTTCCTGTAAGTCTTATATCTTCAGAAGAGCTTCCAATCATTATCTCAAAAATACCTTTTTCTACAACAAATCTCATAAACTCATCATAGAAAGCAAGTTGCTCAGGATAAAGAATAAAGGTTACTCTTTTTGACTCTCCAGGCTTAAGATGTATTTTCTTAAATCCTTTCAACTCCTTAACAGGTCTTTCTAAGCTCGCTACTTGGTCATGAACATATAATTGAACTACTTCTTCTCCCTCTCTGACTCCTGTATTCTTAATAGTAAAACTAATTTCTACTTTCTCTAAAGCATTCACCTTTTCTGGATGAATCTTCAGATTAGAATACTCAAAAGTGGTGTAAGAGAGACCATGTCCAAAAGGATACAAGGGTTTGGCTGATTCTTCCACATAATCGGTAAAGGCTGAAGGCTTCCTATTATAGTAAACAGGTACCTGTCCTGTTACAGCAGGAAAAGAAATAGGTAATTTTCCAGATGGATTATAATCTCCAAAAATTACATCAGCTACAGCATTTCCACCTTCTTCACCTGGATACCATGCTTCTAATATCGCATTGAGATTTTCATGCTCCCACTTTAATGCCTGAGGTCTCCCATTAACAAGTACAAGAACAATAGGTTTACCAAGTTTATGAAGTTCTCTTAACAGGTCTCTCTGTATTCCAAAAAGTTCAAGAGTTGTTCTATCATTACCTTCACCAGAGATTCCTCTGTGGAACAAACCGCTTTCCTCACCCATTACCGCTATAATCACATCAGCCCTCTTAGCAATCTCTATTGCCTCGTCAAATCCCTCTTTAGAATCACTAAGAATTTCACAACCCTTAGCATATAAAACTTGAGTTTCAGCTGATACTTTATTCTTAATTCCTTCAAGAATACTTACTGTTCTTACCGCACATTCCTCAGGTATCTTTACTCCCTCAAGGGTTTCCGATACTGATGGTATATGAGCAGTATAACTATAATCTCCGTGTAGATTTCTGGGATTATCTGCATTAGGGCCAATCACTGCAACTGTTCTAATATTCTTAGAAAGAGGTAATATTCCGTCATTCTTAAGGAGCACTATAGACCTTCTTGCAACCTCTCTTGATAATTCTCTAAACTCCGGTTTATCAAAAATATCATACACTTTCTTAGGATCCTTCTCTAAATCACCATCAAATAATCCGAGCATAAATTTTGCCCTTAGAACTCTTTCAACAGATGCATTTATAACTTCTTCAGAAATAAGTCCTTCTTTTACTGCTTGAATCAAAGGCTCTCCATAACAGTCCACGCTTGGTAATTCAATATCAATTCCAGCTTCTAAAGCAAGAACAGCTGCTTCTTTTGCATCTTTTGCTACTCTATGAAAATTTTCTAACATTCTTATAGCGATATAATCAGATACTACATAACCTTTAAAACCCCATTCCCATCTTAGAATCTTTGTTAACAAAAATTTTGATGAAGCACAAGGTACACCATCTATCTCATGATATGCATTCATCAAAGAACCAGCTTGACCCTCTTTTATTGCTACCTCAAAGGGGAATAAAAATACTTCTCTAAGCTCTCTTTCTCCAACCTTAGCAGGGCCCAAATTTCTTGCCCCCTCAGAAATACCGTAAGCTGTAAAATGTTTAACTGTAGCAATAATTCCTTCTCTCCAATCTTCTCCTTGAAGCCCCTTTACATACTCTGCAGCCATTCTGGACACAAGATAAGGATCTTCTCCAAAGGTCTCTTCTGTCCTACCCCATCTTGGATCTCTTGGAATATCAAGAACAGGGGAAAGCCCTTGATGCACATTAGCTGCTCTCATATGCTGTCTTATAACATCACTTACTCTTCTTATGAGTTCAGGTTCAAAAGTGCTTGCCATACCAATAGCCTGAGGAAATACTGTTGCCCCCTTTGCCATAAATCCACTAAGACATTCTTCATGAATTATTGCAGGAATACCAAGTCTTGTTTTCTCCTTTAAAAATTTCTGAATTTTATTAGCAAGTTCAACAGCCCTTTCTGGATCCATTCCTTTTTCTCCTGCCACTCGAGAGATTTGTCCAATCCCATTCTTTAAAAGTTTCTCCGCCTTCTCCTCAGAAAAATTGCCACTCTCATCCACTAACTCTTTCCCAAAAACCGACTGTAGCTGAGCAATTTTTTCCTCAAGGGTCATTTTTGAAATTAAATCTCTAACTTTCTTTAAGATTTCTTTTTCCTCCATTACTTTACCTCCCTTAGAAAAACGTTTTTACACTTAGTAATTATATCCAAACTCATATAAAAATGAAAGAGACAATTTAAACATTTTCAAAGCAATGCTTTATATATACCCAAATATATAATATAATAAGACAATTCTAAAAATTAGTTTTAGGAGGATACTTAATGAACAATAATACAAAAATACAATTTAAAGTGGTAACCGATAGTACTGCCGATATACCAGAAGAAATTAGCAAAGAATTGGAAATAGAAGTAATACCCTATTACATACACCTGCAAGAAAAAGTTTTTCAGGAGAATGTAGATATAACTCCGGAATATATTTGGAATTATATGGAGAACCTTGAAGATTTATCCAAATTACCTAAGACCGCCTGTCCTGGAGTTGGAGAGTACTATGAGGCTTTTAAAAAAATATTGGAAAAAGGAAAAAAAGTGTTAAGCATCCACATGACTTCATGGGGAAGCGGAGCCTTTCAATCAGCAAATACTGCAAAGCAGATCCTTAAAGAAGAAAATCCAAATTACGAAATAGAAGTCATAGATTCAAAAAGTGTATCTTTGGGTACCGGCTTTATGGTAATAGAAGCAGCAAAAGCATCTCTTAACGGATGGAATATTAAAGAGACTATAAAACATATCAGCAAAATCAGAGAAAATTTATTCCATGCTTTTACAAATGACACTCTTAAATTTCTTGCAGCTGGAGGAAGAATAGGAAAAGCCCAATATCTTCTTGCAGAAGTTTTGAAAATAAATCCCATAATCTCGGTTAATCCCGAAGGGGTTTTGGTCGCTTTAGATAAAGCCGTAGGAAGATTAAAAACATATCAAAGAATAGTTTCTCATATGCAAGACTTTTTTAAAGATAATAAAGTTTTAAATGTGGGATTTTTACATGCAAATGCCATGGAAGAGATAAACAAAATAAAAGAAGAGATTTCAAAAGTATTTGAGTTAAGAGACATAATAGTGAATAAGCTAAGTGCAGCACTAAGCGTACACTCAGGACCAGGAACGATAGGAGTAATAGCCTACCCCTTAAGTCTGTCTCTTGATATTGAATCGAGATAAATTTTTGTATATAATCTTAAAAAATTACCTTCGGGGCAGGGTGAGAGAGGAACAATAAAAGTTCCTCTCAATTCCCGACCGGCAGTGATGGTATTTCCAAATATGGGGATACCTAAGCCTGCGAGCAAGCCTAAAGGGCTTGCAGATCTGGTGAGAATCCAGAGCCGACGGTATAGTCCGGATGGGAGAAGGTAATTTAATTTTTTGATAAAAAAGCCCTGAAGGTATATACCTTCAGGGCTTTTTTTATATAAAAAACAAAAAGGAGGTAAGATCATGGGTACTAAAAAACTTGTATTTGTGTCAATCCTTACTGCATTATCAATCATTCTTTCCATCACTATCTATTTCCCCATTCTTCCCCAAGCCCCATATCTACTCTATGATCCAGGAGATATTCCATTAATACTAATCTCAACCCAAGTAGGAATACCTCACGGTATACTTGCAACCCTAATTGTAGCTATATTAATGGCAGTTCTAACTGGACAAGGAGGTCCCATTGGAGCATTAATGCATTTTTTAGCCTCAGGCACATTAATTGTCGTATCAGGCTATGTCTACACAAAGACTAAGAATTTAATATTAGGTCTTGCACTTGGAACCATTAGTATGGCTATAGTTATGGCTGTGGCAAATATCATATTCACCCCTATATATTTAGGGGTACCAAGAAATACTATTTATCCATTAATTTTTCCTGTCATTATTCCCTTTAATTTAATAAAAGCAGGAATAAACTCCATAATAACTTATATATTGTTATCCATATCCCTCATCAGGACTTATTTTGAAAAGATGAAGGGATAGAGATAAATAAAGACATAAGTATCAAAAGAGCTCCTATGATTTGAAGATGAGTCAATTTTTCAGAAAGAAGTATAAAGGCAAATAATGTAGCAAAAACTGGTTCTAAATTGTATATTAAAGCAGATTTAGTAGGAGGTACATACTTTTGACCAATAAGTTGCAGAGTCAGAGTAAAAGCTGTAGCAACAACTCCTAAGTAAACAATAGGCAAAGAATTTTGAAAAATAAAATATAAGGGGAGATTTCTTGGTTCAAAGAACAAAAAAAACAAAAAAGAAAATATGGCAGTAAACAAAATCTCAGAAAAAGCCAGATCAAATACTTCTCTATGTTCCACCACATAAGAAATATACACAATCTGGAGAGCATATAATACAGCACATATAAACACCAAGAAATCTCCCCAATTAATTTTAGAAACCACTGAAAAATCTGTGGTTAAAAAAATAAGCCCTATAAATCCTATAATTACAGCAAGCCATAAATTCCAATAAATTTTGTTCTTAAAAATGAACTTCTCAAAGAAAGGTACTAAGAGAACTGAAATACCAGTAATAAAGGCGGTTTTAGTAGCAGTGGTATATTGCAGTCCAAAGGTTTGAAAAGCAATAGCGCTAAAATTTATCAATCCAAGAATAATACCTGACCGGTTTACAGATATTCTTTGTTTTTTAAGTTTTAAAAATAAAAATAAAAATAAAGCTCCAAAAAGAAACCTAAGGAAAAGAAGAAAAAAGGGTGTGAACACCTTAAGAGCAATCTTTGTAAAAGAAAAAGTACTACCCCAAATAAAAGTTACCAGTATAAGGATAAAGAACCCTTTAATTTCTTTACTTTCCATACAGAATTGGATTATACCACAATAATTTACAAAACAAGATATTTAAGTTAATATAAAAGAAACATCTACCAAAAAGAGGTGAACTTTATGATGGTAGAGGTTTACGTAGCAGGATTAAGTTTAGACCCACAAACAAACCAGTTTGTCGTAATACTCCGTGAAAAGAGCGAAGGCAAAAGATTTCTTCCTATATGGATAGGTCCTTTTGAAGCCAATGCTATCGCAATCGCCCTTGAAAAGATAGATATAGGAAGACCTCTTACTCATGATCTTATGAAAAACATAATTGAAGCATTAGATGCTAAAGTAGAGAAAGTATTTATTCACTCTTTAAAAGAAAACACCTTTTACGCCACTATTTATATAAATATAGATGATAAAACCTTAGAGGTAGACTCAAGACCATCGGACGCCATGGCTCTTGCTTTAAGAACAAATTCTCCCATCTATGTGGATTCAAAACTCATAGAAGAAGCAGGCTTTGTGGAGGAGTATAGTGCTGAAGAAGAATTAACTAAGCTTCTTCAAGATTTAAACCCTGATGAATTTAAAAAACAATAAATAGAGTTATAGGAGGGTCTGTAGAAAAATGAAGTACGCTCTTATCAGCGTTTGGGATAAGACAGACCTTGAAAAACTTTGTAACAAAATAGTAAATCTAGGATATGGTCTTATTGCCACATCCTCTACTGCAAAATATCTTAGGGAATATGGCTTTGAAGTAAAAGAAACCTCAGAAATTACAGGCTTCTCTGAACTTATTGGAGGAAGAGTTAAAACCCTACATCCCAAAATATTTGCAGGAATATTAGCAAGAAGAGATAATCCAAAGGACATAGAGGATCTTGAGAAAGAAAGTATACCTGTTATTAATATAGTAGTATGCAATCTATATCCTTTCCAGCAAGTAATAAAAAAAGAAAATGTAACCTTAGAAGAAGCTCTTGAGAATATAGATATTGGTGGAGTTTCACTTCTTAGAGCTGCAGCTAAAAATTTTCCTCATGTACTTGTAGTTCCATCCCCCAAATATTATGAGGAAGTTATAGATTATTTAGAAAAGGGTGGAGATGATATAGAATTTAGAAGAAAAATGGCTATAAGAGCCTTTTCTTTAACCAGCATTTATGACAATATTATATCAGGCTATCTTGCTCAAAATTTAGAAGAGAATATTGCCCTTTATCTCACTAAAAAATTAGACCTAAGGTATGGGGAAAATCCCCAACAAAAAGCAGGATTTTACATGTTAGATGATGAAGACCCACCTTTTATTCAATACCAGGGAAAAGAGCTTTCATACAATAATTTGTTAGATACTGACTCTGCCTGGAACCTAATAAAAGAATTTAACGAACCTACTGTAGCTATAATAAAACATAATAACCCTTGTGGTGTTGCTTCTGACAATGATACTTTAAGGGCTTTTATTAAAGCCTTTGAAGGGGATCCTGTTTCAGCCTATGGAGGAATCATAGCATGTAATTTTGAAGTGGGAGAGGATTTGGCAAAAGAAGTTATAAAACACTTTTTTGAAGTCATAGTAGCGCCTTCTTACAAAGAAGAAGCCTTAAAGATCTTTTCTCAAAAGAAAAATCTAAGGGTCTTAAGATATAGAGAAGATATATTAGAAAACCCCTTTGAGATAAGATCCCTTAGAAGGGGATTTTTAATCCAGACCTTTAACAGAATCCTCTTTGATAACCATGAGGTTAAGACATCCCATAAGCCCACAGAAAAGGATATAGAAGAATTAATATTTGCACTAAAAGTGGTAAAACATGTTAAATCAAATGCTATCGTAGTAAGTAAAGAGAAGCAAACCTTAGGCATAGGAGCGGGACAAATGAATAGAGTAAATTCAGTAAAAATTGCTTTAGAACAAGCAGGAGAAAAAGCTAAAGGAGCCTACCTTGCATCAGATGCCTTCTTTCCTTTCCCAGATTCTATAGAAATAGCAGCAAAATACGGAATAAAAGCCATAATACAACCTGGAGGTTCTATAAGGGACAACGAGGTCATAGAAGCAGCTGAAAGACACGGAATCATCTTAGTAATGATATCTTCAAGACACTTTAGACATTGAACCTAATTGAAGACATTTTTAAAGTACTTTTTGACAAATATGGACCTCAATACTGGTGGCCTGCAGATACACCTTTTGAGGTAATCATTGGTGCAATTTTGACTCAAGCTACTAACTGGAGAAACGTGGAAAAAGCTATAAGAAATCTCAAAGAGGAAAATTTGCTTGATCCTTTTAAACTTTATTCCCTTAACGAGGAAAAACTCTCTGTATTAATAAAACCAGTAGGTTTCTATAAAATAAAGGCTCAAAGATTAAAGAATTTTATCAATTATTTTGTAAAAGAATACCACGGAGATCTTTTAGCCATGAATAGAAATCCTACCAGAGAATTAAGAGAAGAGTTACTTAAGATAAAAGGTTTAGGAAAAGAAACTGTAGATTCAATTTTACTTTACGTTTTCAACAGGCCTGTCTTTGTGATAGACAATTATACAAAGAGGATTTTTTCATGCTTAGGAATAGGTAGCTTTGACCTACCTTATGAGGATTGGCAAAAAATATTTCACAATTCTCTATTTCCCATATATCAGCTCTTTCAAGAATATCATGCTTTAATTGTAGAACACGGAAAGAGAAGTTGCAAGAAATGTCCAAACCATTGTTTCCTTAGGAGGTATTTATTTAACAACAGGATCTTTTATAAAAGTAGAAATTATTTTACTTAAATAATCCTTTGGAAAATCGCCTATGAGCAAGTAAAAATTATCTCCATCAACCCAAGAAATAGACTTCCACAAAACATTAGAATCATAAAAGACATGAAAATTATCTATATCCGTAGGTTTTCCTGGAAGCTTAAAAGGCATTAATCCCTTAAAAAGAGACGCATCATTTAAGCCGTCAGTATACTTGAAGTAATGAGTAAACTTATCATCTCTCTCCCATATGGTATAATACTTAATAAGGGAATATCCTAAGGGAAATTCCGAAGGCACACTTGCATTTTCTAATTTCTCTTCCCTTAATTTTGTTTCCTCCATTTTCACATTTTTATCCTTAAGGATATTCGAATCAAATAGATCATTTTGCAATTTAGGATTAAAGCCTATCTCAACAAACATTATTCTTCCAATCAAAACTCCATCACTATTATATTTGTCAATTCTTAAAGGAATATACTTATCTTTATCAATCCAAAGCCTTAAAACAACCTTTTTAGTATATACAGAACTAATAGTTAAAACATAAACCTTTCTTCCAAGGTATACCTCTTCTCTCTCTAATTTAGTAGAGAAATTCTTTTTAATAAGATTTAACCTCTTATTTATTTCGTCTTTATTTAAAAAGATAGTACTTGAGGGAGAGATCTTAACCAAATTCTTCTTAGGATCAAAATCATATTGAAACTTTCCATCATCTATGTTGATTCTTCCGAGCATAAAGGGAGGAGAAAGAAAATCTCTCCTGACCATATATTTGCCGTTAGCAATAACCTTTGCCATACTTGTTTTTGGAAAATCAGGATTATCAAACAAGATCGACACTTCTATTCCCTCATAGGAAATCTTGCCACTATTTAAACCATAGTTTTTGATTATTTCCATAGGGTCAATAGCAAATATAGGAATGAAAAATAAGACAACTAATGTGGTGGAGAGAATTTTATTCATTGTTATTCTCTAAATATAACCAATTCAACTAAGTTATTTTCACGGGTAAAAGTAGAATTAATCATTTTTCCATGTAATTCATAATATACATAAGTATTATTTTGTTTGCTCAAAAACTGATTAAAATAGCTTTGAATAACAAAAATCAAACCCAAAAATATGGCAGCAGTACCCAAAACTATAAAAATTTTCCTCCAATTGATATAAGATGTGTTTCTTTCATCTCCAAGGGCTATTTTGGTCCATAACCTTTTAGAGAAATCTTCCGAGGGTATTATCTCAGGAATTTCATGAAGTTCTTTTATTAATTTTTCAAGAGTTAACAACTCCTTCTTACACTCAAGGCAATAAGAAAGATGCTCTTCTATCTCCATCCTTTTTGCGGGAGATACTTCCCCATCTATATATGCGGAAAGAAGTCTTCTTACCTCTTTACAACGCATAACTCCCTACTTCCCTTAACAACTTTTCTTTTAACTCCCTTCTTGCTCTAAAAAGGCGAGATTCTACAGTGCCCACAGGACATTTAAGAATATTTGAGATCTCTTCGTAAGATAGTCCTTCATACTCTCGCAAAATTAAAACCTCTTGGTATTCCTTAGGAAGTTCTCTTATCAATTTTTGTAATTTACTTCTTATATCCTCTCTCTCTACTACCGAAAGAGGATCTTCTTCTTCGCTGGGAATAACTTTTTCAAAGGTGTCTTCTTCATCCTCCTTCATTGGCTCATCTAAGGAATACATTTCTTTATTTTTCCTTTTATAATCATAAGCCACATTCATAGTAATCCTATAGATCCAAGTAGAAAACTTTGCCTCTCCTCTAAATCCCTTGATATTCTTAAAAATTTTAATAAAAACCTCTTGAGCAAGATCCTCTAAATCAGGAATATTCCCCAATTGTAGATAAAGAATGTTCAAGACCTTCTTTTCGTACCTTTTTACTAATATATTAAAGGCCTCTTTATCTCCATTTTTTATCAAAGATATCAAAGACTGATCAGAAAGCTTATTTTTCTCCTCCCAGCCGAGGGGAGACGGCTGGGAGGTATGAGTTGAAAGGGGGTACTTTCCTTTAATTACATTAATTATACTTTTTTCCATATTTTTCCCTTCTTTTCAAAAATTTAGAATACTTTAATCTTTATATTATATCTCCACATTATTCTTGTAAGGATCCTAAATTGATTTTGGTCAAGTACTTGCTTCAACTCATTGAGCATAGCAGTTCTTTTTTCCCTTATCTCATTTCTTAGCTTCTGTATCTTATCTTTAATCTCTCTTTGCTTACTTTGTTCATTAATACCTAAAGCCCTCATCTCTAAATTTTTATTCCTTAATTCTATCCTCAGATTTCTAATATCATCCATATACTTGTTTAATATTTCCGCTACTTTTTGTCTTTGCTCTTCCTTGAGCTTCAGAGCATTAGAAAGATTATTTATAAGATCCTTTTTAAATTCAGCAAAAAGCTTGTTCTCTATATCTTCTAACTGAGTCAAATATTTCTGAAGTTCATCAGAATTTACCTTTCCACTTCTTAAAAGAAGTTGAATCTGAGCTTGGATCCTATCCCTCTCTCTTATCAGATTCCTAAATTCCTGAGAGAACTGCAAACTATTTTGGAGCATTAATCTATCTCTCTCAATCACTCTTATCCTTTCTCTTTGCACCATAGGCGTACTTCTAAATGAAGAAGCATACGAAAAAGCCAACATCATTGTTAGCAGTACTAAAACTACCCCCAATATTTTTACAACCTTTTTCATGTCTACCACCTCCCTTTTTACACCTTCTTATTGCATTTGACGTGCTTTTTCTATTTTTTATTCCAAAAATATCATTCCTTATCCCAACCTCTAGACCTATTCACAGCTTCCTTCCATTTTGATAAATAATATCTTCTTTCTTCCTCAGGCATACAAGGAGTAAATACCTTTTCTTCTTTCCAAATTCTCTTAATTTCATCAAGATCTTTCCATATCCCTACTCCAAGACCTGCGAGAAAAGCTGCTCCAAGAGAGGTAGTTTCAGTAATATAAGGTCTTATAACTTTTAAATTAGAAATATCTGATTGAAACTGCATGAGAAAATTATTTGCTGAAGCACCTCCATCCACTCTTAATTCTTTTATTTTAATACCTGTCTCTTGCTCCATAAGCTCTACTACATCATTAGTTTGATATGCTATGGATTCTAAAGCAGCTCTCACCAGATGTTCCTTCTTTGTCCCTCTGGTAAGTCCAATAATTAAACCTCTTGCAAACATGTCCCAATAAGGTGCTCCAAGCCCTACAAAGGCTGGAACAAAATATACCCCACCGTTATCCTCAACCATCTTAGCTAAGATTTCGCTTTCTGAAGAACTCTTAATAAGTCCAAGATTATCTCTCAGCCACTGAATTACCGCTCCTGCTATAAAAATACTACCCTCCAATGCATAGTTAACTTTTTCTCCAATTCCATAAGCAATAGTAGTTATTAATCCCTTTGAAGAATATTTAATATTTTCACCCGTATTAAGAAGGATAAAACATCCCGTTCCATAGGTGTTTTTCACAACTCCTTCTTCAAAGCCACACTGTCCAAACAAAGCTGCCTGCTGATCACCCGCTATTCCTGTTATGGGAATCTCCACACCATCAAAAATATTACAGACTCCATAAAAATAACTGGAGGGGAAGGTTTTAGGAAGCATGCTTCTTGGAATATTCATTATCTCCAAAAGTTCATCATCCCAATCTAAATTTTTTATGTTGAATAACATAGTCCTGGATGCATTAGTATAGTCTGTAGCATGCACTTTTCCTCCTGTTAAGTTCCATATAAGCCATGTATCCACAGTACCAAAAAGCAATCTTCCTTCTTCAGCCTTTTCTCTTGCCTCGGGTACATTATCAAGAATCCACTTTATCTTAGGACCTGAGAAATACGCATCTATGACAAGTCCAGTTTTTTCTTTAATAACCTCTGAAAGTCCATTTCTTTTTAATTCTTCACAGTAATCTGCAGTTCTTCTACATTGCCAGACTATAGCATTATATATGGGTTGTCCTGTATGTTTGTCCCACACAATAGTAGTTTCCCTTTGGTTTGTAACTCCAATAGTAGAAATTTCTTTAGGTTTTATTTTTGCCTTTTCTATTGCCTCAATCATTACTTCCCTTTGAGAATTCCATATATCCCATGGATTGTGTTCTACCCAGCCAGACTTTGGAAAAATTTGAGGAAATTCCTTTTGAGCCACACTTATAACATTTCCCAATTGGTCAAAAATAATAGCTCTTGAGCTTGTAGTACCTTGATCCAAGGCAAGAATATACATCAACATCAACCTCCCCCTCAAATATTTTTCCATTTTAATTTTCTTATTTTTTCTTTAAGTAATCAATAAGATCGTTAAGTTGTTTCTTATAAATAGATAAATGATAAAAAGGATTTAATGGTTTTCCTTTACTCCAAGCATCCATAAATTTTTGAAATTCTTGTCTTTCTCTTTCACTCATTTGAAAATTCTGTTGATTTCTCAACTGAGGGTTAAATTGAGGCTGTTGCGAGGAAGATTGTTGCTGAGACATTTTTTGTCTCATTTCTTCTATTCTCTTTTGCCTCTCTATCTGTAGTTTATCAAGATAAGTTAATTGTGCATCTGTAAGTGTCCCCTCAATGCGACTAATAAATTTATCAGCCTCTTTTTTAGGTAATTCACTCATTTTCCCAAGCTCTTGAAGAATAGAAATAAGCTTCCTAGCCTGATCTTTTGTTATGGCAACTTTTTTATCCTTATCCAGTTCTCTCAAGTCTCTTATCAATCTTGTCAAATATTGCACCTCTTGAGACATAAAACCTCTTCTTGGAGTTTGGGTCTGAGTTGTTTGAGCATTAACTACAGAGACAAAAAAAAGAATTATAAATACAAGACCTAAAACCGCTTTTATCCTTCTCATCTTTCCACCTCCTCATTCATACCTTAAGGCTTCAATAGGATTCAGTTTTGATGCCCTATAAGCTGGATAATATCCAAAGAATATTCCCACAAGAGCAGAAACTGTAAAAGACAATACCACAGGATACAAAGTTACAACAGCGGAAAGACCTGATAGAGATTTTATAACTTGAGAAAGTACAATTCCAACTAATATTCCAAATATACCCCCAGCAACGGATACAATAACTGACTCCGTCAAAAATTGATATAATATGTACCTTGCTTTTGCTCCAACTGCTTTCCTTATTCCTATCTCTTTTATTCTTTCCGTTACATTAACAAGCATGATATTCATTATCCCAATTCCTCCCACAAGGAGAGATATAGCAGCAATCCCTGCTAAAAACAAAGTTAATGTCTGCATAGACTGGTTTAATGACGAAAGTATAGTGAGCTGATTTTGCACCATAAAATCATCATTATTAGGATCTGTTATTTTATGTCTCTTTCTCAAAATATCCTCTATTTGAGATTGCAAGTCATTCATTACATCGGGACTTATGGCAGAAATGTATATATTATTTAAAGAATTTCCACCTTGGATCTTTCTTTGAAAAGTGGTTAAGGGAATAAATATCATATCATCAAGATTAGCAAAGCCTCCAAGTTGTCCCTGAGGTTCAAGTACTCCTACAACTTTGAAAGTAACACCTGCAATTTTTATGCTCTGTCCAATAGGATCATCATTACCAAATAAAGTTTCTGCTACCGATGCTCCTAAAACCGCTACCTTCTTGCTGGCTTTATACTCCTCTTCAGAGAAAAAAGATCCATTAGCAACCTTTACTTCTCTCACTTTTAAATAATCAGGAGACGTCCCAATTACTTGGGTATTTGTATTTTCAGACTTATATTTCACCTGAACATTTCTGGAACTATAAGGTACTATAGCTACAACCTTATTTGGATCTAATTCTTTCGACAAAGCCTCGTAATCATCATTAGTAATAGAGCTTCTTGGAGCACCTCTTACAAGACCTATCCCTCTTCCGAATCTTGGAAAGACTGTTAATAAATTTGATCCCAAAGAAGTAAATTGCTTCTCAATGGTAGCTTTTGTTCCTTCCCCCAAAGACATAAGAGTGACCACAGCGGCAACTCCGATAATAATTCCTAAGGTAGTGAGAAATGTTCTTAATTTATTTGTAGAAAAACTATGAAGAGCCATTTTTATTATTTCTAAGAACATATCTTTCACCTACCTTAAAGGAACTCCTGGAATCCTTATTTGTAATTGTTGATTCCTACTAGTATTAGAGGATGTACTTGAAGATGGAACAATAACTACATCACCTTCTTTCAGTCCACTTTCCACCACCACATTTGTCCCATCATCTTCTCCGAGGGTTATTCTGACCAACTCCCTTGATCCATTAGGTTTCAATACCTCCACATAACTTCTCCTCTCGGTTTTCTGTACTGCCTTAAGAGGAACAAGAAGAACATTCTTTCTTTCTAAAAGGATAATATCTCCATCGGCACTCATTCCTACTTTTAACCTAAAATCTTTATTAGGAACTCTAACTCTCACTTTAAAGATAGGGATGTTATTGGAAATTGTTGCTGTAGGAGATATTCTAATAACTTTACCCTCAAATTCCTCATCAGGAAAAGCATCTAAGGATATTCTCACAGGAAGCCCCACAGAAACCTTACCTATATCGGTCTCATCCACTTCAAGAGAAAGTTCCACATTTTTAGTATCAAGAAGGGTCATCAACGTGACATTTGAAGATATATTCTGGCCCTTAACTACATTTACATTTGCCACAATACCTGAAAAAGGAGCTCTAATTATAGTATTATCTAAATTTCTCTTAGCATTCGAAAGATCTATTTTCGCTTTTTCTAAAGAAAGTTTGCTTGCCTCCAGATCCCTTTGTAAAGTTTTTAATTGAGTATCATAATTTTCTTTTATTAATTTTAGGTTATTCTCTGCCTGAGTTATAGAGTTTTTAGCTTTTTCAAAATTAAATCTCGCAGTATCTAAATCGCTTTGAGAAGCAAAACCTTTCTTAAACAATTCTTCAGTTCTTTCTAAATTATTTTTTGCATTCTGATACTCTATGTATGCATTATCCCTACTTATTTGAGCATCTTTAAGATTTTTCTCAAGCTGCCTCTTTTGGGTATCATAATTTAATCGTGCTTGCTCATAAGAATTCTCGTAGTTCTTGTAAGTGATCAAAGCTTGTTGATAGGTATTTTGATAATCTGTTGGATCAATTTTTACTAAAATATCTCCTTCCTTAACCCTTGTGCCTTCTTCAACTACGTATATAACTGTTCCTGAAACCTTGCTTGTAATATCAAGACTTCTTTCAGCCTCCAAAGTTCCGCTTCCCGAGACCGTAACAAGCAAATCTCCTCTTCTTACTGTATAAGTATTGAGAATAGAACTATTTTTCTCATTATTCTTAGATCTTCCAAACCCCCACCAAACCCCAATTCCTATTAGAATTACTATTATGAATATAATAATCAGCCTCTTTTTCATAATTTCAACCTCCAATTAATAAAGAGCCTTTCCTACTGCTAAGGATAAGCTATCCAAACTTTTCCAGTAATTATGAAGGGAAGAATAATAATTATTTTCAGCTTTTATGACATTTATTTCAGCATTCATCAGATCAAGTTTAGTCACTAAGCCAGCGTCAAGCTTAAGCTGGATTATTTTGTAATTTTCCTTAGCAAGATCTAAATTTTTCTGTTGAACTTCTATATCCTTTAAACTTGCGTTTAATTGTTCTAACCTTTGAGCAATAGTGATCTTTGTACTATTTAAAGTCTGTTCATAGGACTTCTTTGCGCTTTCAAGAGAATTCATCGCAGAAATTAGTGTAGCTTTAGGTGTATAATCATTGTCATAAAGTTTAACTTGAAGCTCGTAAAGTTCAACATTATTCTTGGCTTGAACTAAAGAAGATAGGTTTTCCTTAGCTATATTAAACAGATCATCAAGATTAAAATTATATACCTTCATCTCTGGCTCTCTTAATACCACTTTTTCTATGGGTGATATTCCAAGAGTTTGCCAAAACTGGCTCCAGTAAATTGTTAGATTATTTTGTGCAGTCTTTAAGGAATTTACTGCAGAAAGATAGTTTAACTCAGCCTGACTTACATCAGTTGCTGTGGCATTCCCTACTTGATACTTGGCTTTTGTAGCATTAAAGGTCTCTTCATAATATGCCAATTGCTTTTCATATAATTTAACCTGAGTTTGTGCCTCCAAGACGTTAAAATATGCATTTCTCACATTTTGAATAACTTGTAATTTTGTATTTTCATATCTAACCTTTTCTAAACTTAAGTTTAACTCTGCCTGTTTTAACGCCAATATTAAAGTTGTAGGATCCTTTTTCTTATTTTCATAATCAACAAAAGCATTATCTAAGTTGATTTTTGCTACCAAAAGATCTCCATTGTTCTTCAACGCAATATCTATAGCCTCTTCAAGAGATAATACTTTTGCTTCTTGAGAAAAAGAGATGGAGAGTAATAGCACAAAAGATACAAAAATTATGAATAGCCTTCTCATCTTAATTTACCTCCCAGTTTCCTAAAAGAATATCTAACTGAATTTTTTGAAGATTAAAATTTAAAATTGCATTTTTAAGATCATACTGAGCCTGCATATAGTCAATCTCATAATTTTTAAGATCAAGATCTGTAATCAAACCAAGGTTATATCTTATTTTCTGAGCCTCTAAATTGGTCTTCTTTTGTTCTAAAAGAAGTTTCTTTTGCTCTATAGTTTCTTGAGCTGTCAAGAGATTATAATAGGTTTTCCAAAAATTGAGTTCCACATCTTTTTTAGTTTTTTCATAATTTATTTGGGCTTGATCTAAAGAGATTTGAGCTTGAGATTTAGTAATGTTTTTACTTCCACCATCTAAAATAGGAGTGCTGAAGGATATTTTAAAGTTCCATATATTTTCAGTACTTTTTTGAGAAGTACTCCAGCTTGGACTTACCGAAGCATTAAGAGCATAATTTTGAGTATCAAAGGACAAAGCATAAGTAATATTCCCCGAACTATAACTTCCACTTATACCAATATTCCAAGACGGGAGATTTGCCTTCTCCAAATTTACTTTCGCCTTCTCAAGATCAAGGGTTGAATTTTTAATAGTTAAATTATTTGAATACAGCCTTGATATTAATTCATCAGCAGAATACGTAATGGGTTCATAATTTACATCAAGTTTTACAGGTACTCTGGGGAGAGTGGTTCCCAACAAATTTTCAAGAGATTTATAACTTAACTCCAAGTTATTTTTTGCAGAATTGTAATTTATCTCTGCAAGCTTTGCTTTCTGCTTATAGTCTAAAAGAGTAATTTCATTTATTACACCGTCTTTAAATTGCTTTTCCGCTACCTCTTCTTGCTTTTTGCTAAGATTATAACTTTCTTCGTAAATTTTTAACTGTTCTTGGGCAAGATATAAATTGTAAAAGCTTTGTATAAATTGGTAGTATAGATTTTGACAGTTAGTTTTAAAATTATTCTTCTCTTGTTCCAAATTTAGCTCAGCTAATTTTATACTTATACCTGCCTGTCCCTTTAGGAAAAGAACTTGGGAAAAACTAAGAGATAGATTCCCTGATTTTGTCTCGCTCATAGAGGTGACATTATTTAAGGTCACACTCGTCTCACCTTGATTATAAGAAAACTGTAAAGAGAGTTGAGGTTTTAAGTTAGAATAGGCAAGATTATATTCTTGTAAAGCGTTATTATATTGCACCTGGTAAATTTTATAAAGAGGAGATTTTATTAACAAAGGTTTAAGGCTTTCAAGAGTTAAATAGTCCTCAGAAAAGCTAAGAGTCACAATAAAAATAAGAATTAGCAGAAGATAAAATACGGTTTTCTTATACATGGCTTATCTCCCTTTTCCTATCCTCAATATCCACTATCTTACCATCTTGCATCCTAATAATTTTCTCAGCATAACTTGCAATATCAGCCTCGTGAGTAACAAGCACTATAGTCAGATTTTCTTCTTTATGTAATCTGCTAATAAGCTCCATTATCTCATGGCTGGATTTAGAATCTAAATTTCCAGTAGGCTCATCAGCAAGAAGAACAACAGGATCCACAATTAAAGCTCTTGCAATAGCTACTCTCTGCTGTTGACCTCCTGAAAGCTGAGTTGGCCTATGATGTAATCGGTCTCCAAGCCCTATTTTCTCAAGTATTAACTTTGCTTTTTCTCTTCGCTCCTTAGGAGGAACACCCCTATATATAAGGGGTAGTTCCACATTCTGAAGAGCATCATAACGGGGAAGAAGATAAAAACTTTGAAATACAAAGCCTATTTTTTTATTTCTTATCTCTGCAAGTTCATCATCAGAAAGTGTTGAGACATCTTTTCCCTCAAAATAGATTTTCCCCGATGTAGGCCTATCAAGACATCCCATAAGATGCATCATAGTAGATTTACCTGATCCAGATGGTCCCATTATGGCTATAAATTCTCCCTTTTCAACTCTTAAAGAAACACCATTTAAGGCTATAGTCTCTACACTGTCCATCTTATAAATTTTAACCACGTTATCCAAAACAAAAACATCTTCCATTTTCCTTCTCACACCCTTTCTTATGAAGATTTCTCTTTAATGAGACGCTTTTTTCAATAATTTTATTTCCTTTTAAAAGTATTTGACAAAAATATTTTTATCACTTATAAACTTAATAGGCATTTGATAAATGGAGATTAAGTGGGGGCGTAGCTCAGCGGGAGAGCGCTTGCTTCGCATGCAAGAGGTCGTGGGTTCAAATCCCATCGCCTCCACCAAAATTGGAAATAAATAGAGGGGACATTAAAGGTCCCCTCTATTGGTTAATACTAAATTATTTCTGTGAATTACTTCCTCGTAAAAATCTTCCCCTAAAATGTTTCTTATTTCCTCGGTATTCTTACCCTTTATCTTATCTAATTCCAAACTATCATAATTTGTTATTCCTCGGGCAATTTCCTCCCCTCTAAGATCAAAAATACTTACCGTATCTCCCCTTGTGAATTCTCCCTCTACCTTTTTAATTCCCACAGGAAGAAGACTTTTTCCCCTTTTTAGGAGCGCATCCTTTGCTCCGTCATCTATGTAAATTCTGCCTTCAGGCTTTGCCATAAAAAGCATCCAATGCTTTCTTTTGTTTAAATGTTTTTCTGATGGATAAAAGAAGGTTCCAACTTTTTCTTTCTTTAAAACAATTCTTTCAAGGATATTTTCCACATCAGCTCTGGCAAGAATCATAGGAATGCCAGCTTCGGTTACTATTTTAGCAGCCTGTACTTTAGTAAACATTCCTCCTGTACCTTTCCCTGGACCAGCTATTTTCTCTATACTCTCGTCAATTTCATATACGTCAGTTATCAGTAATGCATTTGATGAAATATTTGGGTCTTCTGAATATAAACCCTCAACATCAGATAAAATTACAAGAAGATCAGCATTAATAGCACAAGCTACCTTTGCAGAAAGAGTATCGTTGTCACCTATTTTTATTTCCTCGACAGCTACGGTATCATTTTCATTTACGATAGGGATAATTTTTTCTTCTAACAATGTCTCAAAGGTTTGAGAAATGTTTATATACCTCTTTCTATCTCTAAGATCTTCTGCAGTAAGAAGGATTTGAGCAATAGGTTGCTTAAAGATAGAAAAAAGCTGAGAGTAATACTGCATCAATCTTACTTGTCCTACTGCAGAAAGAGCCTGCTTTGCAGGAAGATCTTTCCTTTTAGAGAGCTTTTGTATAATCTCTCTTCCCGAAGCTATAGCACCCGAGGACACAAGAACTAATTCTTTATCTGCCCTTATAAGCTTTACACACTCCTTAACTAAGGACAAAATTTTCTCCCCAGAAGGGCTTCCTCTTCCATCGGTAATACTTGAAGTACCTACTTTTACTACAATTCTTTTCCAATTATTCATACTTTAAAAGCTCCTCTAAGTTTACCTCTCCAACCTTTTTTGCCTTTCTCCTCACCTCTATTCTTGGAAGCATCACAATACGCCCACATTTTTCACATTTAAGCTTTATATCAACTCCTGAGAAAAGTACTATCCACCTGTTTCCTCCACAGGGATGCTTTTTAGGAAGCTCCAAAATGTCTCCTACCTGAATTTTGTCTATCATTCCTCTTCCTCTTCAGCTCTTGGTTTAGCTTTAGCAATTATTTCTTCTTGTATCTTAGCAGGTACTTCTTCATAATGAGAAAATTTCATAGAATAAGACCCTCTGCCTTGGGTTATAGACTTTAAAACTGAAGAGTATCTCAACATTTCAGCAAGAGGAACAAGAGCTTTTATTACCTGTAATTTTCCTAAAGCTTCTATAGAAGTCACCTTTCCTCTTCTACCATTTAAATCACTAATTATATCCCCAGTATATTCGTCAGGAGCAGTAATCTCCACACTCATTATAGGTTCAAGAAGAACAGGCTTTGCTTCCAAGAAACCCTTTTTAAACGCCTTTGAGGCTGCAATCTTAAATGCCATATCAGAAGAATCCACTTCGTGATAAGATCCATCAAAGAGTGTCACCTTAACATCTACAATAGGATACCCAGCAAGAATTCCTTTCTCCATAGTCTCTCTTACACCCTTTTCTACCGCTGGTATATAGTTCTTTGGTACTACACCTCCCACAATTTTATCTACAAATTCAAATCCTGCACCTCTTGGTAAAGGTTCAAGCTCAAGCCATACATGACCATACTGTCCTCTTCCGCCTGTCTGTTTCTTAACCTTACCTTCTGCTTTAGCTGTAGCTCTTATGGTTTCTCTATATGCTACTTGAGGGGTACCAAGAGTAACATTAACTCCAAACTTTCTCTGCATTCTTTCAACTACCACTTCAAGATGAGAATCTCCCAATCCATAGATTAAGGTTTCATTAGTCTCAATGTTTCTTTGCACTCTCAAAGTAGGGTCCTCTTCAAGAATTCTTGCAATTGCAGTGCTCATTCTATCTTCGTCTGCCCTTGTCTTAGGAACCACAGCAACTGCAAAAACTGGCTCAGGAAACTCTACCGGAATAACTTTCACTGAATTATCTCTATCTCCTAAGGTTTCATTTGTAGAAGTTTCCTTTAATTTAGTAATAACTCCAATATCACCTGGACCTATCTCTGTAGCAGGCTCTTGGTTCTTTCCCCTCTGATAAAAGAGCCCTCCTATCTTTTCTTGAACTCCTTTATTCACATTAAATAAGTTAGAATCTGGTCTTAAAACACCAGAAATAACTCTAACATAACTTATCTTACCCACGAAAGGATCAGCAGAGGTCTTAAATACAAAAGCTAAAAGACCATTTTTCTCCCCGATGGACATGGCCCTCTTTTCCCCTGTCTTGGTATCTTCTACAGGTATGGCAGGGCGATCCTTAGGGCTTGGGAAGAAGGATACTACACTATCAAGAAGTTTTGAAACCCCAACATTTTTAAAAGATGATACGGGAAAGATAGGAAAGATTTCTCTATTCTTAAAAGCTTCTTTAAGGGTCTTAGCAATTAGATCCCCAGATATCTCTTCTCCCTCCAAGTACTTTTGTAAAAGTTCCTCATCAAACTCAATAATAGTTTCAATAAGCTGTTGCCTATACTTCTCATAATCAGATCTTAAATCAACAGGAACTTCCGTTACTTCAGGTTCTCCTTTCTCATCTTTATAAATATATGCCTTACCTTCTAATAAATCAATAACACCATTAAAACTACTCTCCTTACCTACAGGAAGGTATATGGGAATAGCTTTACTCCCAAATCTCTCTTGTATAGATTTTACCATCTCAAAGAAGTTTGAATTTTCTCTATCAAGTTTGTTCACAACAAAAGCTACAGGGAGTTTTTCCTCCTCTCCCATACTCCATACTTTTTCTGTTTGCACTTGTATTCCTGAAATTGCATCTATGACAATAAGCATACTATCTACAGCCCTTAGTGCGCTTATAATTTCTCCAATAAAATCTGCATATCCCGGGGTATCTACTAAGTTTATCTTTTTTCCCTTCCACTCTAAGGGTAAGATAGATAGACTTAGAGATATACCTCTTTTTATCTCCTCAGGCTCAAAATCCGATACCGTATTTCCATTTTCCACCTTTCCCATTCTATCAATTACCTTTGCAGTATAAAGAATTGCTTCCCCTAAACTTGTCTTTCCAGCACCCCCGTGCCCAAAAAGTCCTACATTTCTTAAGTTTTCAGTTTCATATTTCATTTCTCTTTCAAAACCCCCTTACCTTTTATATTTTTTAATCGCTTTTAAAATTATATTATAAAAAACCCGAAGATTATAATCCTGTACTTCCCAGCCCCCCTTCGCCTCTCTCCGTTTGGGGAAGCTGTTCTACTTCTTCCCAAATTATACGAGAATACTGAAGGACCAAAAGTTGAGCAATTCGCATACCTCTTTTCCCCAAAAAAGGCTTATTAGAAAAATTAATTAAATTCACAAAGATCTCTCCCCTATAGTCGCTATCAATAAGCCCCGGAGTATTAAGAACCGATATTCCCTCTCTTGCAGCAAGCCCACTTCTTGGCAGAACAAGAGCTAAATATCCTTCGGGTAAAGCAATTCTTATACCTGTAGGAATTACAAGTCCTCCTCCAATTTCTCCAAAAGGAGGAAGTTCAAAATCAATACGAGAATAAAGATCTAATGCTGCCGAACCATGGGTAGCATAGTTGGGAAGAGGTAAATCTTTATCTATTCTTTCAATTAAAACCCTAATCATATTAGTAGGCTTTTGCAAATAAAGCTTTTATCTTAGTCTCTCTTCCACATAAAATACATTTTCCCTCTTCCTCTTTCCAGTCAAGGGGAATATTCCGTATAGTAGCCCCTGTCAATTCCTTTATTTTCAGCTCACATTCTCCATCTCCACACCAACTTGCCTTCACAAAACCCCTCTTTGTATCCATAATTTTTTTAAACTCTTCAAAATTATTAATTTCATATGTGTTTTCTTCTCTGAATTTCAATGCCCTTTCAAAGAGAGTTTTCTGAATATCTTTAAGAAGATTTTCAAGATCTTGAATCATGTTCTCTCTCCTAATTGATATCTTGGTTCTCAAATCTCTCCTTGCCACATATATTTCTTGTTTCTCTACCTCCTTAGGGCCTATCTCTAATCTTACAGGAACTCCCTTTAATTCCCATTCATTAAATTTCCATCCTGGAGTATGTTCTTCATCTCTATCCACTTTAACTCTGAAATATTTTTTCAATACTTCATAGATCTCATCTATATAATTATAGACCTTTACCTTATCAGTTTCATTTTTCCATATGGGTATAATAACTATTTGATAAGGAGCAACCCTTGGAGGCAATATAAGCCCATAATCATCACCATGAGTCATTATCAGAGCTCCAATCAATCTTGTAGAAACGCCCCAACTGGTTTGCCATACATATTTTCTCTCCCCATCTACATCTTGAAACATTATATCAAAAGCCTTTGCGAAATGTTGCCCTAAATTATGAGAAGTTCCAGCTTGCAGAGCCCTTCCATCTGCGAGAAGTACTTCAATAGAATAAGTATGAAGAGCTCCTGCAAACTTTTCATTCTCTGTCTTTTTTCCAGCTATAACAGGAATAGCAAGATCGTTCTCTACAAACTCTTTATAGACATTTAACATCCTCAGGGCTTCCTCTTCTGCTTCTTCAAAAGTTCTGTGAGCAGTATGTCCTTCTTGCCATAAAAACTCAGTAGTTCTCAAAAATGGTCTTGTCTCTTTTTCCCATCTAACCACATTTGCCCATTGATTTATTAAAATAGGAAGATCTCTCCAAGACTGAATCCATTTTGAATACATACTACAGATAATCGCTTCTGAGGTAGGTCTTACAGCAAGAGGCTCAAATAAATCCTCATCTCCCCCCTTAGTCACCCAAGCAACTTGAGGAGAAAACCCCTCTACATGCTCTGCTTCCTTCTCCAAGAAACTTTTGGGTATAAATAGAGGAAAATAGGCATTTACGTGTCCTGTTTCCTTTATTTTCTCGTCAAGAATTCTTTGTATGTTCTCCCAAATAGCATATCCATAAGGTTTTATTACCATACATCCTTTAACAGGAGAATAATCCACAAGATCTGCCTTTAAAACTACTTCTGTATACCACTTGGAAAAATCTTCTTTTTGAGAAGTCAACTCTTCTACAAACTTTTTTTCCATGGTTTTCCTACCTCCTATAACTCAAATCTTATCTTTAAAGGACCACTATTATATGTATCTTCGTCAACTATGACTTTTAGAAGAAATTTTTTATCCTTCTCTTTTATTTTATAAACTATATTGTAAAATTCTTCAAAAGATATTTCTCCCACCGTGTTAGTAAGAGGATCTGGCAACACTCCTTTCTGCTGCGCTATTTTATTCACCTCAGAAAGGATTTCCAAAAGCTTTGATTCAATTTTATTAAGATCTTCACTACCATCAATTACCTTCAAAACTAACACATCACCCTTTTTGAAGATAAGTTTATAAGGATATATCTCAAAAGTTATAAGAGCAGGTTCACCCTCAAAGATATTTGCAAGAGAAAAAACTCTTATTAATTTCTCGCCAGAAGTCGTAAAAGCATTTAGCAATTTTATCCACTCCGCTTCAGGAACCCATATAAATCCCTTCTCCTCGTTTCCAGCTCCCCTTTCCTTAGCTATGTTCTCTATAAGCGAGAGAAGAACTTTTGCTTCCTCTTTTGCCTTCTCTTCGGTCAAATCTCCCTTAGAAATATAATTAAGTATCAATTCTCCTCTTCTAAAAACTATACCTTCAGTTCTCATATTAGTTATCGTAGTATTTAAAAACTGAATCTCATCAAGGAGTTCTTTTTTTTCTTCCAATAATTTTTCCCTCTCTTTGCTTAGAGAGGAAATCTTTTGAGAAATTTCATATATGGACCTTTGAAGTTTTTCATTCTCTTTACAAAGAATCTCTCTTTCCTTAGATAATTTATTAAGTTCCTCAAGGATCTTAGCTCTATCCTCCTCTAACTCGTTAAGTTTTATTTTGTATGACTCCAATTCTTTTATTGCTCTCCCTCTTTCTTCTTTTACCGCTTCATATTTTTTTATAATCTCTGAAAACTCTTTTTCCTTACTTTTTATATTAAGTTGGAGAGTGGAAATCTCTTTTTTTAATTTTTCCATACCAAAAAGAGCTATTCTAACATTTTCAGAAAAAACAGATAAAACAATAAGGGCAAAAACCATGATAAGAATCCCCGTTAAAACACTTATAATCCGTGATGTATACTTAGGACGAAGATTAAAAATAGTTAATTTCTTCTTGCCAGCTTTTCTTCCTACATAATCCCCTGCATATGCTATCAGGCCACTGGCAACAAGCAATATGATTATTAGCATTACTCCAGACATCAGAGATTGAACCTCTCTCCAAGAAAAAATCTTTTTGCAATATCACTATTTATTATCTCCTCAGGAGTTCCAGAAATTAAAACCTCTCCTGAAAAAATAATATATGCATAATCGGTTATAGCTAAAGTATCACGTACATTGTGATCCGTTATAAGAATACCAAGCCCTTTCTCTTTTAAATAAGCAATAGTCTCCTGGAGATTTTGAACCGTTATAGGATCTACCCCCGCAAAAGGTTCATCAAGAAGAATATATTTAGGTGAAAGAGCCAAAACCCTTGCTATTTCTACCCTTCTCCTTTCTCCTCCTGATAAGGTATATCCCAAGTTCTTTCTAACCTTTTGAAGTTGAAACTCATCAATTAATTCCTCAAGTCTTTCTCTTTGTTCCTTAGGAGTTAAATTTGTGAGTTCTAATACTAATTTGATATTTTCTTCTACCGTTAGCTTTCTAAAAATGGTAGGATCTTGAGCAAGATATCCTATTCCTTTTCTTGCTCTCTGGGGCATAGATAAACTGGTTATATCTTCTCCATCAAGAAGCACTTTTCCACCATCGGCATAAACCTCTCCCATGATAGTATAAAAGGTAGTAGTTTTTCCAGCCCCATTAGGACCTAAAAGACCCACTACGTACCCAGGATTCACAGTGAGGGATACATCTTTGACTACACACCTTCTACCATAATATTTATAAATCCCTACGGTTTCTAAAGCCATATGTTTTTATGTTAAAAAATTTTTAATCTCATGTCAATTTTTATCTTAGGCCTCTTAATATCTCCCATATATTTTTGTATCCCTTTCTCTGAACAATATTCATAGTAATAAAGTACTCCTTTAAGGCTAAGAAATAATTACCTTTTTTCAAATACAAAGCGCACCTTAAGGCATGAAGAGCTTCGTTATCTTCATTTATTTCAAAACCTCTGTTAATTAAGCTTTCTACCTTTGAATAATCCTCTTTTAAGTAATATAAATATGCAAGATAGCTTATCACCCAATCATCATTAGGCTTTAAAGAGTTTAGCTTATGGAAATAATAAATTGACTTTTCTATTTCACCCAAAAAATAATAAGAAAAAGCAGTTTTATATAAGTCAAAAACATTATTTGTGTTCTCTTTAACATTTTCCTTTGCTTTTTCTTTTAAATAATTAGGGTCAATTTTATTCAAAAGATTGTAGTAATCATAAAATTTACCTAAATTTCCCAAAGCACCATATAGTACAAGTAAATTAAAAATATTATCAGGGTCCTTTGGATTTTCCCTGTGTTTTAATTCATAATACTCCACTAATGAGTTAAGATCTTGTAAATATGCCAAATTAATTAGAATTAAAAAAAATAATATAAAAATAATCAATTTATGCTTTAAGATCAATAATTTTCAACTCCTTTAATATTTCTGTAGCAAGAGCCAATGCTAATTTTCCATCCTCAAGAGTCACTTCAGGATCCTTCCCTTCTATAATACACTTAACAAAATGCGTAAGCTCTAATCTCAGAGGCTCTTCTCTTTCTAAAACTGGCGACTCCAAAGCTGACTCAATATGTCTTGCTCCTCCATGAACTACAGATATGCTCTGCTCAATATAATCCACAATTATTTGATCACCATTTTTTTCATGAATATCAAGTTTTCTTAACTTTTTAGGTGAAACCTTACTTGCTATAAGGTTCACTAAAATTTCTCCCTCAAAAAGAATATTCACCGTAGCAAAGTCCTCATAGGGGGTATAAATAGAATAACCTATTCCACTAATTTCAAGAATCCTTCTGTTTTTTCCAAGAACATAGAAAAGAATATCTAGATCATGTATCATGAGATCCATTACAACACCTACATCTGTTGATCTACCCTCAAAGGGTCCCATTCTTCTTGCCTCAATATAGAAAGGATCTTTCACATATTTTTTTAACTCCTGTATTGCTGGATTAAACCTCTCAATATGTCCTACTTGTAATACTAAATCCTTCCCACTGGCAATATCTAAAAGTATTTCTGCTTCCCTTAAACTATGAGTTACAGGTTTTTCAATAAAAGTATGAATTCCCTTCTCAAGAAAATCTTTTGCTATTTGAAAATGGGAGGTAGTTGGAGTAACAATACTTACAGCTTCAACTCTATTAAGTAAATCCCTATAATCATCAGTTACAAAAGGTACATTATAAATGGATGCTATTTCTTTTGCCCTTTTAAGATTTATATCACAAATGCCTACAAGTTCTACGTCAGGAATTTCATTAAATATTCTCACATGATGTTGTCCTAAATAACCTACTCCTACAACTCCCACTTTTACTTTACTCATCTTCTTACTTACTCTCCTCTATCTGCCATTTTATTATTCTTAAATAAACCCCGCCCAATTTCAACAGCTCATTATGAGTGCCTTCTTCCACTATCTCCCCATTTTCCAGCACCACAATTCTATCAGCTCTCTTTATAGTGGAAAGTCTATGGGCAACAATAAAAGCAGTTTTACCTTTCATAAGTTCATCGAGAGCCTCCTGAACAAAAGCCTCCGATTCTGAATCAAGAGCAGATGTGGCTTCATCAAGAATAATAAGTTTTGGCTTTAAAAGAATAGTTCTTGCTATAGCTATTCTCTGAGCCTGCCCACCAGAAAGATTAACTCCTCCTTCTCCAATTACAGTATCGTATCCTTGAGGTAATTTCATTATAAAATCATGAGCTCTTGCCATTTTTGCTGCCTCCACAATTTCCTCAAAAGAAACATAAGGATTACCATAACTTATATTATCCTTCACAGTACCATGAAAGATAATTGTTTCCTGAGGTACAAAACCAATTTGTGACCTTAAAGATCTAAGACTAACCCTTTTAATATCATATCCATCAATTCTCACTACTCCCTCTGTGGGATCAATAAAACGTGGTATTAAATTCACTAAAGAAGTTTTACCTGCACCGCTACTTCCCACAATAGCTATTTTCTCTCCAGCCTTTACTTTTAGATTTATATTTTTTAATACCCAATTAACTCCATCATAAGTGAAGGAGACATTATCAAACTCTACAAAACCCTTTATAGGAGGAAGAATTATGGGATTTTTTATCTCCACAACTTCTCTTCCCATTTCCAGTATCTCAAAAATTCTCTCAAGAGCAGCGTAAGCTTGTCTTAAACCTGCTAAAACCCTTAGAATTGTTTGAGTGGGATCAATAGCCATTCCCACATAGGTCAAAAAGGCAACAAAAGACCCAAGAGTCATTTCTCCTTTTGCTATTTTTCTTGTTCCAAGCCATAAAATAAAAACTAAAGCTAAAGCAGTTAGAAAACTAGAAAGGGGAATTTGGATTGCAGTAAGTCTTGCTATTTTTAAATTTCTAAAAAAGTTCTTTTCATTTTCTTCTCTAAACTTTTTTATCTCCGTTTCTTCTTGAGAAAATACCCTAACCACTCTTGCCCCTTTAATGCTCTCTTGTATTATCCTAGTAAGATCTGCAATCTTTCGCTGAACTGAAAGAGACCATTTTTGAATCTCTTTTCCTATTCCTGATATGGAAAAAACAAAAAGAGGTATAACTAGAAAAGTAGCAAGAGCAAGCTGCCAATCGGTAGAAATTACAATTATTAAAATGCCAAAAAGAAGCACAATAGCATAAAAAAGATCAGCAATTCCCGAAAGAAAAGAGGTTTGAATCAACTGAGTATCTTGTAGAGTTCTAGCAATCAAATCTCCACTATTCCATCGATTTAAGTAATCTAAGGATAAATATTGAATTTTAGAAAAAAGCTTTTCCCTCAAGTCTGCAACAATTCTATGCCCTATAAAGGAAAAAACATAGATCTGTCCATACAAAAAAAGGCTTCTTAAGAAAAGAAGAAATATGATTATTAATGAGAGTCTATTAAGGGTAGAAAGATCTTTTACCTTGGAAAGTTGATCTAATAACTCTCCTAAAAATTTAGGAGCATAAAGTTGAGCTCCATTGCCAATTAGAATACAAAGAAGACCTATTATAAAATAGCCAGCATATGGTTTTAGTAATTTAAGTAATCTTGCTAAGTATCTCATAATATAAATCTTTCCATATAAGTTCAGAAGTCAAATAGTCTTTATTAAATTTTTCCTCCATTATCTTATTGATTTTCTTTAATTTCTCTCTATTATATAAGATCTCCTTTATATAATTAAGGACCTCCCTAAACTGAAATTTTCCTACAATCTCAGGAACAATCCCAGGGTATATTTGGTTGGGCAAGGCAAGATAAGGATTTTTCCGCAAATAAAACTCAATTAATTTTTCCCTTAGATTTCCCTTTAAAAAATTTGCTAATCCCTCCAAGGGTATAAAATCAGGCTTATGCAAAGGAAGAATTATCATCATAGGTATCTTCATGTAAGCAAGCTGAAGGGTATTGGTTCCAGGTAAAGTTATTGCCATTAAAAATCCTTTCAATTTATTCATATCGTCAAGAGTTTCAAAATTTATGGGAAGTTCTTTAATAAGGGTTTGCAATTTTTTCAAAGTATCCTTTACTATCCTTTCATCAACAAAAGGGGAGATAAAAAAAGTAAAATTGAGATCTGGAAAATCTTTTACCAATTCTTTAACCAAAGCTAAATAAAAAGGAATAAAAAACCTTAAAACATAGCTTCTGCTTCCTGGAAATAAAGCAATTTTATTATTATCAGCAAAGGCATCCTTAGGCAAGAAATCAAATCTTAAGTCTCCCACAAATATAGAGTTTTTGAGCTTTATATCTCTCAAGGTATAAACTTTTTTGTAAAATTTTTCTATCCAAAAATATTTTTCCACGTAGGCTATAGGAATGCTATTCCATCTTTTAGAAAGGATAAAATTAAAATATAGGTCTCCCCCTATGTGGAAAAGGACTGAATTTTCATCCTTTACCCTATCTTTAAACAAATCCCAATATTTATTGGAAGGAATAATTTCTTTAAAAAAATTCCAAGATCTTAGTACTTTTTCCTCCTCACCTGACGCAAATTGGCAAGGAACAATAATAGAATTAAAAGAGAAGCTTTCAGCCCATGATGGTTTAAATTCCTTAATCCATCTAATCAGGGGATACAACCATCCTGAGATCTCTCCTGGACCGTTTACTAAAAAATAAATCTTGCTCATATTATTTCTAAAATAAATTTTGAAATCCTTTCCAAAACTCCGGGCTCTCCTAATTTGAATTCCAATTCTCTAAGCTTATTCTCTAAGTTTCTTTTATAATCTTCATCTTTTAAAATTCTATTTATACTATCCATTACCTCCTTTATATCAATTTTTTGAACAAACTCGGGGTAAATCATTTGGTTAAGGATTATGTTAGGTAATGCTATAAAGGAATAATGTACAAGTCTTTTAGCAATGTTATAGGTTATAGAGGATATTTTATAAAAGACCATAACGGGAGTCTTTAAAATAGCCGCCTCTAAGGTTACAGTTCCAGAAGCTACAAGACTTAAGGAGGAAAGTTTTAAATATTTTTGACTTTCTCTGCCTGAGACCAATTCTATATGATTTTTCCCTCTTATATATCTAAAGATCATCTCAGAAAACTTTTCTGAAGCAATGGGCATCACAAACCTATAGCCTTCCTCTTTTAATCTATCAGAGATTTCTAAAAACAAAGGAACCAAATTTTTAATTTCTTGAATTCTGCTTCCCGGAAAGAGTCCAATGAGATCATTTTCCTTTTCAAGATTTTCATATGGTAGTAAATAATCGACAAGAGGATGACCAAAATAGACTACATTATCTCCAAACTTCTTATACAGATTATACTCCTGAGGAAAAGTAGCAACAACATAGGAAACAGTGTCTAAAACTTCTCTTGCTTTTTCTTGGTTTCCCCAAAGCCAATATTGGGGGGCAAAATAATAAATTGTTTGAATACCTAATTTTTTAGCATATTTAGCAAGAGGTAAATTAAAACCTTGAGCATCAATGAAAATTATTAAATCAGGCTTTGTTTCTTTTATTATCTTTTTAACCTTCTCCTGCACCAACAAAAGCTTTGGTATATAAGGAATGGGTTCAATAAACCCCACAGTACTATATTGGGTTACATCATACATTACCTCCATTCCTTCTTCTTTCATTCTCTCTCCGCCAAGCCCATAAAAATATATATCCTTTTTTTTATTCTTTAGCGCATTAATCAATTTTGATCCATGAACATCTGCTGAAACTTCAAGGACAGATAAAAATATTTTCATTCTTCACTCCTCCAAGAAGCGTCAGTTATACCACGCTTTGAGTTTGTAATAAATTCATATAAGATCTTTGCTTCTTCCTCTTCTTTATCTCTCAATAACTTCAGCCTTTCCTCAAAAGGAATACTTTTATCGTATATTAAATGAAATAGCGATCTTATTATTCTTATTTTTTCAGGAGAAAAATTATTTCTTTTTAATCCCACAACATTTATACCATATACTCTTGCAGGATTCCCATCACAGAGGGAGTAAGGAGGCACATCCCTAACAAGCTTTGTAGAGGCCCCTATCATAGCATACCTTCCAATCCTCACAAACTGATGAATTCCAACAAGTCCACTTATAAAAGCTTTATCTTCTACCTCTACATATCCTGCAATTTGCGTACCATTAGCTATTATTACATTGTTCCCTATCCTAACATTATGAGCCACATGAACATATGCCATTAAATAACAACCATCGCCGATCACAGTAGCATTACCTTCTCCTGTAGCACGATGGAACACACAATTTTCCCTTATAACCACATTATTACCAATAATCAGGAAACTTTCTTCATTTTTAAAACCTAAATCTTGAGGAATATCTCCCAAAATGCATCCAGAATGTATATGACAATTCTCCCCTATTATAGTTCCCTTTTTTATGTGAACAAAACTCTCAATCTTTGTGTTATTCCCTATTTTAACTCCATCCTCTATAACACAAAAGGGACCTATTTCAACTTTTTCACCTATTTCCGCCTTTTCACTAATTATGGAGTTCATACTTAGCCTCCCAAGGCTATAGTAATTTCCCCTTCAGCCACTAATTTATCATCTACAAAAGCTTTTGTATCTAATTTGTAAATGTTTCTTAAGGTCTGCTTAATCTTAACTTCAAGGATTAAAACATCTCCGGGAAATACATTTCTCCTAAATTTAAAATTATTAATGCCAGCAAGATAGGCCATAAAACTATTCGGATCTTTGCCCTCACCGTAAGTAAGATAAAGTAAAAGCCCACTTGCCTGTGCTAAAGCCTCTACCATCAAAACCCCTGGCATAACAGGTCTTTGAGGAAAATGTCCTATAAAAAAGTAATCATTATAAGAGACATTCTTTACAGCCTTTAGACTTTCTCCCTCTTTGTATTCTATAACTTTATCTACAAATAAAAATGGAAATCTATGGGGTAAAATACTTAATATGTCAATTTCTCTCAAAGTCCCTTCCCTCCCTCTATTTTATCAGTCAAAATCTCAAGAGCCTTTACATGTAAAGAATGACCTGAACCTATGGAGATAATTTTCATTTTCAAATCTATTCCCAATAGAGAAAAATCTCCAATAATATCTAAAATCTTATGCCTTACAGGTTCGTCCCAAAATCTTGGCGAATTTACATACCATTCTTCACCAATTAATAGAGCACTCTCTAAATCTGCACCTGATATTAATCCTTTTTCAATTAAATCTTTTACCTCGTAATAAAATCCAAAGGTCCTCGCAGGCGCAATCTCAGTAAAATATTTATCTAAAGACTCTAAATAAAATCTTTGCCATTTAATAAACGATTTAGGAAAAGATATGACACATAAAACCTCAAATCTATTTGATGGAAAAAGAAGTAAAAGAGAATTATTACTTCTTACTACAAGATTTTCCTTTAAATAGAAGGTCCTTCTTCTCGTATCCTGTATTTTAATTCCAGCACTTTCTAAAAGCTCGCACCACTTAAGAGCACTTCCATCTAAAATTGGAATTTCTTCTCCTTCTATATAAATAAAAAGATTTGAAATTCCTAAAGCATAAATAGCAGAAAGTAAGTGTTCCACAGTAGATACTGATTTATCCTTATTTTTTAAAATCACTCTTCTTTTTGTATCCGAGACATAGTTATAAAGAGCAGGAATCCTCACTCCTTCCTTTATAAAAACTATTCCTGTATCAGAAGGAGCAGGCACAAAGGTTACCTTGGAAATACCTCCCGTATGGAGTCCCTTTCCCTCAACGGTAAAAGGTTTATCTATTGTTGCCTGTCTTCTTAAGTTTTTTTCAGCTTCTTTATCTCTTCCCATAAATCTGGAAGTTTCTTCAAAATGGCTTGAATTTTCATCTCTTCCCTATGAGGTCTTGCAGGAAATCCTGAAACCACCATATTATCTGGAATATCCTTTGTAACTCCACTCTTTGCCAAGATTACCACATTATTGCCCACCCTTACATGGTCAGAAACCCCACTTTGTCCAGCCATTACCACATTATTACCAAGTTCACTACTTCCTGCAATTCCACTCTGACTTACTATTACACAATTTTCACCAATTTTTACATTATGACCTATCATTATTAAAGATCCTATCTTCGTGCCCTTTCCTATCTTAGTTTCTCCCAAGGTAGCTCTTTCAATAACGGTATTTCCACCTATCTCTACATTATCTTCAATAACTACCTTTCCTATGTGAGTAATTTTGAAATGCTCCTTTCCATTCCAGACATAACCAAACCCATCTACCCCAATACTGCATCCCGAATGGATTATCACATTATTTCCAACTATCACATGATCATAAATAGTGACCCGAGGATATATTATACAGTTTTCTCCAATCTCTATGTTATTTCCTATCACAACTCCTGGAAAAATCTTTGTACCTTTACCTATCTTTACATTGTTTCCTACAACCACATAAGCACCTATACCTATGTCCTCGCCCAATTCTACATTTTTTCCTAAAATGGCAGTGTCATGAACCCCTGATGGATAAATTCTAAAGTCAAAAAATTTCAAAAGCTTTGCCATAGCAAGTCTTGGATTCTCCACCTTTATATGAGTCTTATTAGATTTTCCATCCAAGGGAATCACAAGAGACCTTGCCTTTGTTTTGCTTTCAATCTTATCTATATCCTTACTGTTAAAAACAAAGATAAGATCTTTTTCAGTAGCAATCTCCCATTCTGCTACCTTCTCTATATCCATATCCTCGCCAATCAACTCTCCCTCAATAATCTTAGCAATTTCACTTAAAAGCATATCCTCCACCTTATTTATTCAAATTATTTAAGACCTCCGTTGTAATATCAATACCACCCCAAATTTTTATTCTTTTCTCCAAAACTACCGACAAATTCTTAGCTTTTGCTACTTTCTCAACTTCTTTATAAATCCTTTCCCTTATCCTTATCCTTGCCTCTTCCACAAAATCGCCTAACTTTTTCTCCTCCTTAGCTCTTAACTCATTAATCTGTTTGTCATTCATCCCCTTCTTTTTGTAGTCTTCAACCATTTTTTGAATTAACTCTTGCCTTTTCTTTATCTCATTCTGGACAGTTTTAGTTTCTTTATACTCCAGAAAGACCTTAGAATAATCCAAAACACCAACATTCAATGTTTGAGTAGAAGATATAACATTAAAAGTGAAAATTAAAGCCAAAATTGAAATTAAAAACCATTTAATTCTCATAATTACTTACTACCTGAAAGTATTTTTATAACTTTATCAGTAATATCTACCCCACCCCATATAACTATATCTTGTCCCTGCACTGATTTAGTCAAAACTGCTATGTATCCTTCCTTCTTAGAAAGATCAGCAAAAATTCCATCTAAGGTTTTTCTTAAATTCTCCAAAACCTTTTGTACTGCTTGCTTATAAGGTTCTAACTCTTTATCATATTGGTCTGATAGCTTCTTAATCTCATCCTGAGATTTTCCTGCCTTTTGTGCCTCTGATATCTTATTTAATCTATCCTGATATTCTTGCTGATATTTATTATAAGCACTCATAAAGGGTGGATAGTTCCTAAGAAGCTTATCTTCATCAATATAGGCTATTTTGGGTTGTGGAGTTTGAGCCCCTACTATTTTCAGACCCACAAAAATAAAAGCTACAGAAACTAATAGAACTAAAGCTAAAATTCCATACTTTTTCATTTCTTATACGCCTCCTAAAATTTTATTTTTGTTTCAAGCTTTAAATTTAAAACCCTCACAAAATCACTTTCTAAATTCATAAGATACTCTACAGGTTCGTTTATGCTATACCAACAAAAACCACCTAAGATGTTAAAGTTTAACTCAGAAAAAGAACTCAAACTGCTAAAATTGCTATCACCTCCAATCTTTAAACTCAAATATGTATGATATTCCAAAGGCATTATATATAAAAGCCTTACTCCTAAATATCCGCCATCTGGTAAATCACCAAAGGAGTACCCTATTTCACCTTCAACTCCAATTATCTTCCTATCTAAACCCTCACCTAAGCTTAAATAGTACTTACCCTCAAAAGATAAAATAGAGAAGTTATAAGAAGATCCACCCCCATGAAAATCTAAGCCTAACCTTATATACCTTCCAGATTCAGGTATCCCTTTATAAGTCTTTGTTAAATCTTGAGTAAAATAGATAAACAAAGCCTTATCATTTAAAACAAAGCTCCCTTTATAGCCTAATTCAGCTTCTATGTTATTTGTTTTTGACATCAATCTTTTTAAGGCAATACTGTAGCCCTTATTATTTATGTCTAAATCAAAATAATAACTTTGTAAATTAATTCCATAATCTAAATTCCCTTGAAGGTCAGAAGATAGTGATGTCTCAAGATAGCCAATGCTTCCTAAAAAGTAGCCCATTTTTAGATCAATAGATTTATTGTAGTTATAAGAGAGGGAGACCTCTCGGGGAGATAAGTACACCACGTTAAGATAAAGAACAGTATTCTCATCTTCAATTTTCCACTCAGGTTCAACCTTAATTTTTATATTCTTCTTATAGAAAAAATCATTTAATTCTTCAATCTTCCTCATATCTAAATACTCACCAATTCTTAATTTAAGAAAATTCCTTATTAGAGGTTCTTCCCAATAACCCTTTGCCTTTATCTCAATTCTTCCTATAGGAGGAAGCTCTTTCCAGTTAAAGGTCAGTATGTTATCTTTGAAAGAATATTCAGGACTTTGGGCTAAAACAAAGCCTTTTTTAATATAATATTTTTCAATTTTATCACAATCTTCTTTAGCCTTTTCTTCATTAAAAAATCCCCGTTCCTTACTATAAAGAATACCTTTAATTTCTTCAATAGGAATAAGTTTAGTATCAGGAAATATAATCTTAGATATAACAGGCAATTCTTCTACATGAATCACTAATTCATATCCCACATCTCTCTTAACAAGCTCATAGGTTAAAGCTCTAAAATAACCAGTATTTTTAAGTTTTTGTACTTCTCTCTCAATGTAGTCCTTAGAATAAGAGCTAAAAACCTTTATATTAAGAGTATTTTGTAAGATGTCATATGGAACATTTTTCACTCCATCAAACACTATTCCCTGAATAAGATAATTTTCTTCTCCATACATTACACCCAAAAGTATTATGCTAACTATTAGAAAAGCAATGATCTTTCTCAATTTATACCCCTCCATTCCTTTTTAAAAAATATCACCAAAACTAAAATGCACCCTCCATTTTGTATTAGGATCTGAGGGATCATTTCCAAAGTTATATCCAAAGTCAAATCTTATAGGTATGATAAGAGTATCATACCTTAATCCAAAACCAATACCTGTGTATAATTTAATATCGGAGAAAGAACTCAAATCTTGTCTATACCAAGCATTTCCAGAATCCACAAATAATACACCATATAGATTATTCCCTAATGGAATTCTATATTGTACATTAAGAAGGACATAAGTATCTCCCTTAAAAATATTGTCTGAAAATCCTCTTATGCTTCCCGCACCACCAAGGGTAAAAAGTTCTGTGGATGGGAAATTACCCTCCTCAAAACCAAAACCTATTCTCAAAGACAAAACTTGCCTTTCCTTCTGTTTTGAAATAGAAGTCAAATCTTCCCTGTTTGTTAAGGGAATATGCCATTGAAAGTCTGCATTGTATTTTGTAAAATTAGATTCGCTTCCTCCCCCTGCAAATTCAATATTAAGATACTGCCTTGAGCCCTGCGTAGGATTTACATAGAAATCTCGAGTATCTCTCCATATTCCCACATTAAAGCTTGCCACAGTAGTGGAAGAAGTCATAGTAGCTGACTCTATGGGAATAATATTTTCATACTTAAAACCCAGGCTTATACTCCAGAAATTCTCAAGAGGATAGGAGAAAGAGAAAGCTCCTCCTGCTTTTTCCAAAGTAGAAGTGGAGGATATTGTAGCATCAGTGACCGTTACCTTCCTGTCATAAAGATCCAGTTGAAAAGCATTTCTTCCACCTAAAAACCATGGATCTTTGAAGCTTAATTGATAGTTAATCTTAGCTGAAGAAGTTAGAGAAAGCTGTAAACTCAGCTGTTGAGCCTTTCCAAATAAATTTCCTTCTTTATATTCCACAAACCCGTATAGCCCCACATCAGTAGCATATCCACCACCAAAGTTAAAAGATCCTGAAAGTTTTTCCTTCGCCACATATACCACTTTAACCTTATCTTCTGTGCTTCCTCTGTCGAACCTTACCGAAACATCTTCAAATATCCCCACATTATATATTCTCTGAAGATCAGCTTTTATCTTTTCTATGTTAACAGATTCCCCAACAGATAGTGATATCTCTCTACTTATCACATTTTTATCCGTAGGTCTTCTGAATATGGCAAGAAAACTTAGAGAAGAAGTTTCAGTAGGAGGTATAATTTCCACTTGAATATCCTCTACCTTATAATCTTTAAAATAGAAAATTAACTCTCCCTTCTCATTGAAAATGACATTTTCAATAGAGGCAAAAACATATCCCTTGTTTTGTAATAAAGCCAAAATATTCTGTACATCTTTATCTAAAAATATCTGATTAAAGGGTTGTCCTTCTCTATTTAGTAGAATCTGCTTAATCTCCCTTTCTGATATACCTAAAAGTCCATCGAAGACAATTTTTTTAATCTCTAGATTCTCAGTAAAGATAAAATTAAGAGATATTTTATCGTTTTCTATGTTCTTCTCCACCTTTACTTTGGAAAAGTATCCTACACCTTCAAATTTTGTGATTTGTTCTTCTACCTTATCATCAGAAACAAAATCTCCCTCTTTCAATATAGAATATTTCTTAATTTCTTCCTGAGAAAGAAGTTTCAAACCTGAATATTCAATACTTTTTAAAATAGGATACTCGTTAACTATGAAGGTAAGATATGCATAATTATTAGGAGTTATAATAATCTTCACATCCACAGAAGAAAACCAACCTGTATCTAGCAGTTTTCCTTTTAAATTATTTAAATATTTGTCACTCAAAAATCCCCTACCCCTTTTTGAAATTATCTCCATAACTTTATCTTTTTTAGCATTTATTAATCCTTTAACATCTACTGAAACAACCCATGGATTTTCTGTAACTACAATTTTGACCTCCACAATCTTATCGTTTCTCTTAGAAGTAATTTCAACCCCCTTAAAATACCCTGAGTCTAGCAATTTATTTTTCCATAAACCCATCAGATCTTCAGAATAATAAACCTTATCTTTTAAAAGAATTGAATTTTCCGAAACATCTCCTGATATGAAAAGGATATTCTGAATATCTTTTATGCTAGACTTGTTATTACCCTCTAAGATAACTCTTGAAATAAGAGGATTCTCCTCTAAATCAATTATTAGGCAAAGCTTATTATCTTTCTTATCTATGTTAAATTCCACCTTTGAAAATATGTTTGATTTTAAAAGAACATCTCTTTTAGCCATTAAATCATCTTCTGATATTAAAATTCCCTCTGAAATTCCAATCATAGACAATACATCTTCCCTTTTTAGGCTTTGTATTCCCTTAATTTCTATCCTTTCCAAAATAGGATTTTCTTGAAAGGTAAAAACAACTATTATACTCCCGTCTGATTTCACCTCTTTAACATCTACCTTTGAGAAATATCCCGTGGACATGAATCTTCTTCTTTGTTCCCAAACCAATTCATCAGTGACCCACCCAATAGTAGGTAAAATTATAAGGTTTTGTAGATCTTTAATACTAATCTTTTGCAACCCTTGAAAAGAAACCCCACTAATAAAAATGAGAAAAGGAGATTCTACTACATTTATCTCAAGGATTATTCCATCTTTTCCAGAAATCTTGTTTATCACCACAGAAATAAAATAGGTAGAACTATCAAGTTTTTCTTTTACTTTATCAATTTGCTCATCCCTTATATTCATCCCCTTATTAATACCTGCTATTTTTAATATTTCTTGACTAGAAATCTTTTGATTCCCTTTTATTATAATGTCCGCAATTCTATACTCGCTCTGGGCAAAAGTAGCACAGACTAAAGCAAATATTAAGACAAGAATAAAGATAAATCTTTTATCCAATCCCATCACCTTCCTTTTTTAAAATTGAGTACTATATTCAAAACTAAATGAGAACTCTGTTTTAGGAGAGGTATAGATTTTGAAGTAAAGATTTTCATTAAATCTATATGTTAACTCAGTACTCCATAATTTATCTCCTTCCCAATAATAAACTATACTTAAACTTAAATTACTAAGTAAAGACTTTTCAAAGGAGACACTTTTCCACTTAGGAATTAATCCTTCTAATATATAATCAACTTTTATCCTATCTACATTTAGTGCTTTTTCAAGTTCTCCTAACAAAGGAGAAAGGATATAGCTACTAAAAGCAGAGCTTACCACACCCTCTACACTTTGAGGAATACTTTCAAGAATCGTTGACAATGTCCAACTTTCTTCTCTTGCAATAGGAATGTTCTTCTGTCCTAAAAGTAAAAACAATATTTCCCTCAAAGAAAGAGGAGGTTCAGAACTAAAAACAAAGGAAGAATTTCCCATAAAGCTTATACCTTTTAAAATCACATTATAACCCTGAATTATTCTTGAAGCAAATATCTCCCATATATTTTCATTAAGACTTAAACCCGGAAACTTAATATATCCACTATCTACCAAAAAGTCATTTCCAAGAACATTCAAATTCCCATTCATAAAATCTATTTTACCATCAAGAATAGGAGTATTGATATCACCCTTTACAGAGACACTTCCCAAAAGAGATATATAAATAAGATTAGGCTCAGAAAATACTACATTATCTCCTATCTCTATTTTTACGTCTAATTTTAAAGGAAAATTCATCTTTGTACTTTTAAAATTCATCTTCACATTCTTAAGGAGATAAATATGAGAGTTATTAATTTTAATAATTCCCCTCGCAATATATATATCTTTTTCTTTAATCAATTGGAGATCTCCGTCCACATAACCATTAGCTAAACCAGGAATAGATAAACAAATATTATTAAAGTTACCATAAATATTAAATGAAGGGAAAATTATACCATAAATCTTCATCCTGTTAGAGAAAGTCCTAATCTCAAAGTCCTTCAATTTTAGCTCACCATTTCTATAGTTAAGAGAAAAATTTCCACCGTAAACTCTATCTTTAATATACTTGAACACTAAAGGATTATTCCAGGTTATGTCACTATAAATAGTCAATTCATTAAAATCCCCATTTATATTTAATACTGCCTTTCCATCCCCTAGATTACCTTCTTCAATCAAATCTTTACTAACAAGATCTTCTAAAAATTTTAGATCTAAGAATTTTACCTGTAAATCAAAAGCTTTTAAATCAGAACTTCCACTAAACTCTGCTGGTTTTTCTGAAAGTTTAGAGATATTTCCGTCCAACAAATATTTATTCTCAAGCTTTTTTATATTCAAAGACAAGCCAACTTTTTTAGGAAAATTTTTAATTTCAACTTCTTCTGCACGAAGATTCGCTTCAATTATGTTCCATTTCTCAAGCTTTAAATCTCCATAAATTAAACCTTCAAACTTAGGAATATTTAAAATTTCAAGAACAGAAAGAGAAATTTTCTTCAAATTTATTGTCCCATCTCCATAAAGACTTAAATTACATCCTATCTCTCCATTATCCTTTAGTAATGCATTCCCTATAATAAGCCCCTCAGGGATATTTATCGTCATAATACCAGACTTAAAAAACTCATTACTTTCTTTACTCAAAACAAGTCTTATTTTTTTAAACTCTTTATCCACATCTCCACTAAAACTTAAAGTGAGAACTTTGACAAGAGATCCAGAAAATACACTATTCTTTGGCTTTATAAATAAAGTGAACTTGTTTTCATCTTTAAAATCAAAAGCTCCACGAATAGAAAAATCAAAAACAGAATAAGAAGCATTAAAACTAAAATTCAAATTTTCCTTATAAATACCCCTAAAAGAAACATTGTCAATACTATTTCCCTTAAGATTTATTTTAGGAATATTTCCTTCAAAAGATAAACCTCCCTCCTTAAAGGCTCCAGAAAGAATCTCAATCCTACCGTCAAGATTATTATCAATATTAGATAAATCCAAATTTTCAACATTAAAAACAGCGGTATTTTTGTCAATTTCATAATATCCCTTGAGGCTCCCACCAAATATATTACCCGAAAAATCAAATTTGCTAAAATTTCCTATAAGATTTAACAAACCAATTTCTTTTTCTCCTAATCCTATATGTAAGAGAGAATTAACAGAGACATTTTCTAAAAAAATATCTCCATATATTTTAATGTAAGAAGGAATCTCCAAAGAAAAATTCTTTATATGATTAGGCTCTTTAAAATCCACTCTTCCTTTAATGTTTTCAAAAACTAAACTATTTGCACTCAACTGAGGGATTACAAACACAAAATAATCTTTTTCAATACCAACTCCTCCTGAAAGGCTTAAATTACTAAATTTTAATTCTGAAAAATTAATCTCTCCCCTTTTTCCTAACTCATAGTATCCTTTAATAGAACCCTGAAAAATATTTCCCTCAACTTTTATAAAATTATTTTCTAGTGCCAATCTCATATCCCCCAAATAATACTCGTTAAAATACAAGTCTTTAATAATAATAGTCCTATTTTCCAAAGATATGTCTAAATTACCCTTTACGAAATAGTCTCTAATCTTAGCATCAAAACACCCAGAAAGATTATTATCTAAATTTAACTTTATCAATTTTATTTTTTCACCTAATACCTCAATATTCTCTCCCCAAAAAGTTAAACTCCACTTCTCCCAACTCCCTCCAATACTAATATACATAAAGCGATCCCCTTCAACAAAAAAGACATACCCGTCCAAATTCCCATCGCTTCCAGTTTTTACATTAAAATCTGAAATATTAAACGAGTAACTATTATATTTTAGACTTGAATTTTTAAGATATATTTCCAAGTTCCACGAGGAAGCATCACCATTCAAGCTAAAATAAGGGCTAATCCTAATTTGATCCTGCCAATTAATTCTCCCTCTAACATCAAATCTAAAACCACTAAAATTGAACTTTCCTTTACCCCATAAGATGTTTTCTCCATATTTTCCACTTACTGAAAGGTCTAAGTTATTTATGTCTTTCCCTTTTAGATGAATAGTTATCCTATCAACATTAAAACTATTTACCTTAATATCTTTAAAATAAAAACTCAAAGTATAATTGGGAGAGTGAAAAATATCCCCTGTAATTTTTCCTCTGAAATAAGTACTACTATTTATCTCTGGTATATTTAGTCCTAACAAAGACTTAATATCCTTTAGATTAAAGTTTGAGGAAATTAAGGATATATCCCCATAATTTTTTTTCAGATCATACTTACCGTAGATCCACAATATACCTAAATTAGAAATAATCTTACCATTGAGATTATATATATTAGAGGCTGTAGAAGGTTTAGAAAAAACAAAATTCCCTTTAGCCTTTAAGTCTTTGTAAGAAAAACCTAAAATCTCAACCTTTAACCTTTTTGGAAAAAAAAACTATCACCAAAGGGCAAATTAAAATCTATATCTTCATTTTCAAAATTAAATTCTATGCTCTCAGCAGAATAATCTCCAAGTTTACCATTCTCAATAATACCACTCACTGAAATTTTCCATTTTTTATCCTTCTTAGCTTCTATAGTAACGTCTCCTTTTCCCTCCATCTTAGGAAGATTAAAAATCTCTGCTATTTTCTCTATCTTAACATTATTAGCCTCGAGATTTAAATTGATAAGAGTACTCTTTAGATCAAAGGAAATTTTTCCATTTAAATTACCAAGATCAAGATCTCCTAAAATTTTTGCATTTACTAAAGGCAATTTAGAATCTATATCTATCTTTATATTATTAAAGTCAAAATTATAAATAGACCCTTTTTCCGCAATAATATAACCCTTTATAATAGCATTTTCCCAAGATTCGGAAATAGAAAATTCCCCCTTTGCCTTTCCCCTCAAATTAATGCTACCTTTAAAAAATTCTTTGTCTATTTTCTCCAAATTTAGACTCTCAAAACTTATGTTCATTTCAGGTTTAGGAGTAGCTTTGCCTAAGAACTTTATATCCGCATCCCAAAGATTTCCTCTCCCATCAAGAATATTTATATTTTCCCCATCAATCTTAACTTTTGTACTCACATTTACAAATTTAGGAGTAAGAGAAGCAATTCTACCTTCCACATTAAAAGCATTAATCTCTCCAGATACAACCCAGTCATTCTTATCTCCCTTGGTATTGATCCAGCCCGTAAAGTAACCCTTCTCAATATAAAATATATTGGGTAAAAACACTCCCGCCCATACATCTGCTAAGGCATTTTTAAATTCAAAGGTTAGATTACCCTCCTCTTTTGAAAAGTCATAAGTACCATAACTTTTTATCTCTTGATTATTAATAGAAGTAGACACACTATAGGTAATCATTTGATTCTTCCAATACAAATTACCGTTTACTTTTTGGACTTCTATATCTTTTTCAATCTTTAAGTCCCTAACAACTACTATCCCGTCCTTAATCTTTGCCTTTATTTCTATACTAATATTATTTGCATTATTAGACTTTGAAGTATCAATCCCAGGTATCTGAGGAAAAGTCCATTCTCCCTTTTCATTATGAATAATAATCATTTTAGGCTTAGTAAGTTCAATATTAATGGGAGAAAGTTTTAAAGGATTTTGAAGAGAAATACTTACATTAGAAAAAGTAGCAAAATTTGCTACTTCCAAAGTAGATATTTCCACTTTATTTGGGAAAATATATTTTACATCTTCCGCTTTAGCATATTTTCCGAAATTCTTTTCTAGGATATAAGAAACTAAGGACTTTGCCCACCAAGGAGAAGTGAGAGCCAAAAGTATTACTATGGAAAAAATCACAAGAAAAAGAATTAGAAAACCTTTAATTAGCTTCTTCATAATAAACCCTTTTGATCTTAGCACCCAAATTTGATAACTTATCTTCTAAAGCCACATAACCTCTATCAATGTGTTCTCCCACATCTAATACCTCTGTAGTTCCTTCCGCTACCAAACCAGCAAGAACAAGAGCAGCGCCAGCCCTCAAATCAGTAACCTCCACAGGTGCACCTTTAAGCTTCTCTACACCTTGAATTAAAGCTGTTCTACCATCTATGCTTATCTTGGCGCCAAGGCGCAATAATTCTCCTACATGAAGAAATCTATTCTCAAACACTGTCTCTACAATTAAACTACTTCCTTGAGCAAGACTTAAAAATACCATCATTTGAGGTTGCAAATCAGTAGGAAAGCCGGGATATGGCATAGTAGTCACCTCTATACCTTTCCAATTCTTTGCTGCTTTAATTCTTACTTCCTTATCCTTGATTTGAAAACTTTCCACTCCTGCTTCTTTTAATTTTATAAATAAGCTTTGTAGATGCTCCGGTTCGACATTTTTTATAATCAAATCTTTTCCTAACATTACACCAGCAATAATAAAGGTTCCCGCAGCAATTCTATCGGGTATAACTTTATAGTAATCTACAGGTTTTAAATCTTTCTTTCCCTTTATATAAATAGTAGATGTGCCTAAACCCTCAATTTCTGCTCCCATCATCTTCAAAAAATTTCCCAAATCCACAACCTCAGGTTCACAGGCAGCATTCTCGATAACCGTCTCACCTTCCGCCATAATTGCAGCCATCATTATATTTCTTGTAGCACCTACACTGGGCTTGTCTAAATGAATTTTTGTGCCTTTTAAACCCTTTTTAGCTCTTGCACACACATATCCCTTTTCCACAGTAACTTCCGCACCCAAACTCTCAAAACCCTTAATATGTAGATCTACAGGCCTTAAACCTATTCTACATCCACCAGGATAAGGAATCTCAGCCTCGCCAAAAAGAGCAAGCAGAGGTCCCATCAATTCAAAAGATGCCCTCATTTTAGAGACTAGCTCATAGGGAGCTCTATATCCCTTAGGTTCTCCTTTTATATGTACTTTATCACCCTCTAAGAACTCTACTTCCATACCTAAAACCTTTAAAATCTCTGCCATAGTAATGTTATCTTTAACTGGAGGAACATTATCCAAGATTAGATCTCCCGAATTCAGTACAGAAGCAGCCATTATAGGAAGAGAAGCATTTTTACTTCCCCATATCTCTAACTCTCCTCTAAGTTTATGTCCTCCTTCAATAACAAACTTATCTTTTCTCACATGTAAATCACCTACTATATTATTTTGTGCCAAAAAGTCTATCTCCTGCATCGCCTAACCCCGGTATTATATATCCATGATCATTTAATTTTTCATCTATAGCAGCAGTATATATATCCACATCAGGATGACTATTTTTCAAAGCCTCTATCCCCTCAGGAGCACTTATAATACAAACAAACTTAATGTTTTTAACTCCCTTTGTCTTTAAAATTGAAATAGCTGCAATGGCAGAACCACCCGTTGCAAGCATGGGATCTACGACTACAACTTCTCTTTTATCTATATCCTCTGGAAGTTTTGTATAGTATTGAACAGGTTTAAGAGTATTAGGATCTCTATAGAGACCAATATGACCTACTTTTGCCGAGGGAAGAATCCGCAACATACCTTCGGCCATGACAAGACCAGCCCTTAAAATTGGAACTATAGCCAAATCCTTATTATTAAGAACTTTACCTTTTGCTATACCTAATGGAGTTTCAACTTCCACCTCTTTTGTGGGTAAATTTCTTGTAACCTCATATAACATAAGGCTTGAGATCTCAGAAAGAAGTTCTCTGAATTCCTTAGGTTCTGTACTTTTATCTCTTAGTTTTGTTAATTTGTGTTGTACTAATGGATGATCTACCACTATAACCATTTTTAATTCTCCTTTCTATAAATTGGAAATTGCTTACAAAGTTCTTCTACCTCTTTTTTAACCTTCTCTTTCACCCTCTCATCCTTAAAGTTAGAGAGAACCTCATGAATCAATCTCGCTATATACCTCATCTCGTCTTCCTTCATACCCCGAGTAGTTAAAGCAGGAGTTCCTATTCTAATCCCACTGGTTATTGTAGGAGGTTGAGGATCAAAAGGAATAGCATTTTTATTTACCGTAATACCTGCCTCCTCAAGAGCCTTTTCTGCTTCTTTTCCAGTTATTCCCTTATCTCTAAGGTCCACTAACATTAAATGATTATCTGTTCCTCCACTAACAAGCCTATATCCAAGTTTTATAAGTTCCTCCGCCATAGCCTTCGCATTTAAAACTATCTGCTTTTGATATTCCTTAAATTCAGGACTCATTGCCTCTTTAAAAGCCACAGCCTTAGCAGCTATTACATGCATCAAAGGTCCACCTTGAATACCCGGAAATACAGCCTTATCAATTTCCTTAGCAAATTCCTTTTTACACAGAATAAATCCACCTCTTGGACCCCTCAAGGTTTTATGAGTGGTGCTTGTAACGAAATGTGCGTATGGAACAGGAGAAGGATGTAGTCCTGCAGCAACAAGTCCAGCTATATGAGCCATATCTACCATGAAATATGCTCCCACGTCTTCTGCTATTTGAGCAAATTTTTCAAAATCTATAATCCTAGGATAAGCACTTGCACCAGCTACTATCAACTTAGGCTTCAGTTCTTTAGCTAAATTCCAAACCGAATCGTAATTTATCATTTCTGTATTTTTATCTACTCCATAGAAATAAAAATTATATAACTTTCCAGAAAAATTAACAGGACTTCCATGAGTTAAGTGCCCTCCATGAGCTAAATTCATTCCTAAGACTCTATCCCCAGGATTGAGAACTACAAAATAAACAGCCATATTAGCTTGACTACCAGAGTGAGGTTGGACATTAGCATGTTCAGCTCCATATATAGCTTTTACCCTCTCTCTTGCTATATCTTCTACTTTATCCACATAGAGACATCCACCATAATACCTTTTTCCAGGGTATCCCTCAGCATATTTATTAGTCAAAACCGAACCCTGAGCCTCTAAGACCGCCCTACTCACAAAATTTTCAGAAGCAATAAGTTCTAAATGATACTCTTCCCTGTACTCCTCGCTTTTAATAGCCTCATAAATTTCAGGATCAACCTCTGGTAAATACCTCACAGCTCATCCTCCTCAATCATTGAGATTTTATCTATCCTTACCTTATGTCTGCCTCCAGTAAACTCAGTATTTAACCATACTCTTACTATCTCCTTTGCCAAGTCAAAACCAAGAATTCTACCTCCTAAAGTTAGTATATTGGCATCATTATGCTCTCTACTTAATTTTGCCTCATAAGGATCTCTACATAATGCAGCTCTTATTCCTTTCACTTTGTTTGCCACAATACTCATACCTATTCCTGTCCCACAAATCAAAATCCCCTTTTCAAAACCACCTTTTGCTACTGCTCTCGCAACAATGATTCCATAATCTGGATAATCTACCCTTTCAGGAGAATAAGTTCCAAAATCATGGTAAGATATATTCCACTCCTCAAGCCAACGTTTTAACTCCTCTTTTAACATATAGCCTGCATGATCTGCTCCTATAGCAATCTTCATATCTCTACCCTCTCTTTTAAATTTTCAATAATTTTTATTATTTCTTTTTCTATCTTATCACGAACCTCTCTATATTTTTCAATATCTAAGCCAAAAGGATCCTCAATATCCTCTTCCCCAAGAGTCAAGATTTTATTTTTAAAATTAGGATACATCTCTTTCAAAATAAATAACTGATCCTTAGTCATGGTGTAGACTATCGATGCTTCTTTAACCAAGTCAATAGTTAATCTTTTAGATCTGTGAGAAGAAATATCTATACCTTTCTCCAACATCACCTTTACCGAAAACTGAGAAGGCTCTCTACCTTCAAAAGCAAAAATACCTGCAGAGGTTACTTCTATATTGTAAACATTCATTTTTTCCATTATATCTTTAAATAGATATTCTGCCATAGGACTTCTACAGGTATTTCCAGTACATACAAATACAATCTTCATGCCTATTTTTCCCCTGCAGCTCTTCTTAATCTATCCATTACTGCAAGTCCAAGTCCTTCTTCAGGAAAAGACTCAGAAATTATTATATCTACTTCTTTCTCTAATTTACGTAAATAAAAAAATAAATTTAAAGCAATCTCTGTCAAATTTTTTCTACTTCCTATAACATATTTCTTGATCTTATCAGAATAAAGGTTTTCGTTCTCCTTAGAGACCAAAACACCCACTTTTTTTCCTTCCTTTAACCAGTCATTTATTTTATTTTGCCATATTTCATTAAACTCTTCAACAATATACAAGGGAACTTTTGGAGCATAATGTCTATACTTCAAACCAGGAGATGGAACATCTTCTTTTGATTTCTCTTTATTCCAAACCATCACTTTTTTACCAATTACTCTTTCAATTTCTTCTTTGGGACATGCTCCTGGCCTGTAAATAATAGGAGTATCAGTAGTTATGTCGAGTACAGTAGACTCAACTCCAAAATTCACATCACCCCCATCAATAATTATGTCAATTTTATCCTCTAAATCCTCAATGACATGTTCAGCTTTTGTAGGGCTTGGTCTTCCAGAAACATTAGCTGAAGGAGCTGCAATAGGTTTACCAAAAACTTCAAGAAGCTTAAGAGCTACTTTATTCATAGGTTGTCTTATACCAACCTTAGGGCTTCCAGCAGTAACAACATCATCTACAAGATTAGATTTATAAAATATGAGTGTTAAAGGACCAGGCCAAAATTCCTCCATAAGCTTCTCCGCTATAGAAGGAACATTCTCAGTAAGACTATAAACTTGCTCCTTTTTACCCACATGAACAATAATAGGATTATCTGGAGGTCTTCCTTTTGCTATAAAAATTTTCTTAACCGCCTCTGGATTCAGAGCGTCTGCTCCAAGTCCATAAACTGTTTCTGTAGGAAAAGCTACAAGTCCTCCTTTCTCAAGTACCTGAGCAGCTTTTTTTAACACCTCTATATCTGGATTTTCTTTATCCACCTTATATATTAATGCCATATAACTTTTATAACCCTCTCATGTCCTAAGTAATCTCTAAAAGATTCTATTATTACACTATCAAAAAAATTTTTGAGAATGTTTAAAACTTTATGATATATATAAGGAGATATCTCTAAAATAGCAGTAAAGTTTTTACCTCTTTTTTTCAAAAGAGTAAAAAGTTTCCTATAAAACTCACATCCGTCCCAGCCTCCATAAAGAGCCTTCCAGGGTTCTTTCTTGACCTCTTTTTGTAAAAAAGGAAATTCCCAAGAGGCTATATAAGGAGGATTACTAATTATGAGTTCAAAATCAACGTTTCTATGAACCATTGGATAAAGAAGGAAACCAAAAAAGAATTCAATTTTATCTGAGACTTTATGCTTTTTAGCATTAAATCTTGCCACTTTTATTGCTTCTGGAGAAATATCACAAGCGTATATTTTAATATCCTTAAACTCCTTAGCAAGGGTTATAGAAATATTTCCACTACCAACTCCTATCTCTACTATCTTCTTATATCCTTCTTTTAAAATAGTATCCTTTGCCACCTCAATTAGTATCTCCGTTTCACTTCTTGGAATAAGGACTCCTCTTTCAACAAAAAGTTCAATGTCATAAAACTGCTTCTTTTCAATTATATAATTTAAAGGAATTCCCTTCTTTCTTAAATCTAAAAGCTTCTTAAGCTTTTCTACTTCTTCGTCAGTTAAAAAATCAATAGTATATATAAAGGCTCTATCCTTATTTAATACAAAAGCTACTAATAACTCAGCTTCTAACCATGCTGATTCAGGATTAATTTCTTTAATCTTATTATTCAACCATACAAGAACTTCTCTAAGAGGTTGCGCCAACTTCTTCAAAGAGTTTCTTAATTTGCTCTTCTTTCTCAGCAAGAATCAACCTATCAATAAACTCATCTAATTCTCCTGATAAAACTTCTTCTAACTGGAAAGAGGAGTAATTTATTCTATGATCTGTAACTCTTCTTTGTGGAAAATTATAAGTTCTAATTTTTTCACTTCTCTCCCCTGTTCCAACCTGCTGTCTTCTCTGAGAAGCTATCTCATTTTCTTTTTCCCTTTGATAATATTCATAAAGTCTTGCCCTCAAAACCTTCATTGCCTTCTCCCTATTTTGATGCTGTGATCTCTCATCTTGACATTGAACTACAATACCCGAAGGAATATGGGTAATTCTTACACCTGACTCAGTCTTATTAACGTGCTGACCACCAGCCCCACCAGATCTAAAGGTTTCTATCCTCAGATCTTTTGGATCAATCTCAACCTCTATCTCTTCCATTTCAGGAAGTACAGCTACTGTAGCAGTAGAGGTATGAATTCTCCCGCTTGACTCCGTTATTGGTACTCTTTGAACCCTATGTACTCCACTCTCAAATTTTAATCTACTATATGCTCCTTTTCCTTCTACTATAAATATTATTTCTTTAAAACCACCCAGTCCTGTAGGATTAGAGCTTACAATTTCAACTTTCCAACCCTTCTTTTGAGCATATCCCAAATACATTCTAAAAAGATCAGCAGCAAATAATGCAGCCTCCTCTCCTCCGGTTCCTGCTCTTATTTCCATAATGATGTTTTTCTCGTCGTTAGGATCCTTAGGTAAAAGAAGGGCTTTCAACTCAAATTCAACTTTTTCAAGTTTTTCCTGAATATCTTCTAATTCTGTCTCTGCAAGAGAACGCAAATCTTCATCTTGTTCCTCTTTAACCATTTCCTCAAGATCTTCTTTTTCTTTTAGTAACCTCTTATATTCTCTAAATTTGTCAACAATCTCTTCTATCTTTGCTCTTTCCTTTAATAAAGATTGATATTTATTAAAATCAGAGATAACATCCTCTTTAGCAAGAAGACCTTCTATCTCTTCAAATCTTTTTTCTATCTCTTCCAATTTATCAATGACTAACTTCTGAAGCATAGTCCTCCTTTGTCACCTCCTTTAAGGCAACAATAGCTGTCTCAAGTTGAGAATCATCAGGCTCTTTCGTAGTAAAATACTGCATCCATAATCCGGGAGTAAGAACTATTTTCCAAAACCATGAATCGGTATGTTGAGAACCTAATCTTATTATCTCATAAGATAGGCTAAAAATTACAGGAATCAATAGTATTCGGGAAATAATTCGAAGTAAAAAAGTTTGCTGTCCTAAAAAGGCGAAAATAACTATACTTACAATCATTACCACAAGCAAAAAAGAAGTACCACATCTTGGATGAAAACGAGAGTATTTTCTACAGTTCTCAACAGTCAACTCCTCTCCCGCCTCATAACAGAAAACAGTCTTATGTTCTGCACCGTGATATTGAAATACTCTATAGATTTCTTTAATTTTCGTTATACTGAACAAATAAAACACAAAAATGACAAGTCTGACTATTCCTTCTAGAAGCCTTATAATTATTTGAGATGATATATGTTTTTCGATGGGCTTCACCACTAATAAAGGTAAAACAATAAAAAGAATTACAAAAAAGACAAATCCAAGAAGCAATGCTAAACCAATCTCCCAATTACTATCAATCTTTTCATCCTCTTTAAAGGCTACCTGTGTTGAGTAGTTTAATGCCTTAATACCCCAAAAAAGAGAATCCATCAATATCATTAACCCTCTTAAAAAGGGAATTTGAGTCCACTTTTTAAAATAAGGCTGAAGCCTTTCCTTTTTGACCACAATTTGCCCATCAGGGTCTCTCACAGCAACTGCTATATCTATTCCTTTCCTCATCATTACCCCTTCATATACCGCTTGTCCACCAACTAAATCTTTCTTATTTTTCATCTTCCTCTCTCCTTAATACTACATGGCAATGTCTACACCTTGCCTCATAAGTTTCAAAAGCCCCTACAAGTATTATAGGATCATCATAATAAGCTGGTTTACCATCTATTATTCTTTGAGTTCTACTTGCCACATTTCCACACTTCATACATATGGCATGTAGCTTATCCACATACTCTGCTACCGCCATTAAATAGGGCATTGGACCAAAAGGTTCCCCTCTAAAATCCTGATCAAGCCCAGCCACAATAACCCTCTTGCCTCTATCTGCAAGTCTCTGACAAACCTTTACAAGCCCCATATCAAAAAACTGTCCTTCTTCTATGGCCACCACTTGAGTATCATCCTTTACTAATCTCTCAATATCAGCGCTACTACTCACAGGAATTGCCTCGATCTTTAGTCCTGTATGAGAAGCTACATAATCTTTATCATATCTTATATCTAAACTATGTTTAAAAACCTGAACCTTCTGCTTAGCTATCTGAGCTCTTCTTACTCTCCTTATCAATTCTTCACTCTTGCCACTGTACATTCCTCCACATATTACCTCTATCCATCCCGATGCTCCACTAACAATCTCCATTTTTCTCACCTTCTCTCTGGAACACAAGTCTTCCCTTCTGGACATGGACCTCTAAAACATGGAGGACCAGCATCAGAAAAAATTGTAGGTGCCACATTTCTCACCAATTCAAGCATCTTCCATGCAAGTTCCCTTATCTCCCATTGAGCAGAATTACAAGTTCTCAAAGTGAAAAAGTGCATCAATTCTCTTGCATTCATAGTAACTATTATTTTGGACTCTATAGCTTGTGGTAAAAGATACCTTGCATCCTCCTTAGGAACCCCTAGCTTTACCAACTCCTCATATGCATCAAAAGCTCTTTCAATTAGATCTCTGTATACATTTAGCCTTTGTTCTTCCTTCTTTATGGTTTCAGGAATAACATACTCATCCTTTATCTTTACATACCTTTGACTCTGCTGAGAATAAGAAGCAATTCTATGCCTTACTAATTGGTGAGTGGTCACCCTTGAAACTCCTTCGATATAAAAAGTAAAAGAGGCGTGTTCAAATATAGACATATGTTGGAGTTTTTTAGCCTTATTAAGCAAACGAACAATTTCTTCTGGAGTTAGCTTTTCTTCTAACTCCTCAATACTTCCTTGATAATGACAAAGACGCATTGCCAGAGCACATACTTTTTCTGGCTCTGGCGTATAAGAAATTAATTTAACCTTCAATTTTACTTAATTTCCCAATTATATTTTTTAGTAAATCTTTCTACTCTTCCCTCGGTATCTACGAACTTTCTTTGGCCTGTAAAGAATGGATGACATTTTGAGCAGATTTCTACAGTCATATACTCTTTTGTAGATAAAGTCTCATAAACCGCGCCACACGCACAAACAATTTTTGCTTTCTTTAACTCAGGATGAATTCCTTTCTTCATATTTTTAACCTCTCCTTTCTACATATTTATACCTTGTGAATTATACCATAAAAAAAATTATGAGGCAGAAGGAGAAATTCCCTTCTGCCTCCTGATCCTTTCTTTTCTGACTCAATAGAATTTAGCGGGGCTCTACAATGAAACGGATGGCTGTTCTTTCTTCTCCATCAATCTGTACATCAGTAAATGCTGGAATACAAATCAAGTCAATACCACTTGGAGCTACATATCCTCTTGTGATAGCTATTGCTTTAACAGCTTGGTTTACAGCTCCAGCCCCTATTACTTGAATTTCTGCGCGACCTTTCTCACGAATTACACCAGCTAATGCACCTGCCACTGCATTGGGATTAGATTTAGCTGAAACTTTTAATACCTCTACCATAAACCTACCTCCTTTATATGTTCTTCCCATGGCTGACTTTTAAAATTATTTAATCTCTCCCCTCCTTTGTAATCTTATAATATTTTTTGTTTTTCCGCTTTCTTCTTCTACCTCTATAATCACCCCTTCCATTTTAAAAAGTCCTTTCTCTGGTACATTAAATTTTTGAGGTATTTGGAGAAGAAATTTTTTAAGAACAGCCTCCTTTTCAACCCCTAAAATCGAATCATAAGCCCCACACATCCCCAGGTCTGTTATATAACCCGTCCCCCCTGGTAGAATTCTCTCATCAGCTGTCTGTACATGTGTGTGTGTACCTACCACTGCTGTTACCATTCCATCTAAAAAATAACCCATAGCTATTTTTTCTGAAGTTGCTTCAGCATGTACATCCACTATTATTATTTTAGTATCTTTTTTCATTTCTTCAACTATATTTTTAACCACATAGAAGGGATTTTCAATAGGCTCCATGAATATTCTACCTTGTATATTAATTATACCCACTTTTTTGTCCATATGTGTTAAAACCAAATATCCTCTTCCAGGAACCCCTAAGGGATAATTAGCTGGCCTTAATATTCTCTCATATATATCCAATAAGGGTATACCTTCCTTTTTATCCCAAATATGGTTGCCACTGGTAAAAACATCAATACCATATTCAAATAGCTCCTTTACTACACTTTCAGTTATACCAAACCCTGAGGCAGCATTTTCAATATTTGCAACTACAAGGTCAATATTGAACTCTTTCTTTATTTGAGGCAGAAGAAGTCCAACCCCTCTTCTGCCTATCCTTCCCACTATATCTCCTAAGAAAAGTATATTCATAACTATTTTGCGTACTCTACAGCTCTTGTTTCTCTAATCACAGTAACTTTAATTTGCCCAGGATACTCCATCTCTTTTTCAATCTTTTTTGCAATTTGATAAGCAAGCCTTGTGGCTGTAAGATCATCTACTTCTTCTGGACTCACTAGTACTCTAACCTCTCTTCCAGCTTGAATAGCGTACGCCTTCTCTACTCCAGGAAAAGACATAGCAATTTCCTCTAATTTTTCCAGTCGCTTTATATATATCTCAATACTTTCTCTTCTTGCTCCAGGCCTTACTGCAGATATACTATCAGCCACCTGTATTATAACATCTAATGGTTTAATTAATGGAATTTCTTCATGATGAGCTGCCACAGCATGTACTACATCAGGATGCTCCCCGTATTTCTTTAAAAGTTCAGCACCCAATACAGCATGAGATCCCTCTACCTCATAATCAATTGCCTTTCCTATGTCATGAAGAAGTCCTGCCCTCTTAGCAAGATTTACATCCATATGAAGTTCAGCAGCAATTATTGTTGCAATCTTAGCAACCTCAATAGAATGTTGTAAAACATTCTGCCCATAACTGGTTCTATAATAAAGTCTTCCTAAGGTTCTTACTAGGTCAGGATGAATATTCTGAATACCAACCTCTATCAATGCCCTTTCTCCCTCTTCTCTTATTCTATTCTCTACTTCTTTCTTGGCTTTATTTACCATTTCTTCGATCCTTGCAGGATGAATTCTACCATCCTTTACTAACCTTTCCAAAGCAATCCTTGCTATTTCTCTTCTCACAGGATCAAAGGAAGAAAGAACTACAGCCTCAGGTGTATCATCTATAATTAAGTCAACCCCAGTTAAGGTTTCAAAAGTCCTAATATTTCTTCCCTCTCTTCCAATAATTCTTCCCTTCATCTCCTCACTGGGCAAACTCACTACAGAGACTGTAGACTCCACAGTATGATCTACCGCACATCTTTGTATTGCTTCCATTATTATCTCTCTCGCTTTTTCTTCAGCTATTTCTTTATATCTTGCTTCAGCCTCTTTTATCCTTAATGCAATATCTTTTTGAATCTCATCCTCTACATGCCTTAATAATATTTCCTTAGCCTCTTCCTTGGTCATTTGAGCCACTTTTTGAAGCTCAATTATAGCTTCTTCTTCCAATTTTTTAATATTTTCAAGTCTGTGATTTATCTCTTTTTCTTTATTAGCAAGAATCTCCTCTTTCCTCTCTAAGTTTTCCTCCCTTTGAAGAATCCTTCTCTCAAGATTTATAAGCTCATTTCTTCTCTCTCTTATCTCCCTCTCAGCTTCACTTCTTAATTTAAAAATCTCTTCTTTTGCCTCAAGAAGAGCTCTTCTTCTCTTCTCCTCAGCCTCTTCCTCAGCTTTCTTTTTTATCTCCTCAGCTCTTTTTTCAGCAAGTTGAACAGTTTTGCTTTCTATGTACTTTCTAACAAAATATCCCATCCCTATACCTATAACGAACAGTAACACAGCTACTATTAAAGTGCTAATTTGAGTTCACCTCCTTGATCTTAGTTAGTTCCTCTTCTAATTCGGAAATTATTCTCTCGAAACTAGTCTCTTTGATTATTTTCCCTTTCTTAAAAATTATAACTCTTTCTTTAGATCCTGTAATACCAATATCAGCCCATTTGGCTTCTCCCGGACCGTTGACTTCACAGCCCATCACAGCAATTACCAAGTTTAAAGGATAATCCCCAAACCTTTTTTCAATTTCCTTTGCTACCTCCTGAACTGGAAAATGCGACCGAGCACACATAGGACAAGCCAAAACCCTTAATCCCTTCCTTCTCAGCTCAAGGCTATCAAGAATTTCATACGCAACTTCAACCTCTTTATCAGGAGGAGCAGACAAAGAGACCCTTATAGTGTCACCTATACCCTCATAAAGAAGGATGCCCAAGCCCACCGACGATCTTATAGTTCCAGGAAATAAAGTACCTGCCTCCGTTATACCAATATGCAGAGGATAATCTACCTTTTCTGATAAAAGCCTATAGGCTTCTACTGTTAAAGGTACAGAGGAGGCTTTTACAGATATTACAATATCCGTAAAATCATTGTCCTCTAAAAGCCTAACTTCATTAAGAGCACTTTCTACTAATGCCTCTGAAGTAAGTCCACCATATTTTTCCAGAATTTCCTTAGGTAAGGATCCAGCATTACTACCAACCCTTATAGGCACCCCCCGAGCCTTTGCCTCTTTGGCAATAATAGAAACATATTTGGGATTTTTAATGTTACCAGGATTCAGTCTTAACTTATCTACCCCTTGTTCTAAAGCTGTCAGAGCAAGACGGTAATCAAAATGTATGTCAGCTACAATAGGGATAGGACTTTCCTTTTTTATCTTTCCCAGTGCAAGAGCCGATTCTTTATCAGGTACTCCAACCCTAACAATCTCACAACCCTTTTTAGCAAGTCTCCTTATTTGCCTTACGGTAGCTTTAACATCCACCGTAGGTGTCTTAGTCATAGTCTGAACCCTTATAGGATTATTACCACCTATCTCTATATTACCAACCTTTACAACTCTTGTTATTTTTCTCTTCATTTCCTTAAGTTTAGTATATCAAAAAAGGTCACAATTATCATTAAAAACAACAATATCAGCAAGCCAATCCAATGAACCATCTCTTCTTTTTTTGTTTCTATAGGCTTTCCTCTTATTTTTTCAATTATTACGAAAAGAATTCTCCCACCATCAAGAGCAGGTATAGGAAGTAGATTAAATACTCCAAGCTGTACACTCAAAACACCAAGAAAGTTCAAATAATATATTAACCCCATAGAAGCAACCTCTCCTGTCATTTTAGCAATTCCAATGGGTCCTGCAATAGATACACCTTGTACCCCATTAAACAATGCTTTGAAAACATAAAATATTAAAATCAAGGCATTTATAAACATCAAAAAGCCATTCTTAACAGCAGTGGGAAGAGAATATCTCTTAGGAACAGTTTTAAAAACAATTCCTATTATTCCTCCTTTTCTTTCCTCACTCCATTCAGGTACAACTTTGATATTCACAATTTTTCCATCTCTTTCTACCTTAATTTCAATCTCTCTTTTTTCTCCTGGAGATTTTATAGATCCGGTAATTAACTTAACCGCATCAGAAATATCCTCAATCTTTTTTCCATCAATGTATAAAATCCTGTCTCCTGGCAAGATTCCCGATACGCTGGCTGGTTTGTTTTCCAAAACTTTATCCACCACAGGAATAGGCTGAGGAATCCCTATAAGGAAAATAGCCATAAAGAGAATTATCGCAAAAATAAAATTCATAAAAGAACCAGCAAAAAGAATTAAAAATCTTTGCCAAGGTGCCTTTTTATAGAACTTCCTATCCTCTGGAACACTTTCCACCTCTGGAATATTAATATCATCAACTCCTGCCATTTTTACGAATCCACCAATAGGAATAAGTCTTAGTACGAATTTTGTTTCCCTTCCCTTTATCTCTAAAATCTTAGGACCAAAACCTACGGCATATTCATAAACCCTAACTCCAAAAACCTTTGCAAAAATAAAATGTCCAAACTCATGGGGTATAGTAAGTAAGGCAAATAATATCAAAAAAAATATTAAATCCATATTCTATCTCTCCTTAACCCACAAATTTCTTAAAAACTTTTCCTTCAATAATACCTTTTAAGCATAAAATTTTCAACTTCAGACAAATATGGTGGCTCTGCGCCCTTCTTAGTACAGGTTAACGCCGAGACCGTATTAGAAAAATCCAAGGCATTTTCAAGCTCTTCCTTAGTTATACTTTCTAAAAAATTCTTATTCAGTTTCCCAATAGAATTTAAATAATATAAAAATCCTCCCATAAAAGCATCTCCTGCTCCTACTGTATCAGCAACTTTTACTTCTTTACCCTTAGAAAAAGCAGAAAAGAATTTAGTATAGCCTTTTGATCCTTCCTTACCTAAGGTTACAAGAAAGATCTTTACACCTCTTCTCAGAAAATATTTAGCAAGCTCATCCGTATCCTCTGTCTCATAAAGCCAAGTAAGATCTGCAATGCTTGCCTTTAAAATATCTACATATCCAATCCAAGTTTCAAATTTTTTTAAGTAATTAACTTTATCTTTTATTAGATTAGATCTTACATTAGGGTCAAAAGAAATTGATACCTTTCCATGATTTTGACTCATCATTTTTTCTAACACAAAGCAACCTGGTTCTCGTATCATGGAAATTGATCCAAAATGAATAAGCTTGATTTTTTCAGGATCTATGTAGGGCATATCCTTCTCTTCTAAGGATGTATCAGCAGTATTTTCGCCATAGAAAACAAAATGAGGTTCTCCCTCCTTTAGAATGACAAAGGCAAGAGTAGTTGATTTCTCAGATCTTAACACAAAAGATGTATCCACATGGTTATTTCTTAATTTTTCAATTAACATCTCTCCAAAAAAGTCCTTGGAAATTTTACCAAAGAATCCACAAAGTGTTCCTAACCTGCCAAGAGTGATTGCCACATTATAGGGCGATCCACCTTCCTTAGGTACGTAAGCTACCTCTTTATTTATTTCTATAGGGGTGAAGTCTATAAGAGCCTCTCCACATGCCAAAATCATTTTTTATTACCCTCCTAAGATTATGTTTGTATAATCATTATAAACTATGATAAACTATGATAAAATAATTAACACGAGTTAATTTATTGGAGGTAGAAAGATGATATATGACGACAAAATATTTGGAGATCTATCTCATAGAGAGTTCTTAGCTGAGAGAGAAGCTAAAAAGCTTGAAGAGGTAAACTTAGAAGAAATTTTCCCTGAAGATCCAAAACCAGAAGATGAAATAGAAATTACTTTTAGTTGTCCAATAAATTTTTATCCTAATTCAGTCCAAATTATTAGAGAAGATAAAGAATTATATACTCTCAATGTATATGACAGAGAGACTCAATGGAATGACAGCGTTTTTAACTTTAGTGAAATCGTAAAAATAAAAATACCTGCTTTAAAAGAAAAAGGCGTATACCAAATTCGGCTATTTAGTATAGATAAAAAATTTTATGAATATTACTTTCCAATAGATAATCACGAACCCCCCAAATGGAGTGATGAAAGCATTATATATCACATATTCATTGATAGATTTGCTAAGGATGACAAAGAGGTGATTCTTTCTAAAAATCTCAAAGAGAAATTGGGAGGGAATTTGAAGGGAATAATAAGTCACTTAGATTATATAGAAAATCTTGGAGTAAACGTTATATGGATCTCTCCCATATTTAAAAGCACTTCCTATCATGGCTATGATATCGAAGATTATTTTGAAATTGATCCTTTATGGGGAACAAAGGAGGATTTAAAGAGGCTTGTAAACGAAGCCTTTAAAAGAGGTATTAGGGTGATTTTAGACTTTGTTCCTAATCATATGTCCCACAATAATCCATTATTTCAAGAGGCATTAAATAATAAAAATAGTAAGTTAAGAGACTGGTTTCTATTTAAAGGAGATGATTACGAAAGCTTTTTTGGAGTAAAATCAATGCCAAAGATAAACCTAAGAAACAAAGAAGCAATGGAATATATTATAAATGCTGCAAAATACTGGATAAAGGAATTTGGAATTTCTGGATATAGAATGGATCATGCTACAGGACCTGATATTAACTTCTGGACTATCTTCTATTACAGGATGAAGTCGGAGTTTCCAGATACTTTTTATTTTGGAGAGATTGTTGAAACTCCAAAAGAAACAAAAAAATACATAGATAAATTTGATGGGACTTTAGATTTTTATCTTTTCAAAATCATTAGAGATTTCTTCATAGGTAAAAGTTGGGAACCTAAGGAGTTTTTAAGAATAATTGACTTAGAAAACAAATTCTACGGAGACAAGTTTAAGAGGCTTTCTTTCCTCGAGAATCATGACTCAAATAGATTTTTATGGGTTGCTAAAGACAAAAACTTACTTAAATTAGCCTCTATCTTTCAATTCTCTTTAAACCCCATTCCTATAGTTTATAATGGTCAAGAAATGGGTTGTAACCAATTTAGAGACATAATAGAAGGAAATAAAACCCTACATGAGTACACAAGACTTCCTATACCTTGGGATGAGGGTAAACAAGATAAAGAGCTTATAGAATTTTACAAGAAATTGATCAACATTAGAAAAAAACATCCCTCTCTTTATAAAGGAAGATTTATTCCCATATTATCAAATCTAGTCTCGTTCATTAAAGAGGATGAAGAGGAATCTATACTGGTATTAATAAACCCAAACCATAAGGAGGAAATTTTTAATCTAAACGGAATTTATAAAGACTTATTTAGTGGGAACATTTATACTAATTCTTTAAAGGTAAATCCAATGAATGCTCATTTATTGCTTCGTATAAATCACTAATCTTTACCAAATCCACGTCAGCAAAAAATCCCTCCTTTTCAAGTTCTTTGAGTACCTTGATTGTCTTAGGTCTGAGGTGCAAAATAAATACTCCCCATCCCTTACTCTTTGCCATATTAATTGCTTTTAAAAATCTTAGTCTTATCTTATTCTCATCGTTCTCATGATCAATAAATAACATATTTTCAAGAGAAGGAATCCCTGAGCTATTTGCCATCTTATACGCTACACTACCTAAAATGGTTTTACTGTCAAGAAAAGCTAAATTATACTTTTTAAAAACATTTATTACTTTTTCCATAGTTTCAGGGTCCTTTGTAACCTTTGATCCCATATGATTATTAACCCAAGAAACCTTAATATTCCCAAATCTCTTAAGATGGGTCCTCACTATATTATCAATTTCATCCTCATTCATCCCAACCATTATCGCTTCTGCTACTAAATATTTCGCATCTTTTGGATAAGTTATAGACTCCATTGGAAGGTGCATCATAATCTCCCAACCTCGCTCAAAAATTTTTTCTGCTACTTTTTCAGCTTTTCTTGTAGGAATTATAGATATATTAAGGGTGTACGGAAAACTTAAAAGTTCATGAACCCAATAGTTGTCTTCTACTACATCATCTACTACGAAAGCGATTTTAGGAAGAACTCCACTTATTCTACTAATGGGGAAATAAAGATTCAATATTTTAACATCCTTTGTCTCTCCAGAAGGAAGGGAGTATTTTTTATAAACTTGATATTTTTCAACTAACTTATCGGAACTTTTAACCTTTCTAATAATTAAATTTTCAGACTTTAAGGTTGGCAAGAGAAAATATTTAATCATTAAGTTTTTATAATAAATAGAGTAAACTTTATACCCTAACACATAATCTCTAAACTCTTCATTTTTATCTTCAACAAGGTACTTATCTATTTCCTTCTCATATACCTTTATAATGTCTTCTGCAATCTTTGTATCAAGATTTAAAGATAATTTTTCCCTTACAACTTCACCTTTATTTATCTCCTCTCCTTTTTCTATTTTTCTATCCTCTCCACACCCTCCTAACCACAAAAGAAAAAAAATCAAAATTAAAAGAATTACTTTTTGTATCTTTCTTTCCATAAATTCTCTAACCTCTCTCTTATCATTTTTTCCTTGCCTTGATCTGAAGGACTATAAAAAATTTCCCCTATATCTTCTGGAAGATACTTCTGTTTTACAAAATGATCTGGATAATCATGAGGATAAATATATTTAGGAGAATTGCCCCTTAAATGTTCTGGAATTACTGATATGCCATGTTCTTCAATATATCTCATGGCCTTATCAATTCCTATAATGATACTGTTACTCTTAGGGGCAGTTGCTAAATATACCGTTGCCTCTGCAAGAGGTATTCTTGCTTCAGGCATACCTACCACATCCACAGCATAATAAGCTGATTGAGCGATAACAAGAGCAAAAGGATCAGCCATGCCTATATCTTCAGCTGCGTGTATAATTAACCTTCTTGCTATAAATCTTGGATCTTCTCCTGAAAGGAGCATCTTTGCAAGATAATATAGAGCAGCATCAGGATCGGATCCTCTTATACTTTTTATAAAGGCAGAAATAGTATGATAATGTTCATCTCCCCTTTGATCATACCTAAAAATCCTTTTTCCAATAACTTCCTTTACTATGTTCCGAGTAATAATTAGTTTTCCATTTTCAGAAGGAGCGACCATAAAAGAAGCAAGTTCTAAAGTATTTAAAGCTATTCTCGCATCACCATTTGCAAATCTAACAATTTCTTCCATAGCATCCTCGTTAATCTCTAAATCCCTCTCTCCAAGTCCCCTCTCCTTATCTTCTAAAGCCCTCTTTATAATTCTCTCAATGTTTTCCTTAGAAAGAGGCTTCAATTCTACTAATCTACACCTTGATAGTAAAGTAGTATTTAGGCTAAAAAAGGGATTTTCTGTAGTTGCCCCTATAAGAATCATTATTCCCCTTTCTACAAAAGGAAGAAGCACATCTTGTTGAAGCTTATTAAAATGATGTATTTCGTCAAGGAAAAGTACTGTTCTTTTATTATAAAGTTCAAGATTTCTTTTTGCTTTCTGCAAAGCTTCCTTTAACTCCTGTACCCCCACAATAGCAGCATTAAGTTCTATAAATTCAGCATTTATAGCCTTTGCCAAAAGTATTGATAAAGTAGTTTTTCCAGATCCAGGAGGGCCATAAATGATGAGAGATGGAAGATACCCTTTATTAATAGCTTTCCTCAAAAAAGATTTTTCTCCAATAATATCCTCTGCCCCAAGGAACTCCTCAAGAGTTCTTGGTCTCATCCTAAAAGAGAGGGGTTCATAACTATTATCCTCTTTAAATAATCTTTCCTGCTTATCCATTCAAAAAATCTCTAAAAACTAATTGAAAATTTTTAACCATCTCACCCTTACTTTGCATTATATATAAACTTTTATCAAACGCATATATCCCTTCTTTTAATTTTAAAAGTACATTATTTTTGTCTTTAGCAAATCTCTTATCAAGAAGATATTTCACATTCTCCGTTATATTTCTCTCAATTTTAAGAGTAGTATCAATAAAAAGTATAGTAATCTTAGGTTTTAATTCCTCCCTTCTTCGAAGAAACTCCCAAATTTCCCTTAATCTTACATTGTTAGGAGGACTGGTTTTACATTCTATATATAGTAAATATCCCTCAAGAATAGAAAGGACGTCAAAGTCTCCTCCACCCTTTAGTTCTCTGATTTTTACACCCCAAACTGTAGGCATCTTAAACTCCTTCACTAATAAACCAGATATATACCACTCAAGAGTTTCCCCAAAATTATCAATATAGGGATAGGAAAAATAATAATTCTCATTAACTAAAGTTAAAATTCCGCTTTTAACTAGAAATTCCCAGTATTCTCTTATCTCTTCTAAATTCCATCGGGAAAATAGTTTTTCAAGATTGACCCTTCCATTATCCTGAGAGTGAATTATATCACTTAATAGTCTTCTAAACCTATAATGAGAGAGGAAATTAAAATAGTCCCCTTCTAAGGATAAATCCTTGGGTAATATTATCCTTTCTTTTTGACAACATTCGTCAATTTGATAACCCCTTCTCCAAAAAAATAGCTTAATCTCCTCAAGAGAAACAGCTTCCATCAGCCTTGCTCATCATCTTCTTCTAACATCTTAAGTATCTTCTCAAGAACTTTATCTTTATCCCTTTCTTTTTCCTCTTTCGTATAGATTTTCTCAATCTCGTCTAAAGAGACTAACTCTCTTCTTTCTTCATCAAACTCCACAACCAGCTTATTTAACGGTACATGATGATCTACAACCACTCCTTTTCCTTGTCTCGTCTCCACTACTGTACCCTTAGGAGGTAAATTCGCTTTTATATCTTGATATGTCTTATATTCGTAAGACAAACAACACATTAATCTTCCACAAATACCAGAAATTTTTAACGGGTTTAAAGCGAGCCCCTGTTCCTTTGCCATCTTTACCGAAATAGATTCAAAATCCTGAAGATAAAGATGACAACAAACTTCTCTTCCACAAATTCCAAGACCTCCTAAATACCTTACCTCATCCCTTACTCCCACTTGATGCAATTCAATCCTGGTCTTATATTGAGCTGCAAGTTCCTTTACTAACTCCCTAAAATCAACTCTCTCTTCAGATGCAAAATGTATAGTAATTTTACTGTAATCAAAATTAATCTCACAAGCAAGCATTTTCATAGGTAAATTCAAAGTCTTAGCTTTTTCTTGTGCAAATCGAAGAACTTCTCTTTCTTTTTCTCTATACTCTTCTATTTTTTTTAAATCATCCTCAGTTGCTCTTCTCAATATAGGTTTTAGAGGAGAAGGGGGTTCAAAATTTTCTGAAGGAACAAAAGGAGGAATTACTACTCTTCCCGCTTCCATCCCTTGAACAGTCTTTACTATTACCACATCTCCCACTTTCAGATCAGGATCAGTGGTTGAGAAATAATAAACCTTCAAACTTCTTAATCTTATTCCTACCACGTATATACTTTCTTTATCCTCAAGCATCATCACGAGCCCAAACCTACTCTCAAAAATAAAGTCTCTAAAGTCAACAATAAATTAGCATTATTTCTAATACCTCTTATAGCATCCTGAGTTAATCTAAAAAAGGTTTTTAACTCTGAAATTGAATATTCCTGAGATTTTCTTGCTATCTCTACAGAAAAATCTTTTTGAGTGATATATTTTTCATCTCCTGTAAGCTTCCAGAAAAAGAGATCTCTCCACCAAAAAAGAACAAGCTCAAGTAAGCTTATGATCTTCTCATTATCCTTTTCTTCTGCTAAAAAATCAACAAGGTCAAAAGGAGAATATAATTTGTCTTTCTTAAGAAGGGTAAGATATTTAAATAGTTCTACCCTTTTTGTCCAATTATTTTCATCATTCCAAAAAAAAGCCTTTCCTACACTTCCTTGGGATAAATTTACAAGAACTTCAAGTCTATCTTCAGGAACTTTATCTTCTATTATCCGCCGTACTTCTTCATAAGTCAAATATGTAAAGTTTATGATTTGACTTCTTGAAATAATTGTAGGTAGTAATAATTCAGGTCTGTAAGCTATCAGAATAAACAATGTATGCTCTGGAGGTTCCTCTAATATCTTCAAAAGAGCATTAGCCCCCTCATTTCTTAATTGATGTGCTTCATCTAATATAAACACTTTCAAATCACCTATGTATGGCTTTACATATGCTTCTTTTCTCAATTCTCTTACTTGTTGTATTTTATACCATTGTCCCTCGGGCTCAATATAGAATAGGTCAGGATAAGAAAGGTTTTTAATAGCCTCACAAATATCACATTTACCACATCCCTCAAAGGGTTCTATCTTACAATTTAAGGCTTGAACAAGAGAAATTGCAGTTAGTTTTTTACCAACGCCTTCGGGTCCTACAAAAAGATAAGTTTGAGATAACCTATTTTCATGAATAGCTTTTCTCAATATTTCTACTGCTTGTCTTTGACCAACTATTTCCTTAAATGCCATAACTATATCTTTTCAAAATAGCTTACATCTACAGCAAAAACTACCGCTCCGCCTACTTTTATTTTAACAGGCATAGGCACAGTTCTTAGTAACTCTATGGAGGGAAGAGGAGGAATAATCATCTTTTCTCTTTCTTTACAATTTTCTCTTAAAATAGTCAAAACTTCTTCAAACCTATCATCATCTACCACTGTCATCAGTGTTACAGACCCTTCCTCTAAAAAACCTCCTTTACTCTTGAAAAAGGTAAGAGAAAAATTATGTTCTATAAAAATCTCCCTTACCTTTTTCCAATCCTCCTCCTGAATAATGGCAAAAACTAACTTCATTTCTGCACCTCTCCAAGGTTTTTTCTCTCTATTTCTTCAACAATTCTTTTAAAAATCTCTCCTTTTGACAAATCTCCAGGTATTATTATGAACCTTTCTTTTTCCTTTTTAGCAATCTCCAAGTACCCTTTTCTTACTTTATAATAAAATTCTATGTTTTCTCTTTCAATTCTATCAAAACTTTTTTTTCTTCTCAAAGCCAATTCAGGATCTAAATCAATCAAAATAGTAAGATTTGGCTTTAATCCAAAAGTAGCTATCTGATTCATCTCTACAAGAAGTTCCAAAGGTAAATTTCTTCCGTATCCTTGATAAGCAAGGGTTGAATCAGCATACCTTTCACAGATTACTACATAATTTTCCTTAAGTTTTTTAATAATATTAATAGTATTTTCTACTCTGGATGCTAAATACAAAAAGGCTTCTGTCCAGTAATTTATTGAAAAAGCAGGGTTTAAAAGTATTTCTCTTATTTTATTTCCCACATCTGTTCCTCCAGGCTCTCTCGTAAGATGAACTTTATAACCCTTACTTTCAAAATGCTCCTTTAAAAGTAAAGCTTGCGTAGTCTTTCCAGATCCATCTATTCCTTCAAAGGTTATAAAAAGATTATTTTTCATATTCCTTAATGAGAAGGATATATTCTTACCTTGCGAAAAGGTTCTACTCCAACACTTTCGGAGTGTAAACCATACTGTTGAATAAGTTGATGTTGTAATCTTCTTATATAAGCAGGTTGAGGTGATAATTCGTAAGGCTCATCATGAGTTAATACATATTCTATACCCTCTTGAGCCTCTCTTAATGCTTCTTCCTCAGCATCACTCTTACTGCTTATAGCTATTCCAAATTCCTCGCTTAAAAATCTTTCTATCTGGGTTACAGTATTGCTTCTTAATACAGCAATTTTAATACCCTTTTTCTCCGCCTCCTTCAAAAGATCCTTTGCTCTCTTTTGATGTGCTTTTAGAATCAAAAGACAATTAGCTTCAGAAAGATTTTTAACTACAAAAGCAGGAACACCTAAATTGCGTATTGCTTTCTCCAATCTATTTCTGCTTATACCATAAGGAAATATCCTTAAAGGTTCTGTTCTTTTCTCTATTTTCTCAGGCTTTCCAAAAACCGATACTTCTTCCTCTTCTTCCACAGGTTCAATAGTAGGAGCTTCAACCTTTTTAACTTCTCCCTCAGGGGTTCTTACTCTTATCTCTGGTTTTATAATATATCCTCTAAGTAATGCATCAACGGTTTTTGCCACATCATGATGAATAGCAAGCCTATCTCTCTCTTGAATCTCTATTACCACTTGAAAAGTAGGAGGAGCCTTTCTCTCTAAGACAGTTTTTTGGGTACCTCTTCTTTTTGCTTCTTCATCACTTAAAGTAACTACCTGAATTCCCCCTACAAGATCAGAAAGAGTTGGGTTGAGAAGTAAATTTTGCAAAGTTATACCATGGGCTGTCCCAATCAACTGCACACCTCTTTCTGCAATAGTTCTTGCAGCTTTCGCTTCAAGTTCTGTTCCAATCTCATCAATTACAATAACCTCAGGCATATGATTTTCTACCGCTTCAATCATAACATCGTGCTGTTTTGATGGATTTGGAACTTGCATTCTCCTTGCTCTGCCTATGGCAGGATGGGGAATATCACCATCTCCACCAATCTCATTAGAAGTATCAATAATAATAACCCTTTTACCAAGCTCATCAGCAAGAACCCTTGCAGTCTCTCTTAAAAGAGTAGTCTTACCTACACCAGGCTTACCTAGAAGAAGTATATTTTTGCCTGTTTCAATAACATCTCTTATTATATCTACCGTTCCTAATACAGCTCTTCCCACTCTACAGGTTAGCCCAATTATCCTCCCATGTCTATTCTCTATAGCGGAAATCCTATGAAGAGTCCTTTCTATACCTGCCCTCTTATCCCCACTAAATTCCCCTACTCTTGCGATAATATAATTTAGATCTTCCTCAGTGGTAAATCTTCCTTCGAAAATAACAGTCTTTTTGTAAAATCTTGCCTCAATTTCTCTTCCAAGGTCAAGCACTACTTCTATAAGATCCTTTATATCAGGATCTTGCTCTAATCTATTTTTTATATCATTAGGAAATATGGCCAAAAATTTATCTAAGTCATCCACTATCTGTTGTAACAATTTATTCATCATCTCCTTCTTAAACTTCTTTAAAAGCTATTATTCCCCAGGAGCCAGGACCAAGATGAGAAAGAATAGTACAGCTAAAGAATCCCATATAAAAATCAGTAATATTGAGAGTATTTTTTACCTCTTGAGATATCTCTAAGACTTCTTCATAATTGTCTGAGTAAGCAACAGCAATTTTTACAGGATCTTTCCCTGCATATTCCTTAATAAGCTCAATAATTCTTGCCCTTAATTTTTGCTTAGTTCTTACCCTTTCCACTGGTTCAATAGCCCCTTCTCTCAATTCCAAGATGGGTTTAATTTGCAGGATGCTTCCCATCCATGCTTGAGCTGCCCCAATTCTCCCACCTCTATAGAGATACTCCAAAGTGTCTACCGTAAATTTTGTATTGCTATTTAGATACAATTTCTCAGCAAGATTTATAAGATCATCTACTTTTGCACCTTTCTCTATAGCCTTTGCAAGTTCAATTACCACAACACCAAGAGCAAGTTCTGTAAGTTTTGAATCAACAACAAATATCTTATCTTTTTGAGGATGAATTTCCCTTGCAGCATTAGCAGATCCCACAGTTCCACTTAACTTTGCTGAAATATGAATAGAAATTATTGCCTCAGTATCTGGATGTTTCTCAAAAATATTTTGATAAGCTTGATAAAATTCTTCCACAGAAGGCTGAGAGGTTTTAGGAAAAACAGTACTCTCTTTTACCTTTTTGAAAAATATTTCAGGGGTAATATCTACTCCATCTCTATAAACTTCATCTCCAAAAGCAACTTTTAGTGGTACAACCGTTACGTCGTATTTTTCTACATATTCTTTAGGAAGCGCAGCAGTACTATCAGTTACAATTTTAATCATTTTAATTCTCACTCCTTATAAAAATTTTAAGTTTGAGACTCTGTTTGTGCTTCCCCAGTAGTAACCTCCTCAGTATATCCCTTAGGAGGAATTATGCCTACAACCACTTCATCTAAAGGAGTCAAAACTTTAATATTTTCAGGAAACTTAAGATCTCCAACAGTTATGGATTCGCCTATTTCAAGATCCGTTATATCTACCTCTATATGAGGAGGCACATCCAAGGGGAGAGCTCTTATCAAGATCTCCTCAACTCCATGTTGCAATATACCACCCTGCTTTATACCTTTAGCTTCTCCTACAAGTAATATAGGGACATAAACATCGACCAGTTCTTCCAGGGTTATAGCATGAAAATCTACGTGAAGAAATTCATCTTTTATAGGATCTATTTGTAAATCTTGCAAAATAGCATTTTCAGTTATGGTATTTTCTCCATTCTCTATTATAAGCCTTAGAAGGTGTTGTTCCTTAGCATGCCCTTTCTTTATTAAGCTCCATAAATCTTTTTTTTCTACTAATATGTGAATATTTTCTTTTAAGTGAGCCCCATAAACGACTCCAGGTATTAAATTAGACCTTCTATATTTTTTAGCAAACTGTTTACCTATTTTATCTCTTTTCTTTACTTTTATCTCGGTTATTTCCATTTTTTCTTACCTCCTTATGAGTTTTTAATCAAATAATGAACTTAGAGAGTCTTTGTTAGAAATTCTCTTTATGGCTTCTCCAAGTAGATTTCCTATAGAAATAATAGTTAACCTTGGTACCCTCTTTTCTAACGGTATAGGTATTGTATTAGTTACTACCAATTCCTTTATTTCAGATTCTTGCAATTTTTTATGGGCATCATTAGTTAATATACCATGAGTCACCGCTGCATAAATATCCCTCGCCCCTTTTAATTTGAGAAGTTTAGCAGCTGAAAACAATGTGTTCCCAGTAGTAACAATATCATCACATATTATAACATCTCTCTCCTCTACCTCTCCAATAATTTCTTCCACTTCCGCAACTTCAGGTGCTGGTCTTCTTTTGTATATTATAGCTAAGGGTGTATGTAACCTATCAGCAAGAGCTCTTGCCCTTGTTACTCCCCCTATATCCGGAGAGACCACTACCGGATTTTTAAGATTTTTATCTTGAAAATATCTTGTAAAAAGAGGTAAAGCTGACAAATTGTCTACAGGAATATCAAAAAATCCCTGAATTTGTCCAGCATGAAGATCCATAGTAACAACACGAGAAGCTCCTGCAACTGTTAAAAGATTAGCTATAAGCTTCGCAGATATGGGCTCTCTTGATTTAGTCTTTCTATCTTGCCTTGCATAAGCATAATAAGGAATAACTGCGGTAACCTCATCAGCAGAAGCTCTCTTTAAAGCATCAATGATTATAAGAAGTTCCATAAAATACTCATTAACTTTACTTCCCAAAGATTGAATAACATAAACCTCTGCTCCCCTCACACTCTTTGCAATTCTTGCATAAATCTCACCGTCTGAAAATCTTCTAATCTCAATCTCTCCTAATTCAATCCCTAAGTATTTCGCAACTTCTTCGGCAAGCTCCCTGTTTGAAGTACCACTATAAAGAGCTAAACATCTCTGTCCCATCTTCCATTCTCCTTCTTATTCAGTCTTAGAATTTATGTAAGACAAGGGACCAATATAAGAATTCTTTTTAATTACATAATTTCCTAATATAAAAACTTCAGGCTGTATTATAACATCTTTTTCAATTGATACCTTATGTCCAATAATAACTGTATCCGGATCTATAATTATCACTCCATTATTCATATTAATTTTATTTATTCTTTCCTTCAATATCTTTCTTAAAGTGCTTAACTCTTCCTGAGTATTTGCGCCTAAAACCTCAACAGAATCGACAACTACCGTACCAATCTTTAAATTCCTTTTATTAAAGATTTCTATCACATCGGTGAGGTAAAATTCTCCTTGAGCATTATCGTTTTTCAAAAGTTGTAAAACCTCTCTTAGTTCTCTCCATTTAAAAGCATAGACCGATGTATTTATTTCTTTAATTTTTTTCTCTTCTTCCGTAGCATCTTTTTCCTCAACAATCTTCAAAACCTCTCCATTCTTATCCCTTACTACTCTCCCATATCCACAAGGATTATCTAAAAAAGTTGTAACCAAGGTACAAATATTATTGTTTTCTCTATGTACATTACAAATTTTTATTAAGGTTTCACTTTTAATAAGAGGCATATCTCCTGGAAGTATCAATACATCTCCTTCATAAGCGTCTAACCAATTTTCTAACCTTTTTACAGCGTCTCCTGTTCCTAAAGGGACATCTTGAATTACGACGTTCTCCTCCGATATAGAATTTAAGTAAGTCCTTACCTTTGGACTTACCACCAAAATATATTCCTTTTCAAAGACAGTTTTTACTGTTTCGAGTAGAAATTCTAAAAGGGTGTTTTCATAGAGGGGATGAAGAACCTTAGGTAAATCAGTCTTCATCCTTTTACCTTGACCAGCAGCCAAAATAATAGCCTTAAAATCATTCATAAACATTAAAAGGGATAATAAAAAATTGGCTGGGGAGGCTGGATTCGAACCAGCGAATGGCGGATCCAAAGTCCGCTGCCTTACCAGCTTGGCTACTCCCCAAAGCCAAGTTTATTATATATTATAGTGAAAAAGAGGTCAATAAATGATAAAATATTTAACATCATGAAAAAAGAGTTTACTGACTATAAAAACTTATATAAGTATTTTAAAAAATTCAAAACAGAAATAAGCAAAAATCTCAAACATAATCTTTTATTAATCCTGGTTTTATTCCTTTTAGGGGACCTATTAGTATTAACCCTTGATTTTATTTTTATTCCTCCATTGAAAATCAATAACATAGCCCCTAAAGATATCATAGCTCTAAGAACAGTGATATATAGAGACGAAACCGAAACTGAAAGAATTAAAAATTTGTTACTTTCTCAATTTAAACCCATATATACTGTGGATCAAAATATCACTATAAAAATGTTATCAAAACTCTCAGAACTTTTCTCTCAAAGCTCTGAACATCCAGAAGTTTATAGCTACATCTCTAGATTACAGTTATCTACGGTAAATACCCTTCGAAAAAAAATTGAAAGTTGGATTATTGAAAATTATTCAAAAGGAATTAAAGAGGAAGAAATAGGTACTAAGAAACAAGAATTTATTAGATTCTTGGTCTATGAGTTAAGGCTTCCTCAAGATATAAGTAAAAAATTGAGTGATACCCTTATTGTTCCAAATATGTTCATAGATATTAAAGAAACGGAAAATAAAAAAGCAGAACTTATAAAGTCAATAAAACCTATCGAAAGGATAATTTCGAAAGGAGAAATAATCTTAAAAAAGGGTGAAAAAGTAACTAAAGAAAAGTTTCAAATATTAGAAGCTTTAGGATATACTTTATCCCCTAAAAACATCTTAAGATTTCTAAGCTTATTTTTACTTACCGCCTTTCTCCATCTATCTCTAATTGCTCTTATATTCTACTTTGGACAAGTAAATGTAAAAGACTTAAACATCTTTCTTTTTATAAATACCATATTCTTATCTGGGTTAATCATTTCAAAAGTTTTCTCCTTTTATTCCATATATCTTGCACCTATAAACACTCTCCTCTTTATAGTATTGAGCCTAACAGACTTCCCCGATTATGCAATTCTTAGTCTTTCTCTGATACTACTATCTTCAATCTTTCTAAGATCGTTTATAATACCTATTCTTTTGATTTTTGATTTTGTCTTTATTTATAGAGGACTACGAAGGTTAGAAGATAGAGTAACCTATCTTAAAACCTCTTTTGTATTAACCTTCCTGAGAATTTTTGCAATTCTACTCATCAAGTATGCCTATCAAGAAGTATATATAAATCTTTCTGATTCAATTTATAGCGTAATAAATCCCATAATCTCTGGTATTCTTGCCATAGGACTTATTCCTATAATAGAGGATCTATTCCGACTTGCAAGTCCATTAAAGTTATTCGAATTAACAAATCCCAATCATCCATTATTAAGAGAATTAATTATGGAGGCACCTGGAACATACTATCATAGCTTAATTGTGGGAAATCTTGCCGAAAGAGCCGCAGAAGCGTCTGGAGCAAGTCAGAAAATTGTAAGAATTGCTTCTTTATACCACGATATTGGGAAAATGAAAAGGCCACAATATTTTATTGAAAATCTCCTACCTAATCAAAAGAATCCTCATGATGACCTTTCCCCCTATCTCAGTGCCATCATAATTAAATCTCATCCCAAGGATGGAGCAGAAATACTAAATAAACACAAATTTCCTAAAAACATCATAGATATCGTGGAACAACATCACGGAACCAGTCTACTTTCGTACTTTTACATGAAACAAAAACAATTAAACCCAAATCAACTAGTGCCTGAATTAGATTTCAGATATCCAGGGCCTAAACCGAAATCAAAAGAAGCTGCAATTGTAATGTTAGCGGATAGTGTTGAAGCTGCAACAAGAAGCCTTAAAAATATTACCCCTGAAAACATTGAAAAAGTAGTTAGAGATGTAATAAGAGAAAAACTAAATGATGGACAATTAGAAAACAGTAGACTTACTCTTGAAGAGTTAGAAAAGATATCCCAAAGCTTCATTAAGACCTTAATAGAAGTTAGACATCCCAGAGTACCTTACCCTCATGAGATGAAGTAACAAAAAAAAAGGGAGGAAGGCTCTCTGGCGATGACCTACTCTCCCACCCCGTCGCCAGGGTAGTACCATCGGCGCTGGA